>CBHTTS010000239.1:0-8630 GCA_966095775.1 uncultured Variovorax sp. | reverse complement strand
CCTCGGGGAAGCCGGGCTGCTTCTGGTCGAGGTTGACCGCGACGATGTCGAAGTGGATCGGCGCGCGCGCCTTGAGCTTGAGCAGGATGTCGAGCAGGCCGTAGCTGTCCTTGCCGCCCGAGACGCAGACCATGACCTTGTCGCCTTCCTCGATCATGTTGTAGTCCACGATCGCGCGGCCCACTTCGCGGCACAGGCGCTTCTCGAGCTTGTGCGTCTCGCGCTCGATCTTCAGGGCATTGGCGGTGGCGGCACCGGCGGCGGCAGGCGCATCGTCGATCCAGACGGCGTTCATGGGCTGGCTACTTCGGGAGTCGGGGGGAAGGCCCCGATTGTCCCCGATCCCCATCCGGGCCGCCATCGGGCGGCGTCTTGCCCGCCTCAGTCGGACGGGAACGCGCTGCGCATCGCCTCCACGAAGAGCCGCAGCTTCGCGGGATAGAAGCGCGCATAGGGGTACGCGAGGTACACCGGCGCCGACATCGCGCGCCACGCCGGCGCCAGGTGCAGCAGCCGCCCGGCGGCGATCTCCTCGGTCGCCATCCAGGCCGAGACCACGCCCGCGCCGACGCCGAGCACGGCCGCGCTGCGCAGCGCGTAGAGGCTGTCGGTCAGCAGGCGCGGGCGGATCGGCACGCGCACCGTCTCGCCCGAGCGCTCGTGCGTCATCACGACCTCGGTGCGGTAGAAGTTGCGCGCGGCGAGCCAGGGCAGCGCCTCGAGCTCGCCAGGATGGGTGGGCAGCGCGCGCGCCGCCGCCCCCTCGAACAGCGAGGGCGCGGCGATCACGATGCGCGGCACCTGCGACAGCTTGATCGCGACCAGCGCGGGGTCGGTCACCTCGCCGACGCGGATCGCGCAGTCCACGCCCTCGGCGATGAAGTCGGGCGTGCTGTCCTGCGGCGCGTCGTGCAGCAGCCATTCGACCGTGACCTGCGGATGCCGGTGCAGGTAGTCCGCGAGCGGGCCCACGAGCAGCTGCTGCCCGAAGGCATGCGGCGCCACCACGCGCAGCCGGCCCTCGGGCTGGTCGCCCGCGCCGCGCAGCTCGGCCTCGAAGGCGCTCCAGCCCAGGATCAGGTCCTTGGCGCGCTCGAAGCAGCGCTCGCCGTCCTCGGTGAGCTTCATCGCATGGGTGGAGCGCTGCAGCAGCCGCACGCCGAGCGAGCGCTCGAGCGCCTGCAGCCGGCGGCTCACCGTGGGCTGGGTGGTGCCCATCTGCGCGGCCGCGGCCGAGAGGCTGCCGGCCTCGACGATGCGCACGAAGGTCTGCATCAGCTCGATGCGGTCGGCAGGTGCGGGGCTTGTCATACGCGAAGCGTATATCAATTCTGCAGTGACCGGGGCTACCGTTCAGGAACGTGGCCCTGCACACTCGCCCCATTCGCTCAGAAATTAAGGGTTTACGCTATGTCTTCCATTCAAACCACGCATGAGAAGCTGCCAGGCTCGCTGATCCTGCTGCTGGCCGCGAGCGCCGGCTTCGCGGTCGCGGCGCTCTACTACAGCCAGCCGATGCTCGGCGTGCTCGGTCCGGACATCGGCGCCTCGGCGCGCAGCGTGGGCTTCGTGCCGACGCTGACGCAGCTGGGCTACGCGCTCGGCATCCTGCTGCTCGCGCCGCTCGGCGACCGCTTCGACCGGCGCCGCATCATCCTGGCCAAGGCCTCGGTGCTGGTGCTCGCGCTGCTCGGCGCGGCCTTCTCGCCCTCGGTCGGCCCGCTGCTCGCCGCGAGCCTGGTGATCGGCCTCGCGGCCACCATGGCGCAGGACGTGGTGCCGGCCGCCGCCACCCTCGCGCCCGAGGCGCACCGCGGCCGCATCGTCGGCACGGTGATGACCGGGCTGCTGCTGGGCATCCTGCTGTCGCGCGTGCTCAGCGGCTTCGTGGCCGAGCACTTCGGCTGGCGCACGATGTTCGTGGTCGCGGCCGTCAGCATCGCCTTCATCGGCGCGGCCGCGGCGCGCGGGCTGCCGCACCTGCGGCCGACCACGCAGCTGGGCTACGGCGCGCTGCTCGGGTCGCTCGTGAAGCTCTGGCGCCGGCATGGCGCGCTGCGCCGCGCGGCCTTCGCGCAGGCGCTGCTCTCGGTCGGCTTCAGCGCCTTCTGGTCCACGCTTGCCGTGATGCTGCACGGCGCGCCGTTCCACCTCGGCAGCGCGGCCGCGGGCGCCTTCGGCCTGGCCGGCGCCGCGGGTGCGCTGGCCGCGCCGCTGGCCGGCCGCCTCGCGGACCGGCGCGGTCCCGAGCTCGTGATCCGCATCGGCGCCGCGCTCGTGGCCGTGTCCTTCGCGGCGATGCTGTTCGCGCCGCTAATGGCGCCCGCGGCGCGGCTCGGCCTGATCGTGGCGAGCGCGATCGGCTTCGACTTCGGCCTGCAGGCGGCGCTGATCGCGCACCAGACCGTGGTCTACGGCATCGACCCCGCCGCGCGCGGCCGGCTCAACGCGGTGTTCTTCACCGGCGTGTTCATCGGCATGGCCACCGGCTCCGCGCTCGGCGCGCTGGTGCTCGCGCAATGGGGCTGGCCGGCCGTGGCGCTGCTCGGCGTGCTCTCGGGCCTCGGCGCGCTCGCCGTGCGCCTCTGGCCCGCCGCACGCCCCGCCGTCGCCTGCTCGGCCGCCTGAACGACCGCGGCTCGAGCCAGTGCACCCGCGGATCCGGCTTTGCCGGTCCGCCGGGTGCGCCCCCCAGTGGGGGGAGGCGGCTACACGAAGTGAGCCGCTTCGGGGGGCGTCACCACTCCCCGGATTCCATGCGAATCGCCACCTCGCAATCGTCGAAGATCTCGAGCTTGGCGATCCTGACGCGCACGCCGCGCACCCCGGGCAACTGCAGCAGGCGCTGCACCAGCTTGCCGATCAGGCTCTCGAGCAGGTTCACGTGCTCGGCGGTGCACTCGTCGATGATGATGCGGCGCACCTTGCGGTAGTCGAGCACGTGGAAGATGTCGTCGTCCTGCGGCAGCAGCGGCTGGGGACCGAGGTTGAGCTCGGCATCGACCTGGATCGGCTGCGGCGCGGTCTTCTCCTGGTCGAGGATGCCGAGGTTGGCGTTGAAGCGCAGCCCCTGGAGGCTGAGGGTCTGGCGGCCCTGCCCGGGAGGCAGCGCGGAGGGCGAAGGGGAGGACATGGGGGCCTTCTCTACATGAGCGAGAAATCGCGCTCGAATTTCATCAGGTGCTGGCCGCCGTCGACGAGCAGGGTGGTACCCGTGATCGAACGGTTCTCGAGCGCGAACTTCACGGCCGCGACCACGTCTTCCGGCGTGGAGGAGCGCCCGAGCGGCGAAAGCCTGTGCAGCTGCGCGAACTTCGCGTCGTCGAGCATGTGGCTCGGCAGCGTCAGGCCCGGCGCCACGCCGACCACGCGCACGTGCGGCGCGAGGGCCTGCGCGAGCATCGGCGTGGCGGCTTCCAGCGCGGCCTTCGAGAGCGTGTAGCTCAGGAAATCGGGGTTCGGGTTCCAGAGCTTCTGGTCGAGCATGTGCACCACCGCGCCCTGGGTGCCGCGCGCCGCGACGTGCTCGCGCAGGGCCTGCGCGAGCAGGATCGCCGCGCCGGTGTTGCTGCGCGCGTGGCGCTCCATCAGCGCATAGCCGAAGGTGGCGGCCTCGTCGTGCTCGAACAGCGCCGCGCTGTGGACGACGGCGTCGACGCCGCGGAAGCGCGCCGCCACCCGCGGCAGCAGCGCGCGCGTGGCCTGTTCGTCCTCGAGCTCGGCCGCGAACAGCGCCGAGTCGCCCGAGAGGGCGGCGCACTCGGCCACCGTGCGCTCGGCCTCGGCGCGCGAATGGCGGTAGTGCACCGCCACCTGCCAGCCCCCCGCGGCGAGCGCCAGCGCGATCTCGCGGCCGAGCCGGCGGCCGGCCCCGGTGACGAGGACGGTGCGGCGGTCGGGGGCGGGCGATGCGGCGGTCATGCGGGCGGGGAGGGAGGACGAAGGAGGGAGGACAATGGCGCCGTGACGACGAAGACCACGACCCCCGGCAGTTTACCCACCGCACTCGACCACCTGATCGCGCGCGCCGTCGAGCGCGCCGGCGGCTGGATCGGCTTCGACCGCTTCATGGCGCTCGCGCTCTATGCGCCCGGGCTCGGCTACTACGCCAACACCCTGGCCAAGTTCGGCCACATGCCGGCCTCGGGCAGCGACTTCGTGACGGCGCCCGAACTCACGCCGCTGTTCGGCGCCACGCTCGCGGCGCAGGTCGCCGAGGCGCTGGAGAAGACCGGCACCGACACGGTCTGGGAGTTCGGCGCCGGTTCGGGCGCGCTCGCGGTGCAGCTGCTGCATGCGCTCGAGGCGCGCGGCCACGGCCGCGTGCGCTACCGCATCGTCGACCTCTCGGGCACGCTGCGCGAGCGGCAGCAGCAGGCGCTCGCGCGCCATGCGGGCCAGGTCGAGTGGCTCGACGAGCTGCCCGCCGCGATGGAGGGCGTGGTGGTCGGCAACGAAGTGCTCGACGCGATGCCGGTGCAGCTGCTCGCGCGCGTGGACGGCCGCTGGTTCGAGCGCGGCGTGGCGCGCAACGCGGCGGACGACGGCTGGGCCTGGGCCGACCGCGCGACCGCGCTGCGCCCGCCGGTGGCGGTGGACGGCGAGCACGACTACCTGACCGAGATCCATCCGCAGGCGCGCGCCTTCGTCGCGACCCTGGCCGACCGGCTGAAGAAGGGTGCGGCCTTCTTCATCGACTACGGCTTTCCCGAGAGCGAGTACTACCACCCGCAGCGGCGCACGGGCACCGTGATGTGCCACCGCGCCCACCGCGCCGACGCCGATCCGCTGTCGGACGTGGGGCACAAGGACATCACGGCGCACGTGGACTTCACGGGCATCGCGCTCGCGGGGCAGGACGCGGGGCTCGCGGTGCTGGGCTACACCAGCCAGGCGCGCTTCCTGCTGAACTGCGGCCTGCTCGCGCGCATGGAGGCCGCATCGGTGGCCGAGCGCGCAATGGCGGCGCGCCTGGTCCACGAGCACGAGATGGGCGAGCTGTTCAAGGTGGTGGGCTTCGCGGCCGGCGAGCCGTGGCAGGCGATGGGCTTCGCCGAGGGCGACCGCAGCCACACGCTCTGAACCGCGAAACATCGTCATAAGCAAGCAACGAAGAGTTCGTTTGGAAAAAGCGGTGCCGCGCCTAGATTCGCGGCATGACAGTTCCACAGCACTTCGAGGTGCGTCCGTTCGACGCGCCGGTCGGCGCCGAGATCGTCGGCCTCGACATCGCCAGGCCCATCGGTGACGAGGACTTCGCCCGCATCCACCGCGCCCATCTCGCGCACCATGTGCTGGTCTTCCGCGACCAGCGGATCACGCCGCAGCAGCACGTCGAGTTCAGCCGCCGCTTCGGGCCCCTCGAGATCCACGTGCTGCACCAGTTCCAGCTCGGCGGCCATCCCGAGATCCTGATCGTCTCCAACATCCGCGAGAACGGCGAGCCGATCGGCCTCGGCGACGCGGGCGTCTACTGGCACTCCGACATCTCGTACAAGCCCCAGCCCAGCCTCGGCTCGCTGCTGCATGCGCAGGAACTGCCGAGCGAAGGCGGCGACACGCTGTTCGCCGACCAGCATCTGGCCTGGGAAGCGCTCGACCCCGCGCTGCAGCAGCGCATCCTGCCGCTCAAGGCCGAGCACAGCTACCTTGCCAAGTACGAGGAACTGCGCGCGAAGAACCCGTGGCGGCCCAAGCTCTCGCAGGCGCAGATCGACCAGGTCGCGCCGGCGGTGCAGCCCGTGGTGCGCACGCACCCCGAGACGGGCCGCAAGGCGCTCTTCGTCAGCGAGCATTTCACGACGCGCATCGTGGGCCTGCCGCAGGACGAAAGCGACGCGCTGCTCGCGCAGCTGTTCGCGCACAGCGTCCGGCCCGAGTTCGTCTACCGCCACCGCTGGGCGCCGCACGACCTGGTGTTCTGGGACAACCGCTCGCTGATGCACCTCGCGGCAGGCACGCCCGACCACCTGCGCCGCCGCCTGCACCGCACCACCATCGTCGGCGACACGCCGTTCTGACTTCCCTTTCTTTTCTCCGGAACCCCCATGAACCGCTTCACCCGCAAGGCCGCCGCGCTCGTCGCCGGCCTCGGCCTCCTGGCCGCCAGCCTTTCCGCGCAGGCCGAAGGCCGCATCCGCATCGCCGAACAGTTCGGCATCGTCTACCTCCTGCTCAACGTGGCGCAGGAGCAGAAGCTCGTCGAGAAGCACGCCAGGGCCGCGGGCATCGACGCCCGGGTCGAATGGGTCAAGCTCTCGGGCGGCTCGGCCGTCAACGATGCGCTGCTGTCGGGCAACATCGAGATCGCGGGCGCCGGCGTGGGTCCGCTGCTCACGCTCTGGGACCGCACGCGGGGGCGGCAGAACGTCAAGGGCGTGGCCTCGCTCGGCAACTTCCCGTACTACCTCGTGAGCAACAACCCGGACGTGAAGTCGATCGCCGACTTCACCGACAAGGACCGCATCGCGCTGCCCGCGGTGGGCGTGTCGGTGCAATCGCGGGTGCTGCAGCTCGCCTCGGCCAAGCTGTGGGGCGACAAGGAGTTCAACCGCCTCGACCGGATCAGCGTGGCGGTGCCGCATCCCGACGCCGCGGCCGCGATCATCAAGGGCGGCACTGAGATCACGGCGCACTTCGGCAATCCGCCGTTCCAGGAGCAGGAGCTCGCGGGCAACCCGAACGCGCGCATCGTGCTCGACTCCTACCAGGTGCTCGGCGGGCCGGCCTCGGCGACGGTGCTCTACGCGACCGAGAAGTTCCGCAGCGAGAACCCGAAGACCTACAAGGCCTTCGTCGACGCGCTCGACGAGGCGGCGCAGTTCGTCACCGCCAACCCCGAGAAGGCGGCCGACATCTACCTCAAGGTGAGCAACGCGAAGCTCGATCGCGACCTGCTGCTGAAGATCATCAGGAACCCCGCGGTGCAGTTCAAGACCACGCCGCAGAACACCTATCCGCTCGCGGCGTTCATGCACCGCGTGGGCGCGATCAGGAACAAGCCGGCCTCGGCGAAGGACTACTTCTTCGACGACGCGCAGAACGCGTCGGGCAACTGATGGGCAGCGCGCCGCCGCTGCTGCAGGTCGAGGGGGTCAGCCTCGAATACCGCACGCCCGAGCGCGTGGTGCGGGCCACGCACCGCGTGAGCTTCGACGTGCATGCGGCCGACCGCTTCGTTCTGCTCGGGCCCTCGGGCTGCGGCAAGTCCACCCTGCTCAAGGCCGTGGCCGGCTTCGTGGCGCCGGTCGAGGGCGAGATCCGCCTCGAGGGCCGGCGCGTGACGCGGCCCGGCCCCGACCGCATCGTGGTGTTCCAGGAGTTCGACCAGCTGCCGCCGTGGAAGACGGTGAAGCAGAACGTGATGTTCCCGCTGCTGGCCTCGCGCACGCTGGGCCGGAAGGAGGCCGCCGAACGCGCGCTGCACTGCCTCGACAAGGTCGGCCTCTCGCGCTTCGCCGACGCGCATCCGCACCAGCTCTCCGGCGGCATGAAGCAGCGCGTGGCGATCGCGCGCGCGCTCGCGATGCAGCCGCGCGTGCTGCTGATGGACGAGCCCTTCGCCGCGCTCGACGCGCTCACGCGCCACCGGATGCAGCAGGAGCTGCTCGCGCTGTGGGACGAGGTGCGCTTCACGCTGCTGTTCGTCACCCATTCGATCGAGGAGGCGCTGCTGGTCGGCAACCGCATCGCGCTCCTGTCGCCCCACCCGGGGCGCATGCGCGCCGAGCTCAACAGCCATGCCTTCACGCGCGACAGCCTCGGCGGCGCCGCGTTCCAGGACACGGCCCGGCGCATCCACGACATGCTGTTCGACGAGGAGCACGAAGAGGAGCGGGAAGAGGAACGCCACGTGGCGGAGGCGGTGGCATGAGCGCCGTCCTGCCGCCCGTGCGCTCCGAGTACGAGCGCACGCTCGAGCCCTTCACCGAGCTGCCGGTCGAGCGCGCGCCGTCGCTGGGCGCGCGCCTCGGCGCGCTGGCTTGGCTGCGCAAGGGCCTGATCCTCGCGGTCATCGCGCTGCTGTGGGAAGGCGCCGCCCGCTGGCAGGACAACGACCTGCTGCTGCCCCCCTTCACCGCGGTGGCGGCGGCGCTGGTGGACGGGCTTGCCAGCGGCGAGCTGCTCGGGCGCGTGCGGCTCTCGCTCGCGGTGCTGCTGCAGGGCTACCTGGCCGGCGTGCTGCTGGCGTTCGTGCTGACTACGCTCGCGGTCTCGACCCGCATCGGCCGCGACCTGCTGGACACGCTCACCGCGATGTTCAACCCGCTGCCCGCGATCGCGCTGCTGCCGCTCGCGCTGCTGTGGTTCGGGCTGGGGCGCGGCAGCCTGGTGTTCGTGCTCATCCATTCGGTGCTGTGGCCGCTCGCGCTCAACACCTATGCGGGCTTCCAGGGCGTGCCCGAGACGCTGCGCATGGCGGGCCGCAACTACGGGCTCAAGGGCCTGCGCTACGTGCTGCAGATCCTGGTGCCGGCCGCGCTGCCCTCGATCCTCTCGGGCCTGAAGATCGGCTGGGCCTTCGCCTGGCGCACCCTGATCGCGGCCGAGCTGGTGTTCGGCGCTTCCTCGGGCCAGGGCGGGCTGGGCTGGTACATCTTCCAGAACCGCAACGAGCTCTACACCGACCG
>CBHTTS010000238.1:0-8724 GCA_966095775.1 uncultured Variovorax sp. | reverse complement strand
GGCTGATCGACATGTCGTTGTCGTTCAGGATCACCAGCAGGTCGCAGTCGGCGACGCCGGCGTTGTTCAAGGCCTCGAAGGCCATGCCCGCGCTCATCGCGCCGTCGCCGATGATGGCCACGGCCTTGCGGTCCTCGCCCTTGCGCCTGGCCGCCAGCGCCATGCCGAGCGCGGCCGAGATGCTGGTGGACGAATGCGCGGTGCCGAAGGTGTCGTACTCGCTCTCGGCGCGCTGCGGGAAGCCCGACAGGCCGCCCAGCTGGCGCAGCGTGGCCATGCGCTCGCGCCGGCCGGTGAGGATCTTGTGCGGATAGGTCTGGTGGCCCACGTCCCACACCAGCCGGTCGTGCGGCGTGTTGAAGACGTAGTGCAGCGCGATGGTCAGTTCCACCGTGCCCAGGTTGGAGCTCAGGTGCCCGCCCGTGCGCGACACGCTCTCGAGCACGAAGTTGCGCAGTTCGTCGGCCAGCGGCTTGAGCTGCTGGCGCGGCAGGCGGCGCAGGTCGGCGGGGGATTGGATGGTTTCCAGCAATGCCATGGGATCAGTTCTCGCGTTCCACGACCATGCGGGCCAGCGCGCGCAGCGCGCGCACGTCCGCCAGGCCGCTGTCGTCCAGCGCCGCCAGCGCCTGCGCCAGCAGCTCGCGCGCGTGTTCGCGCGATCGCTCCAGGCCCAGCAGCGAGACGTAGGTGGGCTTGTCCTGCTCGGCGTCCTTGCCGGCGGTCTTGCCCAGCGTCTGCGAATCGGCGGTGACGTCGAGGATGTCGTCCACCACCTGGAAGGCCAGGCCGATGGCGGCGCCGTAGTCGCGCAGCGCCTGCAGCGCGGCGGGATCGACGGCGCCGGCGCAGGCCGCGCCCATCTCGACGCTGCCCTGCAGCAGCGCGCCGGTCTTCATGCGGTGCATCTCGCGCAGCTGGGCCTCGTCCAGCACGAGCCCGACGCTCGCCAGGTCGATCGCCTGGCCCCCGGCCATGCCCTGGCTGCCGGCCGCGCGCGCGAGCAGGCGGCACAGGCGGGCCTGGACCGCGGGCGCGATCGCCTCGTCGTCGGGCGTGAGCAGCTCGAAGGCGAGCGCCTGCAGCGCATCGCCCGCCAGCAGCGCATCGGCCTCGCCGAATTTCACGTGCACGGTGGGCTTGCCCCGGCGCAGCACGTCGTTGTCCATGCACGGCAGGTCGTCGTGCACCAGCGAATAGGCATGGATGAGTTCGGTGGCGCAGGCGGCGCGCAGCGCGGCCGCGGCATTGCCGCCGACCGCCTCGCTCGCGGCCAGCACCAGCAGCGGACGCAGCCGCTTGCCGCCGTCGAGCACGGCATAGCGCATGGCATCGCCGAGCAGCACGGGCGCATCCACGCCGACCCAGCGCGACAGCGCGGCCTCGACGCGCTCGAGGTGCGGCCCGCTCCATTGCGCGAGACGCGCGGCGTCCCAACCGGCGGTGCGCGCCGTCATTCGGCGGTCCAGGGCTTGAGCGCGCCCGCGTCGAGCACCTTGATCTGGTCCTCCACCGCCTGCAGCTTCTCGCGGCAGAAGCCGAGCAGCGCCGCGCCGCGCCGGTAGCTGCCGAGCAGCCGGTCGAGCGGCAGCTGGCCCGATTCGAGTTCTGCAACCAATTGTTCCAACTCCTGGAGCCCGGCCTCGTAGCTGGCCGGCAGCGGACCTGTGTCGGGCGTGGCTTCCGGGCTCGTGGGCGCGGAGGAAGGGACCTTGGGCATGCGAGAGGAGGTAGATGAAACCGGCCATTTTAGGTCGGGGCGCCGAACCGCCGCCGCGCTCGCCCACGTGTCCGGCGGACGCGGTCCGCGGCGCGTGCGGACACCTCGGATCCGGCGGGCGCACCGAGGCCCCCTTGGGTACAATGCGGGATTCCCCCGCCGGTCGCCGGCACGACACTTCGGGCCGTCGCCCTCCGCGCTTCGACGCATCCAGACGGCGCCTTCCGTTCTTCTTTTTTCTCCCTGTGGGGAGCTTGGTCAGGTCCTATGTCTGATTTAAGTCTTCAACTGCAGCAGGCCACGAGCCAACTTCCGGTCTCCGCGTACTTCGACGAGTCGCTCTACGCGCGCGAAATGCAGACGCTCTTCGCCCGGGGGCCGCGCTACGTGGGTCACCGCCTCGCCGTGCCCGAGCCCGGCAACTTCCACACGCTCCCGCAGGAGCACCAGGGCCGCGCGCTGGTCCACACGCCCAAGGGCGTGGAACTGATCTCGAACGTCTGCCGCCACCGCCAGGCCGTGATCCTGCAGGGCCGCGGCAGCCTCGAGGCCCGAAGCGGCGGCAACATCGTCTGCCCGCTGCACCGCTGGACCTACGCGGCCAGCGACCCGCGCACCACGGGCACGCTGATCGGCGCGCCGCATTTCGAGCAGGACCCCTGCCTGAACCTCCACAACTATCCGCTCACCGAGTGGAACGGCCTGCTGTTCGAGGCCAACGGCCGCGACGTCGCGGCCGACCTGGCCCGGCTGGGCCCGCGCGCCGAACTCGACTTCGAGGGCTACGCCCTGGACCACGTCGAGCTGCACGAGTGCAACTACAACTGGAAGACCTTCATCGAGGTCTACCTCGAGGACTACCACGTGGGCCCGTTCCATCCGGGCCTGGGCAGCTTCGTCACCTGCGACGACCTGCGCTGGGAGTTCAACCGCAACTTCTCGGTGCAGACGGTCGGCGTGGCCAACCGCCTGGGCCGCGCCGGCAGCCCGGTCTACCAGCGCTGGCAGGAGCAACTGCTCAAGTACCGCGAGGGCAAGCCGCCGAAGTTCGGCGCGATCTGGCTCACCTACTACCCGCACGTGATGATCGAGTGGTATCCGCACGTGCTCACGGTGTCGACGCTGCATCCGGTCGGGCCGCAGAAGACGCTCAACATGGTGGAGTTCTTCTACCCCGAGGAGATCGTCGCCTTCGAGCGCGAGTTCGTCGAGGCCCAGCGCGCCGCCTACATGGAGACCTGCGTCGAGGACGACGAGATCGCCGAGCGCATGGACGCCGGCCGCCGCGCGCTGATGCTGCGCGGCGAGAACGAGACGGGTCCCTACCAGAGCCCGATGGAAGACGGCATGCAGCAGTTCCACGAGTGGTACCGCAAAGAAATGCAGCAAGAGAACGCCTGACTCGATGACGACGGCATCGACGGGCGGGGGTGGGTGATGCAGGCACTCTGGATGGTGCTGGGCGCCTTTCTGTTCGCGACCATGAGCGTGGTCGTCAAGATCGCCGCGGCCTGGTTCAACAGCGGCGAGATGGTGCTCGGCCGCGGGATCATCGGGATCGTGTTCCTCTGGCTGCTGGCGCGCAGCCGCGGCGTCTCGCTGGCCACGCGCTACCCCGGCATGCATGCCTGGCGCAGCATCATCGGCGTGGTCTCGCTCGGCGCCTGGTTCTACGCGATCGCCCACATGCCGCTCGCCACCGCGGTGACGCTCAACTACATGAGCAGCGTCTGGGTCGCGGCCTTCCTGGTCGGCGGCGCGCTGCTCGCCTGGGTGCCGGTGCCCGGGCGCGACGGGCGCGTCCAGCGGCCGCCGCTGCAGGGCCCGCTTGCGCTCACGGTGCTCGCGGGCTTCGTGGGCGTGGTGCTGATGCTCAAGCCCACGGTCAGCGGCAACGAAGGCTTCGCGGGACTGCTCGGGCTGCTGTCGGGCCTCACGGCCGCCTTCGCCTACATGCAGGTGGTCGCGCTGTCGCGCATCGGCGAGCCCGAGCTGCGCACGGTGTTCTATTTCGCGCTCGGCTCGGCCGTCGCGGGCGCCATCGCCACCGGCGTCACGGGTTTCTCGGGCGGCGATTCATGGACGTGGCAGCATGCGCTCTGGCTGCTGCCGATCGGCCTGCTCGCGGCCCTGGGCCAGCTCTGCATGACGCGCGCCTACGCCACCGCGAAGACCCAGGCCGGCACCCTCGTGGTCGCCAACCTGCAGTACTCGGGCATCGTGTTCGCCGCGTTCTACGGCGTGGTGCTGTTCGACGACCGCATCGACGCCGCGGGCTGGGCCGGCATGGCGCTGATCATCGCGAGCGGCATCGCGGCCACCGTGCTGCGCCAGCGCGCCGTGCCCCGGGCGCCGGCCGAGGAACACTGAACCCCCGCCGCGCGAGCGCATCGCGCGGCGCCTACGAAGGAGCCCGCCATGTACACCACCCTCGTCAGCGTCGAACAACTGAAGCAGCTGCAAGCGGGCGACGCGCCGCTCATGGTCTTCGACTGCAGCTTCGACCTCATGGCGCCCGAGGCCGGCGCGCGCCAGTACGCCGCGGCCCACATCCCCGGCGCGCTGCATGCCGACCTCGACGACCACCTGAGCGCGCGCCACGGCATGCCCGGCGCGCGCGGCGACGTGGTGGTCGCGCAGGAGGACGGCGTGCCGGCCTCGGGCGGCCGCCATCCGCTGCCGAGCCGCGAGAAGTTCGCGGCCTGGCTGTCGAGCATCGGCTTCTCCAACGACATGCAGGCCGTGGTGTACGACCGCAACGGCGCCAACTACTGCGGCCGGCTCTGGTGGATGCTCAAGTGGATGGGCCACGAGGCCGTGGCCGTGCTCGACGGCGGCCTGCAGGCCTGGCAGGCCGCGGGCGGCGAAGTGACGGATCGCGAGGAACCCACGCGCTTCCAGTCCAACTTCGTGCCCGGCGAACCGCTCGTGCGGCTCGTGCGCACCGAGGAGGTCGCGCGCCGGCTCGGCCAGGCTGACCAGAACCTGATCGATGCGCGGGCCGCCGCGCGCTACCGCGGCGAGGTGGAACCTCTGGACCCGATCGCAGGTCACATCCCCGGGGCTCTGAACCGGCCCTTCGCCGAGAACCTCGGTCCCGACGGCAAGTTCAAGCCGGCATCGCAATTGCGTGCCGAGTTCGAGGCGCTGCTCGCGGGACGCGATCCGGCGACCGTCGTCCATCAATGCGGCAGTGGCGTGAGCGCCGTGCCCAACCTGCTTGCGATGCAGATCGCGGGGCTGGGGACGACCGCGCTCTATGCCGGCAGCTGGAGCGAGTGGAGCAACACGCCGGGGCTGCCGACCCGGCAAGGCGCAGAACCATGACACACAACCGACTTCGACGCATCGCATCCGGCCTCGCACTCGCGGCATCGGTCGCGGTGCCCTTCGTCGCCGCGCAGGCCCAGCAGCAGCATGCGCACGTGCACGGCCAGCTCAGGCTCGACGTGGCGATCGACGGCCCGACCGTGGTGATCGGGATGGAATCGCCGCTCGACAACATCGTCGGCTTCGAGCGCGCGCCGAAGACCGATGCCGAGAAGAAGGCCGTCGAGGCCGCGCTCGCGCAGCTGCGCGCGGCCGACAAGCTGTTCGCCATCGACCCCGCGGCCAACTGCAAGCTCGGACCGGTCGACCTGCGCTCGAGCGCGCTGGGCCTGGGCAACCCCGATCCGGCCGAGCCCGCGGGCCATGCCGACCTCGACGCGACCTTCTCCTTCAACTGCACCAACGCGGCCGCGGCGCGCTTCATCGACGTGGGCCTGTTCTCGGCCTTCAAGGGCGCGCGCCAGATCGACGCGCAGATCGCCTCGGCGCAGGGCCAGTTCAAGCGCCAGCTCAAGCGCCCGGGCGGCGCGCAGGCCGCCCAGCCGGTGCGGCTGGGCTGGGGCAAGTAAGGCCGTGGGCACCGCCCCGCCCGGCGAGGCGGCGCCGCCGCTGCGTGTCGTGCTCGCGGCCGAAGGCCTGCGCTTCGCATGGCCCGGCGCCCCGCGGCCCTGCATCGACATCGAGTCCTTCCGCATCACCGCGGGCGAGTCGGTCTTCCTGCACGGCCCGAGCGGCTGCGGCAAGAGCACGCTGCTGTCGCTGCTGGCCGGCGTGCTCGTCGCCGACGCGGGCCGCGTGAGCCTGCTCGGCCATGACTGGTCGAAGCTCTCGGGCGCCGCGCGCGACCGCTGCCGCGTGGCGCACGTGGGCTACATCTTCCAGCAGTTCAACCTGCTGCCCTATCTCAGCGTGATCGACAACGTGCTGCTGCCCTGCCGCTTCTCCGAGCGCCGCGGCGCGCAGGCCGCGCAGCACGGCGGCAGCGCCCGCGCCGAGGCCGAGCGCCTGCTCGCCGAGATGGGCCTCGCGCGCGAGCTCTGGCAGCGCCAGGCGATGCAGCTCTCGGTGGGCCAGCAGCAGCGCGTGGCCGCGGCGCGCGCGCTGATCGGCCACCCCGAGGTGGTGATCGCCGACGAGCCCACCTCGGCGCTCGACGAGGACCGGCGCGAGGCCTTCCTCGACGTGCTGCTCACGGCCTGCGCGCTGAACCGCAGCGCGCTCGTCTTCGTGAGCCACGACCAGCGCATCGCCCAGCGCTTCGCGCGCCACGTGCTGCTGCCCGAGATCAACCGCGCGGCGGCCGCCGCGCCGGAGGCCGCATGAAGGCCCTGCTCTCGATCGCCTGGCGCAGCGCCTGGAACCGGCGCTTCACGCTCGCGCTCACGGTGTTCTCGATCGCGCTGTCGACCTTCCTGCTGCTCGGCGTCGAACGCATCCGCACCGAGCTGCGCGAGAACTTCGCGTCATCGGTCTCGGGCACCGACCTGATCGTCGGCGCGCGCACCGGCTCGACGCAGCTGCTGCTGTACTCGGTGTTCCGCATCGGCGCGGCCACCAACAACATCTCGTGGAAGAGCGTGCAGGCGCTCGCCGCGCACCCCGGCGTCGACTGGGTGGTGCCGCTGTCGCTCGGCGACTCGCACCGCGGCTTCTCGGTGCTCGCGACCTCGCCCGAGTACTTCACGCGCTTCCGCTACGGCAACCGCCAGCCGCTCGTGCTGCGCGAAGGCAAGCCCTTCGGCGCGCTGTTCGACGCGGTGGTCGGCGCCGAAGTGGCCGACCGGCTCGGCTACCACGTGGGCCAGAAGATCACGCTCGCGCACGGCAGCGGCGAACTCAACACGGCCGAGCATGGCGACAAGCCCTTCACCGTGGTGGGCGTGCTCGCGCGCACCGGCACGCCGGTCGACCGCACGGTGCACATCGGCCTCGAGGCGATGGAGGCGATCCACCTCGAATGGGTGGGCGGCGCGCCGATGCCGGGCGTGAAGATCCCGGCCGAGCAGGTGCGCAAGTTCGACCTCACGCCCAAGAACGTGACCGCGGCGCTCGTGGGCCTCAAGAACCGCTCGGCGGTGTTCGGCGTGCAGCGCTGGATCTCCACCTACAGCGGCGAGCCGCTGATGGCGATCCTGCCCGGCGTCGCGCTCGACGAGCTCTGGAGCGTGATCGGCGTGGGCGAGAACGCGCTACTGCTGATGTCGGCGCTGGTCGCGTTCGTGAGCCTCGCGGGCCTGGTCTCGGTGGTGATGGCGGGGCTCAACGAAAGGCGGCGCGAGCTGGCCGTGCTGCGCGCGGTCGGCGCGGGGCTGCGCCACGTGCTCGCGCTGCTCGCGCTCGAGGGGGCGATCGTCACCCTGCTGGGCGTCGCCTCGGGCCTCGCGGCGGCGGGGCTCGGCATCGCCCTGCTGGCGCCATGGCTGCAGTCGCAGTTCGGACTGACACTGAGCCTGTCGCCGCCTACACTGAACGAATGGCTGCTGCTGGCCAGCCTGCTCGCCGCGGGCTGGCTCGCGAGCCTCCTGCCCGGCATCCGCGCCTACCGGCTTTCGCTCGCGGACGGGCTCTCTCCGAGGATCTGACCGATGCACACCCACGCCCTTCGCCCGTCTCGACCGCTCCGTCTCGCCGCCGCCCTCGCGCTCGGCGGCATGCTGCTCGCCGCCGCGGCCGGCGCCGCCGAACCGGCGCCCAAGGACACCACGGCCACGAACCCGCTCGGCGGCAAGGCCGCGCCGGCCGCCGCCAAGTCCGCCCCCGGCCAGCCGCGCCAGATCACCTGGGAAGAGCTGGTGCCCAAGGACTGGGACCCGGCCAAGGAGTTCAAGGGCATGGACCTCGCGTCGCTCGAGGACGGCGACCCGCGCGCCAACGAGCTGCTGATGAAGATGCAGGAGGTCTCGAACAACGCGCCGACCAACCCCGCGATGAACGGCGTCGACGTGAAGATCCCGGGCTTCATCGTGCCGCTCGAGGAAGCCAAGGGCGAGGTCACCGAGTTCCTGCTCGTGCCCTACTTCGGCGCCTGCATCCACACGCCGCCGCCGCCCGCGAACCAGATCCTGCACGTCGTCACCAAGGGCGCGAAGTTCCGCGCCATGGACACGGTCTGGGTCACGGGCAAGCTGCAGACGCAGCGCAACGACTCGATGATGGGCGTGAGCGGCTACCACCTGAACGCCACCAGCGTCACCAAGTACACCGGCGGCGCCAAGTAGGCCGCGGCGCTAGCCGGACTGCGCCTTCAGCGCCGCGCGTGCCCGCTCGGAGAGCGGCACGCCGGCGGGCAGCCGGGCCAGCACCTGCGCGCCGCGCGCCGCCGTGCCCACGTTCGCCGTGAAGGTGAAGCGCGTGTCGCGGAACGAGAAGACCAGGTTGAAGGTGCCGATGGTCCGGCGGACGTCGACTTCCTCGATGTCCTCGTAGGGCCGCTCGCGCGAGCGCAGCACCTTGTAGCCCAGGTGCCGCTCGCCGAGGCGCAGCACCGGGTTCAGGCTGTTGGTCGCGAGCGCGATCCATGGCAAGCCGCGCAGGCCCGTGAACGTCGCCTTCACGGGCACCTTCTCCTTCCAGTTCTGGTCCGGCATCGGAACCCTCCTGCCTCTGGCGGCTTCAGTTTCCGCGGCCGCGCGCACGCCCGCGCGCGCCGGCCCGCACGGGCGCCGGCCGGGCCG
>CBHTTS010000237.1:0-8731 GCA_966095775.1 uncultured Variovorax sp. | reverse complement strand
ACCGGGTGCGCCCCCCAGTGGGGGGAGGCGCCGAAGGCGCTTCGGGGGGCGTCTTTCATGCCGCCAGTACCAGTACCTTGAACTGGCTCGGCACGATCCGCATGCCGACGATGTTGCAGCGGTTCTGCACCGAGAGGCTCGTCATGCGCGTGCACGGCGTGCCCTTGAGCAGCACCGTGAAGGCGCCCGTGATGTGGCGCGAGGGCCCCATCACGGTCTGCGACACCACGCCCATCAGCACGCCCGCGTTGTCGCCGTTGGTGATCGGCGTGGTGGTCGCCATGTTGTGCACCGGCGTGCCGCCGTAGAGGATGTTCCAGGCGTTGGGAATCGCGGTCGGACCGAGCGCGAAGTTGGGGTAGGGGATGGGCAGCGCCGGCGGCGTCTTGCAGACGTCGGGGAAGGCGAGGTCCATGCCCATCATCTGTGCGTTGGCGAACATTGTCGGTTCCTTCTTCGGCGGGCCTCAGCCCATGTGGATCTGCTCGGCGTCGACCTTGACGAGCGCCTTGCTTGTGACCAGCGTGTTCTTCGCATGCAGGCGCATGGTCTCGGCGGCCTGCATGTCGATCTGGCCGGCGCGCACCTGCTCGACCTCCTCGGTGAGCCGGAAGCTCGAGCGTGCGAGCACGCTGAGGCGGTCGAGCACGGTCTCGAGCGTGCGGCCGACGAAGCGCGCGACCAGCGCGGTGACGCGCAGTTCGGCGAGCTCGACCTCGGCCTCGCGCGCCTGCAGGCGCAGGGCCGGCGCCTGCAGCGAGAGGCGCCCGTGGCGCGAGCCGATGACGAGGTCGCCCTCGGCCACGATGCGCGAGCGGCTCGCGTCGGCCTGCGTGATGACGGCGATCAGGTAGAGGGTCTCGGGCTGCGGCCCGGCCACCAGCACGGTGTCGCCGACGCCGGGCTCGAGCAGGCAGCTCGCCGCGCGCGGGCAGCGCCAGCGTTCGGCGCCGCCCTGCGGCTCGACGATGCAGCTGCCGTCGGACAGCAGCTCGCGCACGGTGCCGAGCGCATGGCCGCTCCAGGGCGCGGCGGGTGCGGGCAGGGGTTTGCGCAGCAGCGCCTGGATGCCGTCGTCGGCCGCGGGCGCGGGCGGGGGGCGGTCGTTGTTATCGCGCGTGGCGCGGTGGTTCATGCGGGATTCCTCGGGTCGGCCTCGGGCGGGGCCGGCGGGGCGGGGGGCGGCCGAAGCCGTCGCGGCCGGCGCGTTGCGGGCGCACCGGGCGTGCGGCCGAATGGCGCTCGGCCTCGAACAGCGCGGGATCGTTGTCGAGCACGCCGATGCGGTCGCTGAAGCGGCTGCCGTGCGCGATCGCGCGGTGCAGCTGCGTCCGGTGGAAAACCGCGCCGCGCAGGTCGGCTTCCGTGAGGTCGGCATACGAGAAGTCCGCGTACACCAGATGGCTCTGCGCGAAGGAGGTGCGCCGGCAGCGGGCGCGGTGGAACACGCCCTGTCCCAATTGCGCGCTCGACAGGTCGGCATCGGCGAGCTCGGCCTCGACCCAGATGCTCTGCTCGAAATGGCCGCCGCGGCAGTCCGCCTGCGTCAGGTCGGCTTCGGGGAACAGGCATTGGGGCGCATGCACGCCCGCGAGCACCGCGCGCGCGAGCTTCGCGCCCTTGAAATTGCACTGCGTGAGGCGGGCGCGCTCGAATCGGCCATCGCGCAGATCGGCGTCGATGAACTGGCAGAGGTGGAAGGACTGGCCGGAGAAGTCCTGGCCCGACAGGTCGGCCTCGCTGAAGATGACGTTGTGGAAGCTCGCGCCCGGAAAGCGCGTGCCCGCGAGCCCGGCCCGGTAGTAGACGGTGGCGTGCAGCCGCACGTCGTCGAAGCGCGCGTCGGCGAGGCTCGATTCGCCGAACACGGCCTTCGTGAGGTCCGCGCCCGCGAAGCCCGCGCCGTCGAGCGTGCTCTGGTGGAAGGTCGCGAGGTCGAGCCGCGCCCCGGCCATGCGCGCGCCGCGCAGGTCCGATCCGCTGAACGTGGCGTGCGTCGCCGTCGCGCCTTCGAGGTCCGCGCGGGGCAGGGCGCAGCGGTTGAACGCGGCCTGCCGCAGGTCGGCGCGCGCCAGCACCGCGGCATCGAAGCGGCAGCTGTCGAACATCGATTCGCCGAGCAGGCCGTCCGCCAGGCTGGCCTGCGAGAAGTCGCATTCGCCGAACGAGCCGCCCCGCAGGTCCAGGCCGTCCAGGCGGATGCCCTTGAAGTCCTGTCCCTTGATGTGCTCGCCGCCGCGGATCCTGCGCATCAGTTCGTCCGGCGTCATCGCGCCGGGTCCGTCGTCGTGCGGCGCGGTACGGTCTTCGCCTGTTCGAGGTAGGCGCCGCGGGTCTCGGTGACGCTGTCGATCAGCGTCTGCGACACATCGGCGCGGAACAGGTTGGCTTCGCGCAGGTCGGTGCCGACCAGGCGGGCTTTCTGCAGGTTGGCATTCATGAGGTTGGCGGCGCGCAGCGACGCATGGCTGAAGTCGGCGCGGATGAAGAGGCTGTCGGGCGCATCGACGGCGCCGAGGTCGGCGCCGGCGAAGCTGCAGGCCGAGAAGTCGCAGGTGTCGAGCGTGGCGCGCACGAAGCGCGCGCCGTCCAGCGGCATCTCGCGGAAGCTGCACTGCACCAGCGTCGCGCCTTCGAAATCGGCGCTGCGCAGCGTGCTGGTGCCGACGAAGCAGGTGGTGCGCAGCGTGGCGTCGCGGAACGCGATGCCGTCGTCGCCCGCGGTGTGGGCCCAGGCGCAGGCCTCGAGCCGCGCCGCGGTGAAGTCGAGGCGCGCGGCGAGCGACGAGATCAGTCCGACCTTGTGCAGCGCGGCGCCGCGGAAACTGCAGTCGGCGAGGCGGCTCTGCTCGATCAGCGTCACGTAGTCGAGGCGGGCGCCGTCGAAGCGGCAGCGCTCGAAGCCGATGCCCTGCAGGGTGAGGTGCTCGAAGGTGGCGCCGCTGAAATCGCAGTCCTCGAACCGCGTCTTCTCGATCGTGGTCTGCCGCAGGCCCGCGCCGGCGAACGCGGTCCGCGCGCAGTGCGCGAGGCTCAGGTTCGCGCGGTCGAGCACGCAGCCGGCGAGCGAGGCCCGCGCGAGCCGCGCGCGCACCAGCAGGGCGTCGGCGGCATCGGCGCCGTCGAGCCGCGCCGCCTCGAGGTTCGCGCCTTCGAGCAGGGTGCGGTGCAGGCGCGCGCCGCGCAGGTCCATGCCCGAGAGGTCGGCGCCCGTGAGGTCCATGTCGGACAGGTCGCGCGTGGCGGCCATGGCGTCCAGCACGCGCCGGCGCGTCGCGTCGGCTTCCTCGCCCTGCTGCGCATCGGGGGCGGACTGGTGCTGCGCGCCGTGGCGGTACAGCTCGCGCAGGCCGCGTTCGCCTTGCGCGACGACGTTCTCGAACGCCTGTCGCTCGGCCGGCGAGAGCGGTGGCGCACCGGTCGCCGCGGCGATGCCGAACATGCCCTCGCGCATGGCGCGGCCGTCGAAGACCGGCGGCCCCTTCGCCTGCGTGCGATCGACGCTGCGCACGATCTCGCCGCTGTCGAAGCCGACCTTGCGCGACTCCGTCGCGTTGGCGCGGCCGAGGCTTTCGAGTTCGCGGCGTCCCTCGGCGAGTCTCTGGCGCTGGTCCTGCTCGAAGGCGCGCGTGCTTTCGATGAAGGCCGGCAGCTCGGCCAAGCGGGGCGCCTTGCGGAAGGGCTCGGGCACGGCGCGTTCGCGCAGCAGGCGCGGATCGTGGCCGGCCTCCTCGGCATTCCGCATCAGCTCCTGGCGCAGGCGCTCGCCGCGCTCGCGCATGTTGCGCACGCGCACCGACTCCTCGGCCTCGTCGAGTTCGTCGATCCACGGGCCGATGGCCTCGGTCGGCAGCAGCTCGTCGTCGCGCGCGGCATGCAGCGCGCCGGTCTCGGGATGGCAGCGCCGCTGCAGGATGCCGAAGTAGTGCGCGAGCGGCAGCGCCGGCACGCGCGCGGACTCGATCGCCGGCATCACGTGGGTGACGTCGTCGGCATCGTCCTCGGCGATCGCGGTCTCGCCGTGGTAGATCAGCGCCACCTGCGCATGGTGCGGAAAGAACCAGGCGGTGGTCAGGCGCATCGGCACTTCGTCGAACTGCTCGGGCTCGCGCGCGCCGGCGCCGGCGCCGGTCCTGCGAGCGATGAAGGCCCGCGCGCGCCACTCGGGCAGCCGGCCGCGCTGCACCGGCAGGGTGGGATGCATGTTCCACACCTCGTAGGGCGTGCCCGGCGGGATGTGGTCGCGGTCGGTCCAGCGCTGGGCGGGCGGGGCGGCGTTGAAGAAGTGCCAGTCCATGTCCTCCGAGAAACCCGGGAACAGGTGCTCGCGCCAGTGCGCGTCGTAGTGGCGGCCGATCAGCCGCATGCGCCGCGGCCAGCCCGGATCGATCGCGCCGAGCGAGGCCGGTTCGGGCTCGCGGTCGGGGCGGTCGAGGCGCTCGTGCGGATGCTCGACGTTCGGCAGGCGCTGCACTGCGAGGCCCTGCACGAGCTCGGTCGCGCGGCCGATGCCGAGCGGGTTGTCGGCGAAGTCCGGCCCGCCGTAGGCGCGCGTCCAGTCCAGCCGCATCGCGTCGAAAGGCTGCGGCGCGGTGGCGCGGCCGTCGAGCCAGAAGCGGTCGCCGAACACGAGCAGCTGCCGCGCGAGCCCGCCGACCTGCAGCGCGACGGCGCAGGCGGTCTTGTCCTGCTGGTGCCGGGTGTAGGCGTGGCCGGTGGCGAGGAATTCGGCACAGGCCTTCGGGATGCCCAGGTCGATCGCGCCCGTCGGGCCGAGCTCCTCGGACGCGATCTTCCAGAACTCGGGCTCGGGCAGCAGCACGGGCGCCTCGCCCATGGACACCATGCCCATGAGCGTGACCCCGAGGCGCTGGTGGCGGCCGCGGAGGAACGGGCGCGTGATGACGCTCAGCCGCAGCGGCTTGACGGTTTTCATGCGGCGCTCACAGCTTCTCAGTACCGTGCGGGCGGCATCTCGAGCGGCGTGCGCCGCCGGTCGACCGCGACCACCGCGGGATTGGCGGGGTCCTGCACCAGGTGGATGGTCGCGCCCGGCACCGCGAGCTGCGGCAGCAGCAGCTCGTCGACCATGGTCCTGAGCATCACGGTCGGCACGCCCGAGGCGGGCGCCATCCGCAGCGTGAGCTCGAGCGCCACCATGCGCTGCCCCTGCGTGCCGGGCGCCGTGAGCTGCAGGTCGGAGCGCCGCACCTCGACCACCGTGCCCTCGGTCTGCACGCTCCGCGCGCCGAGCGCCTCGCCGATGCGCTGCTCGGCCGTGTACCTGCGCTTCTCGCCGACCGCGCCGACCACCACCGCGATGCCGGCGACGAGCGCGCCGCCCATCATCACCGCGAAGACCACCCAGAGAATCTGCTCCCAGACGGGCATGGAGAACGTGCTCAGACCTTGACGGTCATGGCCTTGGCGAAGAAGGCGAGGCCGCCGCTCGCGATCTTCATGCCGATGTTGGCGACCTTGAGCGCCTTGCCCTCGATCTCGGTCGCCGAATTCTGCGAACGGAACACCGCGACGTCGAGGCGGACCACCGAGAACTGGGAGTTCAGCAGGTAGTTCTGCTGGCGCAGGCCCCAGAGGTCCATCGCCAGTCCGACCGCCGAGAAGCGCGCGCCGACGCCGCCCGCGCGGTGCAGGCGCCAGTCGCTGCTCTTCGCGTAGTTGTTGTTGTAGACGTTCGAGTTGTTCGTGTAGTTGTTCGTGATGTTGTTGTAGGTGTTCGACGTCGTGTTGTAGACGTTGGTGTTGATGACGTGCTGCGTCGTGTTGTGGATGTGGTTGGTGGTGTTGAAGGTCACGTCGGGCGAGGTGTGCACCGTCGGGCCGGTCACGATCGTGTTCGACGGCCCGTTGATCGTCACGTTGTTGATCGTGTTGATCGTGTCGTTGCGTCCGCCGCTCACGAAGCGGATCTCCTCGCCGTCGATCGTGCCGTTGAAGCCGCCGGTGATCGCGAGGTTCACGCCGCCGGTGATGGTGTCGTTCAGGCCGCCGCTGAGGCTGCGCGTCTTGCCGCCCGAGATGGTCTGCACGACGCCGCCGCCGACGGTCTCGCTGAAGCCGCCGGTCACGTCGCGCGTGTCGCCGCCGCGGATGGTCTCCCTGGCACCGGCGGTGATGTCGCGCGTCTCGCCGCTTTCGTAGGTGGCCGATTCGTGGCCCCTGATCCGCGTGGTGCGGGTGCCGTCGGTGGTGTGGGTCTCGTCGGCCTCGACCTCGACGTCGAGGTTGCGCTCGGCGTGCAGCAGGATCTGCTCGGCGCCCGTGCGGTCCTCGAAACGAAGCATGTTGGCCTGGTTGGCCGCGCCGCCCGCGCTCGAACGCGTGAGGATGCCGCTCGCGGTGGCGTTGGCGGGCAGTTCCCAGGGCGGCATCTGGTCGTTGTTGTAGACGCGGCCGGTGACGATCGGGCGGTCGGGCTCGCCGCCGATGAAATCGACGATCACTTCCTGTCCCACGCGCGGCATGTGCATGGTGCCGAAATTGGCGCCGGCCCAGCTGCTGGACACGCGCACCCAGCACGAGCTGTTCTCGTCGGCCTGGCCGTAGCGGTCCCAGCGGAACTGCAGCTTCACGCGGCCGAAGCGGTCGGTCCAGATCTCCTCCGGGCCGACCACGGTGGCGGTCTGCGGCCCGTTGGTGCGCGGCCTGGGCGTCTTGCGCGCGGGGCGGAACGGCACGTTCGAGGGCAGCACGGTGAAGTCGAACTGGCAGACCGACTCGGTCGTGCCCGTGGCGTAGTCGGGCTCCTGCAGGTCGTAGCGCGTTTCGGTGACCAGGTACTCGCGGTTGTCCGATTCGCGCGGGCAGTGCGTCATCTCGAACAGGTAGCCCGGCGCCATGCCGACCACGTTGGTGTGGCCGGCGGCGAGTTCGTGCGCGCACTGCAGCTCCTGCAGGCGGATCCGGGCGTAGGCGTCGCCCTGCTGGTGCTCGCTGTAGCCGCCGAGCCATTCGTAGACCTCGTAGGTCGAATGGTCGTGCGGCTTGGGGTCCTGGCGCACGCTCTGCAGCGAGGCGCGCGACTTCCTGAAGTCGAAGTCGTCGAGCATCACGCGGCCCGAGGTGATCTGCTCGGCCACGCGCCACCGGTCGATGCAGGGCTCCATGGCGTTGAGCACCCGGTCGCGCGGCCGGTAGGGGATGCTCGCATAGCCCGGCAGCCTGCCGTAGCTGCCGCTGTCGTCGGCCAGCACGAGCAGGTGCGTGTTCTTCGTGTGCTCGAAGTGGTAGGCGATGCCTTCGTGCTCCATGAGCCGGCTCACGAAGGCGAAGTCGCTCTCCTGGTACTGCACGCAGTATTCCCAGGGGCGGTAGCTGCCGGTGAGGCGCTTCTCGAACTCGAAGCCGTACTTGCCGAGCACCTCGTCGAGCACCTCGGGCACGCTCTTGTTCTGGAAGATGCGGCAGTCGGTGGTGCGCGTGAGGTACCAGAGCCAGGGCTGCACCAGCGCGCGGTACACGTAGTGGCGGCCGGTCTCGCTGGCGCGGCCGACGAGCTCGAAGCGCACCACGGTGCCGTTGAGGTGGCGCGGCGCGGCGCCGTCGCTGATCTCGATCGTGAGGGAGGTGCCGAGCAGCTGCTTGAGGTCCAGGTTGAAGCTCGGGCTGACCATGTCGACCTCGAACTCGAACAGCTGCGAGAGTCCTTCGCGCCCCCGCATCGCGCGGAACTTCAACTGCTCGGCGTTCAGAACGGTATGGACCTGGACGGTGCGCGTCATTCGAGTTTCCCTGGCACTTTTTGGGGCGCCGCTGCGGATGCGGGCCTTCGGTGCCAGTCTAGAAACCGCTTATGTCATATACATGACGCGGGGCGCGCGCCCCCTCGGCGCGCGGGGCTACATCGAGGCCTCGAGCATCGCCTTGTAGTCGTCGCGCGTGGCGAGGCGCGGATTGGTCTTGTGGCAGTGGTCGGCCATCGCGCCGTCGATGATCTTCTCGAACATCGCGGCGGTCACGCCGACGTCGGCCAGGCCCTTGGGCATGCCGAGCCGTGCGTTCATGTCGCGGATGGCCTCGCCGAGGTCGCCGGCCGAATCGAGGTGCATGGCCTGCGCCATGCGCTGCAGCCGCTGCTCCTTCTGCACCGACTCGGCGCCCGCGTTGAAGCGGATCACGGCGGGCAGGAAGAGGGCGTTGAGCGTGCCGTGGTGCAGCCTGGGGTCGACGCCGCCGAGGCTGTGGCTCAGCGAGTGCACGCAGCCCAGCCCCTTCTGGAACGCCATCGCGCCCTGCATCGAGGCGCTCATGAGGTTGAGCCGCGCCTCGCGGTCGCTGCCGTCCTTGGTGGCGCGCTCGATGTGGCCCCAGGCACGTTCGAGCCCGTCGAGCGCGATGCCGTCGGCCGGCGGGTTGAACGCGGCCGACATGAAGGTCTCCATGCAGTGCGCGATCGCGTCCATGCCGGTCGCGGCCGTGAGCCGGGGCGGCAGGCCGAGCGTGAGCTCGGGGTCGCAGATCGCGGCCTTGGGCATCAGGAACCAGCTGTGGAAGCCGAGCTTGCGGTGGTCGTCGACGATCACGATCGCGCCGCGCGCCACCTCGCTGCCGGTGCCGCTCGTGGTCGGCACCGCGACCAGCGGCACCACGCGCTCGGTGATCTTCGGCGAGCCGCCCTCGATGGTGGCGTAGGTCTTGAGCGGGCCCTCGTGCGTCGCCGCGATCGCCACGCCCTTGGCGCAGTCGATCGCCGAGCCGCCGCCGACGGCGA
>CBHTTS010000236.1:0-8759 GCA_966095775.1 uncultured Variovorax sp. | reverse complement strand
TTCTATACCGCGCAGCTGCACGACATGGTGGCCTACCACGACTTCGAGGGCATCACCATCCATGCCGACGAAGGTCCGCGCCTGCTGCGCAGCATCGGCAACCGCAACGCAGTGATCCTGCGCAACCACGGCCTCTTGGCCTGGGGCCAGACGCTGCCGCAGACCTTCGCGATCCTCTGGACGCTGCAGCGCGCCTGCGAGATCCAGATGGCCACGTTCTCGATGGGCCCGGCCATTCCCGTGAGCGAGGAGATCGCGCGCCGGTGCACGCGCGACGCGCTGCAGTTCAACCCGAACCACGGCGCCGGCCAGGACGTGTTCGACGCGCTGGTGCGCCAGGTCGACCGCATCGATCCCTCGTACAAGAACTGAAGCGATGAAGATCTGCATCTACGGCGCCGGCGCGATCGGCGGATGGATCGGCGTCGGCCTCGCGCAGGCGGGCGAGCGGCTCAACGTGGTGGCGCGCGGCGCCACGCTCGAGGCGCTGCAGCAGGGCGGGCTCTCGCTGATGCGCGGCGACCTGCGCACCCGCGTGCCGGTCAACGCGGTGGCCGACCCCGAGGCGCTCGGCGTGCAGGACCTCGTGGTCATCGCCGTCAAGGCGCCCGCGCTCGCGGGCGTGGCCGAGCGCATCGGGCCGCTGATCGGGCCCGACACCCTGGTGCTGACCGCGATGAACGGTGTGCCCTGGTGGTTCCTCGAAGGCGGCTTCGGCGGCCCGATCACGGGCCACCGGCTCGCGGCCGTCGACCCCGACGGCGCGATCGCGCGCGCCATTCCCGCGGCCAACGTGATCGGCGGCGTGGTGCACTGCAGCTGCTCGCTCGACGCGCCCGGCGTGGTGCGCCACCATTTCGGCAACGGCCTGATCGTCGGCGAGCCCTCGGGCGAGGCCACGCCGCGCGTGCAGAAGCTGCTCGCGCTGCTGCAGCGCGCCGGCATCGACGCCACGCTCTCGCCGCAGATCCAGCGCGACGTCTGGTTCAAGCTCTGGGGCAACATGACGGTCAACCCGATCAGCGCCCTGACCGGCGCGACCACCGACCTCATCATGGGCGACGACTTCGTGCGCGGCTTCATCTCGGCCGTGATGCTCGAGGCCAAGGAGATCGGACGGCGCATCGGCATCGAGATCGCGCAGAGCCCCGAGGACCGCCACGAGGTGACGAAGAAGCTCGGCGCCTTCAAGACCTCGATGCTGCAGGACGTGGAAGCCGGCCGGGCGGTCGAGCTCGACGCGCTCGTGACCGTGGTGCGCGAGCTCGGCGAACTGACCGCCGTGGCGACGCCGTTCACCGATGCGCTGCTCGGGCTGGCGCGGCTGCAGGCGCGGCAGCGCGGCCTCTACTGAGCCGGGGGCCTCACTGCGGCTGCAGCTTCGCCTGCCGCATCATCGCCTCGGTCAGCTGCATCTCCTTCGTGAAGCCGCGCGTGTATTCGGGCGCGGGCAGCGGGCTCGCCTGGCCGCCGTTCTCGGTCAGGCCGGCCTGCACCGCGGGCATCGCGAGCGCCTTCTCGAAGGCGGCGCGGATGCGCGCGGCGACCGCGTCGGAGGTGGCGGCCGGCACCGAGACGCCGCCCCAGGAGGTCAGCTCGACGCCCTTCACGCCGAGCTCGGCGAGCGTGGGCACGCCGGGCAGCTTGGGGTTGCGTTCCGCGCCCGCGATCGCGAGCGCACGGAGCTTGCCGCCCTGGATCTGCGGATAGGCCACCGAGAGGATCGGCGTGCCGAAGGTGACCTGGTTGCCGAGGATCGCGTTCACGAGCTCCGAGGCGCCCTTGTAGGGCACGTGCGTGGCCTGCGCGCCGAGCGCGGCGAGCAGCAGCTCCACGCCCAGGTGCGAGGGCGTGCCGACGCCGCCCGAGGCGTAGTTGAGCGCGCCGGGGTTGGCGCGCGCCTTCGCGGCGAGCTCGTCGAGGCTCGCGATGCCCGCTGCGCTGTTCACCACCAGCACGATGTCGGAGGTCGACACGCGCATGATGTGGCGGAAGTCCTTGAGCGCGTCGTAGCCCGGGTTGCGGTACATGCGCATGTTCGCGGCCATCGGCGCGGCCGAGTAGATCCAGGTGTAGCCGTCGGGCGCCGCGCGCGCCACCAGCCGCGCGCCGATGTTGCCGGCCGCGCCGGCCTTGTTCTCGATCACGACCGGCTGGCCCAACAGCGGCCCCACCGCCTCGGCGAGCACGCGCGCCGTGATGTCGGGGCCGGTGCCCGCGAGGTAGGGCACCACCCACTTGATGGGCCGGTCGGGCCATTCGGCCTCGGCCGCCCGCGCGCCCAGTGCGGCGGGCAGCAGCGCGGTGGCGGCCGCGGCCGCCAGCAGGCGGCGGCGGTGCAGCAGCAGCTCGTTCATGTCTTGTCTCCTTTTTTCGGTCGTCGTTGTCGTCTTCGCCGTCCGCGTCAGCCCGGCTCGCCAAGCAGCTCGCGCGCGATCGTGTTGCGCTGGATCTCGCTGGTGCCGGTGAGCACGCGGTACATGCGCAGCATGCGGAACAGGAACTCCACGCGCCGTCCCTGCACGATGCCTTCGCCGCCGTGGATCTGCACCGCGCGGTCGGCGATGCGGAACGCGGCCTCGGAGCAGAACAGCTTGGCCATCGAGGCCTCGGCGCGCGCCTCGGAGCCGGCATCGATCTGGCGCGCGGTCGAGATCATCAGCGCGCGCGCGGCCGCGAGTTCGGTCGCCATGTCGGCCAGCATGTGCTGGATCGCCTGGAACTGGCCGATCGCGCGGCCGAACTGCCGGCGCTGGCCCGCGTAGGCGCAGGCATCACGCAGCGCCACCGCGGCCAGCCCGACCATCGCGGGGCAGTGCAGCAGCCGGTTGACGGTGATGCGCCCGAGCGCGAGCGCGAGCCCCCGGCCGGGCTCGCCGATCAGGTTGGCCGCGGGGATGCGGCAGTCCTCGAGCACGATGTCGCCGGTGTGCGACTGGCCCGCCATGGTCTTGTAGCCGGCCTCGACGCGCACGCCCGCCTGCTTCAGGTCGACGAAGAAGGCCGTGACCTCGCGCTGCTGCTGCGGCTCGCTCGCGGTCGAGGCCATGAGGACCGCGAAGTCGGCGAAGGGCGAGCCCGAGATGAAGCGCTTGCGGCCGTTGAGCACGAAGTGCTCGCCGTCGCGCTCGGCGCGCGTCTGCACCGCGCCGGCGTCGGAGCCGGCCTCGGCCTCGGTCAGCGCGAAGCAGATCGCGCGCTCGGCGCGCGCCACCGGCAGGATGAAGTTCTGCATGTGGTAGGGCGTGGCCTTGCGCACCAGCGCGCCGACGCGCGGCGGGCCGCTCAGCTCGCCGAACACGTGCGGCGCGAAGGGCGAGCCGCTCGCGTAGATCGCCTCCTTGATCAGCACGTGGTCGAGCACCGAGAGGCCCAGGCCGCCCATGGCCTCGGGCAGCGTCATGCCGTAGAAGCCGAGTTCGTGCGAACGGCGCCAGACCTGCTGCAGCAGCTCGCGCTTCGCGCCGTGCTCGTGGTCCACGCCGTGCTCGCGCGCGAGCGCGGCGAGCTCGCCGTGGAGGAAGTCCTCGATGCGGCCGATCAGCGCGGCGGCGCGTTCGGAGCCCTCGAAGGGGCGGACGCTGGCGTCCCGGGTGGGGGTCGAAGTCATCGTGCGGGCCTTTCCTTGCTCAATTGACCATGCGGCTCTGGCCCGCCCAGTACGGTGCCTGGATCTGCTTGCGCGCGACCTTGCCGTTGGGGTTCTTCGGCAGCGCCTCGACGAACGCCACGCGGCGCGGCCGCTTGAAGCCGCCGAGCCGCTCGGCGCAGAAGGCGTCGAGCGCGCTGCCGTCGAGCGCATGGCCGGGCTTGAGCACCACGTGCGCGGCCACCGCCTCGCCCCATTTCTCGTCGGGCACGGCGAACACGCAGGCGTCGGCGATCGCCTCGTGCTGGTAGAGCACGGCCTCGACCTCGGAGGGGTAGACGTTGAAGCCGCCGCTGATGACCATGTCCTTCTTGCGGTCCACGATGTAGACGAAGCCGTCCTCGTCCATGCGCGCGAGGTCGCCCGTGTGGTAGCGGCCGTTCTTCAGCACCTCGGCCGTGAGCTCGGGCGCGCGCCAGTAGCCCGCGAAGACGTCGTCGCCGCCGACCACGATCTCGCCGATCTCGCCCGTGGCCACGGGCTCGCCCGCATCGTCCACGATCTCGACCTTCGATTCGAGGAAGGGCCGGCCGCAGGAGGCGAGCCGCCCGGGCGCCGCGGCGCGCGCGAACAGGTGGTCCTCCACGCTCAGGGCGCAGACGCCCGAGGTGGTCTCGCCCGCGCCGTAGCCCTGCGACAGCACCGGGCCGAACACGTCCATCGCGCGCAGGATGCGCGCGGGCGCCATCGGCGCGGCGCCGTAGCCGAGGCGCTGCAGGTCGGGCAGCGGACGGTAGCGGCCCTCGAGCTCGCCGAGCAGCATGTTGATCATGGTCGGCACCATGAAGGTGTGGGTCACGCGGTCGGCCTTCATGTCGGCGAGGAAGCGGCCCGGCTCGAAGCCCGAGAACAGCCGGATCGTGGCGCCGCTGCACAGCGCCGGCACGATCTGCATGCCCGAGGCATGGGTGATCGGGCCGACCAGCCCGAGCAGGTGGCCTTCGCGCATGCCCTCCGAGCGCATGAGGAACTTGCGCAGCTGCGCGAGCCGGTTGCCGAAGGTCTGCATCGCGGCCTTGAGCACGCCCGAGGAACCCGAGGTGTAGTGCAGCACCGCGACCTCGTCGGCCTCGACGCGCGCGGCCTCGAAGACGTCGCTGGCGCGCTCGAGCAGGCCGGCATAGGCATCGGCGCTGCCCTCGGGGCCGTCGACGAAGACCAGTTTCGGCACCGGCTCCCCGGCCTTCAGGTGCGGCAGGAAGGCCTCGGCGCGCTCGGCCGTGGTGACGATCAGCGCCGCGCCGCTGTTGGCGACGATCTCGCCCACCTCGGCGGGCGACAGCCGCGCGTTGAACGGCGCCTTGACCAGCGCCGCCTTGTAGCAGGCGAGCTCGATCTCGACGATCTCCATGCAGTTCGGCAGGTAGATGCCGACGCGGTCGCCGCGCGCGAGGCCGCAGCCGAGCAGCGCGTTGGCGAGGCGGTTGGAGCGGCGGTCGAGCGCTTCGTAGGTCAGGCTCTTCGAGCCGGTGTGCAGCGCGATCTGGCGGGCGTGGATGCGCGCGCTGCGCGAGACGAGTTCGCCGACGTTGGCGACCCGCGTATGGGACTGTGGCACGTGTTGTCTCCTGATGAGGCCGCCCCCCGTGGGAGGCGACGCGATGTGCCATGGTCCCGCAAAGCCGCGGCGGGGAGGAAATACCGTTTGCTGATGCCGGGCCATCAATCGGATTGATGGCCCGGGCTGCGCGGCGCGCGCGCCGCTATGCCCGCGCGGGCGCGCCGGGCAGCAGCTCGGCCTCCCAGCGGCCCTCGCGGATCAGCCGCGCGGCCTCGTCGGCGAGCGCCTGCGCGACCACCTGCGCGGCCGGATCGGGGGCGCGGTCGGCCGGCGTCGCGATCGTGTAGCTGCGCTGCAGCGCGGGCTCGACCACGCGCGCCACCACCCAGCCGGCGCCGCCGCGCGGGCTGTCGCCGAGCGCGCAGGCCGGGGTGAAGGTGTAGCCCGCGCCGCAGCCGTAGAGCGAGCGGATCACGCGCGCCGAGTCGTGCTCGTGCGCGAGGTTCAGCGGCACGCCGAGCGAGGCCGCGGCCTCCTCCACGCGCTGGCGGATCGAGAAGCGGCGCGACTGCAGCACCAGCGGCAGGCGCGCCGCGTCGGCGAAGGCGACCTCGGGCCGCGCGGCGGGCCGGCGCGCGCCGCGCTTCGCGGGCCGCAGCCGCGCCGAAAGCGCGCCGTCGCGGTCGTAGCCGCAGACGAAGATCGACTCGCGCGCGAGCGGGCGGCAGTCGAGCCCCTCGACCTGCGGCGTGTCGACGAGGATGCCCACGTCGGCGCGGCGGTCGAGCATGGCCTTCTTGACCATCAGGCTCAGGTCGTCGAGCACGAACACGCGGATGCGCGGATGGCTCGCCTTGAGCGCGGCCAGCACCGGCCCGAGCAGCAGCGAGGCGATCAGGAAGGGCACGGCCACCGTCACCGACCCCTCGGGGCCTTGCGGCAGCCGCTGGATGCGCTCGCGCACCGCGTCGGCGTCGGACAGCAGCCGCCGCGCGTCCTCGTAGAGCTGCATGCCCGCGGGCGTGGGCGTGACGCCGGCATGCGAGCGGTCGAACAGTTGCGCGCCGAGCTCGGCCTCGAGCTTCTTGATCTGCGCCGTGAGCGCCGGCTGCGCGATGTAGAGCGTGCCGGCCGCGCGCGAGAGGCTGCCGGCCTCGAGCACCGCGATGAAATAGCGCAGGGTTCGCAGGTCCACGCGGCCTTCCCCGGCGGCGCTCAGCGCGCGAGCAGCATGCGCACCGCTTCGGGCAGCGTGCGCACCTCGGGCATGAAGTGGTCGATGCTGGCGCCGAGCAGCACCGCGCAGGCCAGCGCGCCGAGCAGCGGCTTCCAGGTCAGGCGCACCGCGGCCATGAGCCAGCCTTCGCGCGCCACGCGCACCGCGGCGCGCGCCGAGACGTAGCTGAAGGCGATCTCGATCGCCACCGCGAGCAGCGCGTCCCAGCTGAAGTAGAGCAGCACCAGCGCGCCCGCGCCGAGCACGACCGCGAGGCAGACCAGGAACACCGCCACCACGGGCACCACGACCACCGCGCCCTCGTCGGCCGCGCCCGCGGCCTCGAGCGCGCCGCTCGCGGCGTCCGAAAGCATCCCGCCCTCCCCGCCGCCGCCCACCGCGCGGCCCGCGTCGAAGGCCATGTCGGCGGCGTCGACCACGTCGCCGGCATCGGGGTTGAATTCGGTGCGGCCCTCGACCAGCCGCTGGGCCCACCAGCGCAGCACCAGCAGGTAGCCGAGGTAGCCCGCGCCGAGCGTGAGCACGTAGCGCACCGCGAGCGAATCCACGTTCAGCAGGTGCATCTGCAGCGCCGACACGCCCCACATCAGGAGCAGCGTGAAGCTGCCGATCAGGATGCCGTGCGTGCGCAGGCTGTGCCGGCGGTGGAGCTCGCGCTCGAGCTGGCTTTCCCACAGGCGCACCGAGCGCCAGTTGGAGAGGACCTTCATTCCTCGGCGGCGGGCGCGAAGGGCACGCGCGGCGCCACCGCGCACATCAGCTCGTAGCCCACGGTGCCGGCCGCGCGCGCCACCTCGTCGATCGACAGCAGCGCGCCGTTGACGGCCGAGCGCCCCCAGAGCGTGACCTCGCTGCCGAACGCCGCGTCGGGCACGGGCGTGAGGTCGACCGTGATCATGTCCATGCTGACGCGGCCCACCATGCGCGTGCGCACGCCGTTCACGAGCACCGGCGTGCCGGTGTCGCAATGGCGCGGATAGCCGTCGCCGTAGCCCACCGCGGCCACGCCGATGGTGAGCGGCCGCTCGGCCGTGAAGCGCGAACCGTAGCCGATGGTGTCGCCGGCCGCGAGCGTCTGCACCGCGAGCAGTTTCGTCGACAGCGTCATCGTGGGCTCGAGCTGCCAGTGCGCGGCGTCGTGCTCGGGATAGTCGGGCGCGCTGCCGTAGAGCAGGATGCCCGGGCGCACCCAGTCGGCGCGCGTCTGCGCCGCGTGGCGCAGCGTGGCCGCGCTGTTGGCGATCGAGCGCTCGCCCGGCAGGTCCTTCGTGACGCGCTCGAACACCTCGAGCTGGTGCGCGATCCCGCGCGCGCCGTCGGCGTCGCTGAAGTGGGTCATCAGCGAGATCTCGTCCACCTGCGGCAGCGCGTTGAGCCGCGTCCAGGCGGCGCCGAAGCGTTCCGGCGCGAAGCCCAGGCGGTTCATGCCCGAGTTCATCTTCAGGAACACGCGCTGCGGCTTGAGCGTCTTGTGGGCCGCGAGCATGTCGATCTGCTCGTCGCAGTGCACCGTGTGCCAGAGGTCCAGCCGCGAGCAGAGCTCGAGGTCGCGGGCCTCGAACACCCCCTCGAGCAGCAGCACCGGCCCGCGCCAGCCCAGCGCGCGCACCCGCTCGGCCTCGGCCAGGTCGAGCAGCGCGAAGCCGTCGGCGCCGCGCAGGCCTTCGTAAACCCGCTCGATGCCATGACCATAGGCGTTGCACTTGACCACGGCCCAGACGCGGGCATCGAGGGCGCCGCGCCGGGCGCGGTCGAGGTTGTGGCGGAGCGCGGCGGTGTGGACGGTGGCGAGAATGGGGCGCGGCATGGCGGGTGTCGGAGCAACGAAGACCGGGTTTTAGCACCTTCGGAAACAGGGCCGCCGCGTGTGGCAATGCGGGTTTGCCTGTCGTACCCCCATGCTATAACCGCCCATTCGCCAAAAACGACGCGATCTTTTTCACTACTGCCAGCGACCCACTGGCCAGCCAGCCCATCGATGAAGCGCGGTTTCTACACGATCATGTCGGCCCAGTTCTTTTCGTCGCTGGCCGACAACGCGATCTTTGTCGTGGCGGTGGAGCTCATGCGCAGCACCGGGGCGGCCGAGTGGCAGCGCGCCGCGCTGGTGCCGATCTTCGCGGTGTTCTACGTGGTGCTCGCGCCGATCGTCGGCGCCTTCGCCGACGCCCTGCCCAAGGGCCGCGTGATGTTCATCAGCAACGCGATCAAGGTGATCGGCTGCGTGATGATGCTGTTCGGCTCGCATCCGCTGCTGGCGTACTCGATCGTGGGCCTGGGCGCCGCGGCCTATTCGCCGGCCAAGTACGGCATCCTGACCGAGCTGCTGCCGGCCTCGCAGCTGGTCAAGGCCAACGGCTGGATCGAGGGCC
>CBHTTS010000235.1:0-8787 GCA_966095775.1 uncultured Variovorax sp. | reverse complement strand
TGGCGCGCGAGCAGTGCTTGAGGATGCCCTCGCGCGTCTCGAAGCTCAGGTTCAGCCCGTCGTACTGCGGATAGCGATGCTCGAGCGCATCGACCACGCGCAGGCTCTGCAGGTTGTGCTCGAAGCCGCCGTGGCCCTCCATGCAGGCGTCGAGCGCATCCTGGCCCGCATGGCCGAAGGGCGTGTGGCCGAGGTCGTGCGCGAGCGCGATCGCCTCGACGAGGTCCTCGTTGATGCGCAGGGCGCGCGCGATCGACCGGCCCAGTTGCGCCACCTCGAGCGAATGGGTCAGGCGGGTGCGGAACAGGTCGCCTTCGTGGTTCAGGAACACCTGGGTCTTGTAGACCAGGCGCCGGAACGCGGTCGAATGCACGATGCGGTCGCGGTCGCGCTGGAAGGCGTCGCGCGTGGGCGCGGGCGGCTCGGCATGGCGGCGCCCGCGCGAGCGCGAAGGCTGGCAGGCGTAGGCCGCGAGGCTCATTCCGCGCGGCAGCACTGCGCGAGCACGTCGCGCACGAGCGCGTCGGGCGCGCTGCGGACCGCGGCGGAGCCCGGCCGGTCGATGACCACGAAGCGGATCTCGCCCGCCTCGGACTTCTTGTCGATGCGCATCAACTCGAGGTACCTGTCGGCGCCCAGCGCGGGGCCCACGGTCGGCAGCCCGGCGCGCGCGATCAGCCGCGTGAGCCGCTCGACGAAGGCGCTGTCCACGCCGCCGAGCCGCTGCGACAGGTGGGCCGCCATCACCATGCCGCAACCCACGGCTTCGCCATGGAGCCATTCGCCGTAGCCGAGGCCCGACTCGATCGCATGGCCGAAGGTGTGGCCGAAGTTGAGGATGGCGCGCAGGCCCGCCTCGCGCTCGTCCTGCCCCACCACCAGCGCCTTGATCTCGCAGCTGCGCCGCACCGCCCGGGCGAGCGCGGCCGGCTCGCGCGCCACGAGGGCCTCGATGTTCGCCTCGATCCAGTCGAGGAAGGCCATGTCGTGGATCGGGCCGTACTTGATGACTTCGGCCAGGCCGGCACTGAGCTCGCGCGGCGGCAGCGTCTGCAGCGTGTCCAGGTCGCAGACCACGAGCTGCGGCTGGTAGAAGGCGCCGATCATGTTCTTGCCGAGCGGATGGTTGATCGCCGTCTTGCCGCCGACCGAGGAATCGACCTGCGCGAGCAGCGTGGTCGGCACCTGCACGAAGGGCACGCCGCGCATGTAGCTCGCGGCCGCGAAGCCGGTCATGTCGCCCACCACCCCGCCGCCGAGCGCGAACAGCACGGTCTTGCGGTCGCTGCCGCGTGCGAGCAGCTCGTCGAAGATGCGGTTCAGGGTTTCCAGGTTCTTGTGGCTCTCGCCGTCGGGCAGCGCGAGCAGGTGCACGCTGCGGAAGCGGCCCGCGAGCGCCGCGCGCAGCGCTTCGGCATAGCGCGGCGCCACCGTGGTGTTGCTGACGATCAGCGCGCTCGCGGCCGCGGGCACGGCGGCATAGCTCGCCGGGTCGCCGAGCAGGCCGGACCCGATCAGGATCGGGTAGCTGCGGTCGCCGAGATCGATCTCGACGCGTTCTGGCGGAGCGGAGGATGCGGGCAATGACATGGCAGCGAGTTTAGGTGCTGCGCGCGCCCCGTTCGTTTCAGGCCTCCGGCGCCTCGGGATGGGCGCCCGGCGCGACGATGCCGGCGAGTTCGAGCTGCATCACGATCACGTTGACCAGCATCGCGATCGACGGCCGGCCGGTGTCGACCACGTCGTGCGCCGTCTCGCGGTAGAGCGGATCGCGCGCGTCGTGGAGCTCGCGCAGCCGGCCGAGCGGGTCGGCCACCTGCAGCAGCGGCCGCTTGACGTCGTGGCGCAGGCGCCGGAACAGGTCCTCGGGCGAGGAGCGCAGGTAGATCACATGGAAGTGGTCGTGCAACTGCCTGCGGTTGGCCTCCCGCAGCACCGCGCCGCCGCCGGTCGCGAGGATGCCGTGGGGCCGGGTCGCGAGGTCCGCGATCACGGCCTGCTCGAGGTCGCGGAAGGCGGTCTCGCCCTCGCGCTCGAAATAGTCGCGGATCGAGCAGCCGATGCGCTCCTCGATCACATGGTCGGTGTCGACGAAGGGAAGGTCCAGGCGTGCGCCGAGGCGCCGGCCCACTGCGGATTTGCCGGCGCCGGGCAAGCCGACGAGTGCGACCGCCACGCGGTAGCTGCGACGCCCCGCGCGTCAGCGCGCGGCGTTGCGGTCGGTAATCATCTTCGGAGTGATAAAGACGAGCATTTCGGTCTTGTTGGCAACGCGTTCGCGCTTGCGGAACAGCGCCCCGAGGTAGGGCACTTCACCCAGCACCGGCACGCGCGATTCGTCATTGGTTTCGGTGAGTTCGAAGATACCACCGATGACGACCGTGCCGCCGTTCTCCACCAGCACTTCGGTCTGCACGTGCTTGGTGTTGATCGCCGGGCCCGCCGAGGTGTTCACGCCGCGCGCGTCCTTGCTGACGTCGAGCGTGAGGATGATGTTGCCTTCGGGCGTGATCTGCGGCGTGACTTCGAGCTTGAGCACCGCCTTGCGGAACGAGATCGAGGTCGCGCCGCTCGAGGTGGCCTGCTGGTAGGGGATTTCCTCGCCCTGCTCGATCAGCGCCTTGGTCTGGTCGGCCGTGATCACGCGCGGGCTCGAGACCAGCTTGCCCTTGCCGTCGGCTTCGAGCGCCGAGATCTCGAGGTTCAGCATGCGCGAGAAGCTGGAGTTGAACAGCGAGATCGCGAAGGTGCCCGCCGCATTGCCCGTGCCGCCGGCGTCGCCCGCGGGCAGGTTGATGAAGTTGGCGTTGGTCCAGGTGGTGGTTGCGGTGCTCGGACCACCGTTGGTGCCAGGCGTGATGATTGGCATCACGCCGACATTGCCATAGGCCCGGTTACCCGACGAGGACGCGAAGCGCTCGCCCGCGATGCCGCCACCCAGCCGCACGCCCAGCGACTTGCCGAAGGTGTCCGACGCCTCGACGATCCGCGCCTCGATCAGCACCTGGCGCACCGGCACGTCGAGCTTCTGGATCAGTTCGGCGACCTGCGCGAGGCGCGAGGGGATGTCGGAGACGAACAGCTGGTTGGTGCGCGACTCGGCGATCACGCTGCCGCGCGGGCTCAGGATGCGGGTGGTGGTGCCGGAGCCGCCGCCACCGCCGCCGCCCGCGGAGGCGCCGGTGCCGGTCAGGCCCTGCGCGATCGCGAGCGCCTTGGTGTAGTTGAGCTGGAACGACTGGGTGCGCAGCGGCTCGAGGTTCTCGATCGCGGCCTTGGCCTCGAACTCGAGCTTTTCCTTGGCGTTGATCTCGTCCTTGGGCGCGATCCACAGCACGCTGCCGTTCTTGCGCATGCCCAGGTTCTTGGCCTGCATGATGATGTCGAGCGCCTGGTCCCAGGGCACGTCCTTCAGGCGCAGCGTGAGCGCGCCGGTGACCGAGTCGGAGGTCACGATGTTGAAGTTCGTGAAGTCGGCGATCACCTGGAGCAGCGACCGGATCTCGATGTTCTGGAAGTTCAGCGAGAGCTTTTCACCCGTGTAGCCGACGCCCTGGGTGAGCTTGGTCGGATCGACCTTGCGCGCGCGGACCTCGACCACGAACTGGTTCTCGCTCTGGTACGCGCTGTGCTCCCAGTCGCCGCGCGACTCGATGGTCATGCGCACGCGGTCGGCCGATTGCTGCGAGGTGATCAGCTGGACCGGCGTGTTGAAGTCGGCCACGTCGAGGCGCCGGCGCAGGCCTTCGGGCAGCGTCGACTTGGTGAACTCCACGACCAGGTTCTTGCCCTGCTGGCGCACGTCCACGCCGACCTGGTTGTTCGGCAGGTCGACGATCACGCGGCCGGTGTTGTCGGGGCCGAGGCGGAAATCCACGTCGCGCAGCGGCAGCGTGTCGCGGTTGCGGTTCTCGGCGAAGACCGTGGGGGTCGACGATGCCAGCGCGGTGCCCGCGACCGGCTCGAGGATCACGAGCAGCGACTTGCCCTGGATTTCGGCCTTGTAGGCGGTCGCCTGCTTGAGGTTCAGCACCACGCGGCTGCGCTCGCCGGCCTGGACCACGTTGACCGAGCGCAGGTTGCCCTGGTTCACCTCGATCGCGGATCGTCCGATGGCGTTCGTCACGCCGGGGAAGTCGAGCGCGATGCGCGCAGGGGTCTGGACCGTGAACCCGGTCGGCACCGCCGCGAGCGGCTGGGCGAGATCGATGCGCACCACTTCCGAGCCCGATTGGGTCGAACTGGTGACCGACTCGATCGCGTTTTGCGCATGGGCGAGCGCGAACGCGCCCCATGCCAGCAGACCCAGGCCGGCAGCTCGCAGCCGCTGTGCCAACGTTGATTTCTTATGATTCATTTCGCACTCTCTTGCAGCTGCAATGTCGCCACGCGTTCGATCCATTCACCGGCGGCGTCCTGCACGATCTCGCGCAGGGTGACTTCGGTTTCGTTGATTCGGGTGATGCGCCCGTAGTTGAGTCCCAGGTATTCGCCGACGCGCACCTTGTAGAGCAGCTTGTCGACGCGAATCAGCGCCACGGGCTGGCCGTTGCGGTTCATGCTGCCCACCATGGCCATCGAATCGAGCGGGAAGGCTTCGAGCGCTTCCTTGCGGCGCGCGAGCTCGGGCGCGATCAGCTCGGAGGTGCTGGGCTGGTTCGATTCGCGGCGCAGCGCCTGGGTGAGCTTGAGCAGGTTGAAGGGCTCGAATGCCGCGCCTTCGGTGTAGGTCTGGGGCGTGAACTTCTTGGGCTCGGTGATCGGCGGCACCGTGGGCTTGACCTGGGCGCGCTGCTCGACCATCCAGCGGCGCAGCTCTTCGCGATCGGCGTCGGCGCAGGCGCCCAGGGCCAGCGCGACCCCCATGAGCGACAGCAGTTTGGCGATCGTCCTCATTTCTTCTTCGCCTTCTGCGCCGTCTCGGCGCGCTTCTGGGCCGCGCGCTCCTCGTCGTCGAGGTAGCGGTAGGTGCGTGCCGTGGCATCCATCGTCAGGGTGCCGTCCTTGTCTTTTTGCGGGGTGATCGACAGGTTGTTCAGCGTCACGATGCGCGACAGCCCCGCGACGTCGGCCGCGAAGGAGCCGATGTCGTGGTAGCGACCGGTCACGCGCACCGCGATCGGCAGCTCGGCGTAGTAGTCCTTCACCGACACCTGGCCAGGGCGGAACAGCTCGAACTGCAGGCTGCGGCCGAGGCCGGCCTGGTTGATGTCCGACAGCAGGGCGTCCATCTCGGCCTTGCTGGGCAGCTGCTTCTCGAGCAGCGTCACGTACTGCTGCACCTGCTCGCGCTGCTTCTTGAGCAGCTCGAGGTTCGCGGCCTGCGCGACCTTCTTCTGGTAGTCGGCGCGCAGCGCGACTTCCTTGGCGCGCTCGCTCTCGAGCTCGTCGTTCGAATTGGTCAGCCACACGAACCAGAGCGCCACGAGCACCAGCACCGTGACCGCTGCGCACAGGGCGTAGCGCGGCACCGGCGGCCACATCGACGGGTCGTTCGGGTTCAGGTTGCGGAACTGGTCGCCGAAGTCGCGCAGCGCGGCGCCGATGTCTACTTTTTGGGAGGGGCGATTGCTTGCCATGATCCGTCTACCCCTTGCTCGGCGCCTTGGCGGCGAGTGCCTTCTCGGCTTCGGCCTTCTGCGCGTCGGTCGGCCGCTTCAGGCCGATGCGCATGGTGAAGTTCGCCACGCGGCGCTGGTCGCGCTGGCTCAGGCTCACCGTGGCGGACGTGATTTCGACCAGCTCGGGCTTGACCAGCCAGGGGCTGTTGTTGCCGAGGTTGCGCAGCAGCTCCGAGACGCGCTCGTTCGACTGCGCCATGCCCTGCAGCGTGACCGTCTGGTTGTCCTGCTTCATGCTGGTCAGGTAGACGCCGTCGGGCAGCTGCCGGACCAGTTCGTTGAGCAGGTGGACCGGCAGGTTGCGGTCGCCCTGGAGGTCCTCGACCGCCTGCTGGCGCGCGCGCAGGGCGGCGATTTCCTCCTGCAGCGTCGAGATCTCCTTGATCTCGACCTCGAGCTTGGTGATTTCGGCCTTGAGGAAGCTGTTGCGGTCCTGCTGGGCCGAGATCTGCGCTTCGAACCAGAGATAACCGAGGCCGGCGATGAGCACGCCGAGGATGGCGGCGCCCACCAGCGTGCCGTAGAAGGCTTCGCGTCGCCGCTTGCGTGCGGCTTCGCGGTGCGGAAGCAGATTGATGAGGATCACTGCACGAACCTCCGCATGGCCAGCCCGCACGAGGTCAGGTAGGACGGCGCTTCGCGCCGGACCTTCTTCTCGCGGACGTTCGGACCGATCTCCATGCCGTCGAACGGATTCACGAGCGAACAGGCGAACGAGGTCTGGCGCGTCACGGCGCTGGTCAGGCCCGGCAGCGAGGCCGAACCGCCCGCGAGCAGCACGTAGTCGACACGGTTGTGCGGCGTGCTCGTGAAGAAGAACTGCAGCGCACGGGCGATTTCCTGCGCGATGCTCTCGACGAAGGGCTTCAGCACGCCCGAGCCGTAGTCGTCGGGCAGGTCGCCGCTGCGCTTCTTGGCCTCGGCCTCCTCGGCGGAGAAGCCGTACTGGCGCACGATCAGCTGCGTCAACTGGGCGCCGCCGAAAGCCTGGTCGCGGTCGTAGAGCACTTCCTGGTTGCGCAGCACCTGCATGCTGGTGGTGAAGGCGCCGACCTCGAACAGCGCGACCACCGCATCGACGCCCTTGCCGGGCAGCTGTTCGATCAGGCGGGAGGTCGCGAGGCGCGAGGCGAAGGACTCGACGTCGAGGATCATCGCCTTCAGCCCGGCCGCCTCGGCCAGGCCTTCGCGGTCCTGCACCTTCTCCTTGCGCGAGGCCGCGATCAGCACCTCGACATCGCCGGCCGACGCGGCGCTCTGGCCCGTGACGCAGAAATCGAGGCTCACTTCGTCGAGCGAGAAGGGGATGTACTGGTTGGCTTCGGACTCGACCTGCAGTTCGAGCTCCTGCTCGCTCATGCCGCCCGGCAGAACGATCTTCTTGGTGATGACCGCCGAGGGCGGCAGCGCCAGCGCGACGTTGCGGGTGCGGGTGCCGCTCTTGCGCACGACGCGGCGGACGGCTTCGGCCACTTCGTCGAACTTCTCGACGTTGCCGTCGGTGATCCAGCCCCGCTCCAGGGGCTCGATCGCGCAACGCTCGAGCACCAGCTTGCCGCTCGCCTCGCGGCCGAGCTCGACCAGCTTGACGCTGGACGAACTGACATCCAGGCCGAGCATCGGGGGGTTCTGACGACGAAACAATGATCCGAAAGAAGCCAAGTTAGGTCCCTTTACCCCTGCATTTGTAACCAATGGAAAAAATTGCGTTCGGTTGCATGCTAGCAGCAGGCGTAACGGCCACCAAGCAACCCGGCCCGGCAAATCCGGCGTTCGTTGTCAAAAGCTGACGCTTGCGCCACATTCGGTAACTTTCGGCTTAGCGTGCAACGCCGCGTTCAAGTTGGACTCGCGCCGGAGGGGTGATTTTTTATAATGTGCGGTGACTCTCCGGGCCCACATGCAAGAAACTTCACGCCCCAAAGGGCCAGCCAAGACCCCTGATTCCGAACGCCCAGCCTGGCTCAAATGGCTGCTGCGCTTTCTGGCCTGGGGCTTCGGCATCGCCGCTGCCAGCGTTCTCGCGGTCCTGTGTGTCATTGCCGTGGCCCTGGCGGTTGCCTATCCCAATCTTCCGGACATCTCCGAACTTTCCGACTACCGTCCGAAGCTGCCGCTGAGGGTTTTCTCTGCCGAAGGCATCCTGATCGGCGAATTCGGCGAGGAGCGCCGCAATCTAACCCCGATCGCGGCAATCCCCAAGCTCGTGAAGGAAGCGGTGTTGGCTGCCGAAGACACCCGCTTCTACGAGCACGGCGGCGTGGACTACAAGGGCATGGTGCGCGCGGGCCTCGCGAACATGAACCGCGTGAAGAGCCAGGGTGCCTCCACCATCACCATGCAGGTGGCGCGCAACGTCTACCTGAGCTCCGAGAAGACGCTGACGCGCAAGATCTACGAGGTGCTGCTGACCTTCAAGCTCGAGCACCTGCTCACCAAGGACCAGATCTTCGAGATCTACCTGAACCAGATCTACCTCGGCAACCGCGCCTACGGCTTCGCCGCCGCGTCGGATGCCTACTTCGGCAAGCCGCTGCAGGAACTCACCATCGCGCAGGCCGCGATGCTGGCAGGGCTGCCGAAGGCGCCGGGCGCGAACAACCCGGTCAACAACCCGCAGCGCGCCCGCGCGCGCCAGTTCTACGTGATCGATCGCATGCAGGATGCAGGCTTCATCACCGCCGAGCAGGCCGCGGCGGCCAAGAAGGAAGAACTGCACCTGCGCGACGCGGCCGACCCGAACCGGCTGCACGCCGAGTACGTGGCCGAGACGGTGCGCCAGCTGATGTACGCGCAGTACGGCGACAGCACCTACACGCGCGGCCTCAAGGTCTACACCTCGCTCGTCGCGGCCGACCAGGCCGCGGCCTACAAGGCGCTGCGCAAGGGCATCATGGACTACGAGCGGCGCCAGATCTACCGCGGTCCGGAGAAGTTCGTCGAACTGCCCAACGACCCGAAGGAACTCGACGAAGCGGTCGACGACGCGCTGGCCGACCACCCCGACAACGGCGACGTGATGGCCGCGGTGGTGCTCAAGGCCGGCCCGAAGGAGATCTCGGCGGTGCGCGGCAACGGCGACCCGGTGCAGATCACCGGCGAGGGCCTCAAGCCCGCGCAGTCGGGCCTGTCCGACAAGGCGCCGCCCAACATCAAGATCCGCCGC
>CBHTTS010000234.1:0-8813 GCA_966095775.1 uncultured Variovorax sp. | reverse complement strand
CGATCAGCGCGCCGCGGTGCGCGCAGCGGTTCTCGAAGGCGTAGATCTCGCCGTCGCCGTCGCGCACCACCACCACCGGGGTCTCGCCCGCGAAGGTGGTGCGGTAGCTGCCGGCCTCGGGCAGTTCCGCCTCGAGGCAGAGGTAGTTCCAGACCGGGCCGCGGAAGATCTTCTCCTGCTCGACCTCGTGCGTGGCATGGTCCACGTACAGCGCATAGGGGATGCGGGTGTTGCCCGGCCCCTTCCAATGGATCGTTTGCTCTTGCATGTCGGGTGTGCTCATTCGAGGGTGACGTTGGCGCTTCGGATGACCTTGCGCCAACGCTCGGATTCGGCGCGGATGAAGCGGCCGCTCTCGTCGGGGGCCCAGCCGCGCGGCTCGGCGCCCTGCTCCGCGAACCGGGCTCGCACGTCGGGCTGCGCGAGCGCGCCCGAGAAGGCCTTCCAGGCGTCGCCGGCCGTCTGCGCCGAGGTGCCCGGCGGCGCGACCACGCTGAAGAAGGTCACGGCATTCATCGCCGCGAGGCCCGCCTCGGCGAAGGTGGGCACCTCGGGCAGCGCGCGCGAGCGCTTCTCGTCCGCGACCGCGAGCACGCGCAGCTTGCCGGCGCTGTGGAACTGCGCCGAGGAGCTGATGTTGTCGAAGAAGACGTCGACCTGCTCGCCCACGATGTCGACCAGCGCCGGCGCGGTGCCCTTGTAGGGCACGTGGGTCATCTCGGTGCCGGTCAGCTGCATGAACATCGCCGCCGTCAGGTGCGAGGTCGAGCCGTTGCCCTGCGAGGCATAGGTCACCTGGCCCGGGTGCGCCTTGAGGTGCGCGATGAACTCGCGCAGGCTGCGCGCGGGCACCTTGTTGCTCACGGCCAGCACGTTGGGCACCGTGGCGACCACGGTGACCGGCACCCATCGGTTCGCGTCGAAGCTCATCTTGCGGTAGAGGTGCTGGTTGATCGCGATCGGGCCGGGCGGCGACACCAGCAGCGTGCTGCCGTCGGGCTCGGCGCGGTAGACCGCGTCGGCGCCGATGTTGCCGCCCGCGCCGACGCGGTTCTCGATGATCACGCCCGCGGGATAGGCGGGCCGCATCTTCTCCGCGAGGATGCGCGGCAGCACGTCGGCGGTGCCGCCCGCGGAGAAGGGAACGACGAGCCTGAGCGGCCGGCCAGGCTGCGCGCGCGCGGCGCCGAGCACGCCGGCCGAGAGCGCTGCGACGGCCACTTGCCGCCGCGTGAGGAGGAGGAGGGACATGGTTGTCTCTGGTGTTGTCGTGGGGATGCGCGAGTGTCGGCTTCCCCCCTCGGCCGCATCAAGCTAGATTTGCGCTATGCGCAAGAACCGACGCGGCGCCCTCCCGGGGGCCCCCACATGAACCAGCGGAATTTCGTGCAGGGCCTGGAGAAGGGCCTCGCGGTGCTGACCTGCTTCGGCCGCCAGCACAGCCGGCTCACGCTCTCCGACGTGGCGCGGCTGACCGGCGTCTCGCCGGCCTCGGCGCGGCGCTCGCTGCTGACGCTGCAGACGCTCGGCTACCTCGACGGCGACGGCAAGCACTTCTGGATGCAGCCGCGCGCGCTGCTCGTCGCCCATGCCTTCCTGGCCTCGCGGCCCACGCCCTCGCTCGCGCAGCCGCTGCTCGACGCGCTCTCGGAGCGCACGCGCGAGTCGGCATCGCTCGGCCAGCTGCTCGACGACCACGCGATCATCATCGCGCGCTCGACGGCGCGGCGCAGCCTCAGCACCGGGCTCGGCATCGGCTCGCGCCTGCCGGCCTACTGCTCGGCCATGGGACGGGTGCTGCTCGCGGGCCTGCCGGGCGCCGAGGCGGCCCGGCGCGTGCGCGCGATGCCGCGCCCCGCCCTCACCGGCTACACCGTCACCGAGGTGCCCGAGGTGCTCAAGCTGGTGGCGCAGGCGCGCGCGCAGGGCTGGGCCAGCAACAACGGCGAACTCGAGATCGGCGTGCGCTCGATGGCGGTGCCGGTGCGCAACGGCGCGGGCGAGGTGTTCGCGGCGATGAGCATCGCCGTGCGCGTGGAGCGCATGACGATGGTCGAGTTCCGCGAGGCCTTCCTGCCCACGCTGCTGCGCGCCAGGGACACGCTGGAGAAGCGGCTGTTTCCCGCGGGCGCGCATCCGGCCCCGCCCCGCCGGTCCTAAGATCGCCGGCGATGACGACCCCCAAGCCCGCCGCCCAGGACCCCGCGCTGCTGCGCCGGCTGCTGCGCGCGAAGGACCGCATGGACGCCGCGTCGCACGAGGAATGGCCGGTCGCGCGCCTGGCGCAGGTCAGCGGCGTCTCCGAGGCCCACTTCGCGCGCGCCTTCCGGCAGGCCTTCGGCATTCCGCCGCACCGCTACCTGCTCACGCGCCGCATCGAGCGCGCGGTGACCTTGCTGCGCGACACCGAGCTGCCGGTCACCGAGATCGCCTTCGCGACCGGCTGGGCCAGCCTCGGCACCTTCGGGCGCACCTTCCGCGACATCACCGGCGGCAGCCCGAGCGCGGTGCGCGCCCATGCGAAGGCCGCCGCGGCGCACGAGGCGCTCGCACGGATGCCGGTCTGCGTCGTCAACGCCGTAGAGCGGCCCGGGCTCACGAGCGCAGTTTCGGAGAAGCGGCGGCGCGAGGCGGACGGTACAAACGCTGCCGTTCGACAACCACCTCAGGAGATTTCATGACCCCAGGCATCGAGACGGTCGGCGTGTACGTGCGCGACCAGGACGAGGCGCTCGCCTTCTATGTCGGCAAGCTCGGCTTCCGCGTGCACACCGACGTGGGCAACGGCAGCTACCGCTGGCTCACGGTGCAGCATCCCGACCAGCCCGCGTTCCAGCTCGGCCTGTTCGTCCCCGGCCCGCCGGTGCACGACGCCGCCACCGCGCAGGCGCTGCGCGAGGTCGTGGCCAAGGGCGCGATGCCGCCGCTGGTGCTCGCGGTCGACGACTGCCGCGCGGCCCATGCGCGCCTGCAGGCGCTGGGCGTGGAGTTCACGCAGGAACCGACCGAGCGCTACGGCACGATCGATGCGGGCTTCCGCGATCCCTCGGGCAATGGCTGGAAGATGATCCAGCGCGGCTGAGCCGCGCTTCCCTGACCCGCTCCCCGGCCGGCATCGACTCGGTAGCGCACGAGACGGCCCGCGCCGAATGAACGCGACGTGGGGCGCCGGCGGCCCTTTGTGGCGGCGCCGCCGCGGGGTATCCTCGCGCACGCCGCGGCAACAGCGGCATCCCAGAAGGATGGAGGAGGGGCCGGCATGCGTCACGAAGACTTCCGCGATCCCACGATGGATCCGCGCAGCCCTGCGGCGGCCGCGTGGGAGCGTTCGCTGCGGCCCGCGGGATCGTCCGGCGGGGTCTGGCTGCTGCTCGGCATCGCCGTGGCCGCGGGCCTGATCTATGCGCTGGTCAGCCTCTGGCCGGGCGCCGGCCCGCTGCGCAGCGCCGACGAGCGACAGGCCGCACCGGCGACACCGTCCCCGGCCGCGGATGCGGATGCGCCGCGACAGAGCCCGCGGAGCCCCTCGGTACCCGGCACCCCGCCGCGCACCCAGCGTTTCGCCAAGTGCACCTCGGCCCAGGGTGCCGTCACCTACTCGGACGGCGCCTGCCCTGCCGGCACCCGCGCTGCCGAAGTGACCGTGAATCCCGACATCAACCTGGCCGACGGCATGTCGCGCGAGGAGCGGCTGGCCTCGATGCAGGACAACCGCGCCGCAGCGCGCGCGCTCGCCGCGCACGAGCGGCAGGTGGCGATGAACGTCGACACGCCCGGCTGGGAGTGCGCGCACCTCAAGGCGCTGATCGAATCGATCGACGCGGCGGCGCGCCAGCCGTTGCCCGCTTCCGAGCAGGACCGGCTGAAGGATCAGCGCAGGCGCGCGCACGATCGGCGGTTTGCCTTGCGGTGCGGGTGAACCGACGCGCGGCGCGCAATCGCGCCAGGCACGCCGATTGCCGGTGAATCCTGACGCCGCCATCCCGGCGGCCTCACGGATACTCCAGACCATGCGACTCCATCTCAGCCCCGCCCGCCCGGAAGTCCGAGCGGCATGAACACCACCCCCGGAACCGAGCCGGAACCCGAAGAGGACCCGACGCTTCGGCGCAGCACGCTGAACTTCCCGGTCGTCGGCATCGGCGCGTCCGCGGGCGGGCTGCCGGCGATCGGGCGGCTGCTCGAGCAGCTGCCGGCCGACACGGGCATGGCGTTCGTGATCGTGCTGCATCTGTCGCCCGACAGCCCGAGCATGGCCGATGCGATCTTCCAGCGCGCCACGCGCATGGCGGTGCACAAGGTCGGCGCGGACATGCCGATCGAGGCCAACCACGTCTACGTGATCCCGCCCGGCCAAGCGCTGCTGATGGACGACGCCCACCTCCGGCTCGGCAGGCTCGAGCGCAGGCCCGCGCGACGCGACGCGATCGACCGCTTCTTCGAGAGCCTGGCCGAGGTGCACCGGGAGCGCGCAGTCGCGGTGGTGCTCTCGGGCGCCGGCTCGGACGGCGCGCAGGGCCTCAAGCGCGTGAAGGAGCGCGGCGGGGTGACGCTGGTCCAGAGCCCGGCCGACGCCGAGCACGAGGCGATGCCGCTCAACGCGATCGCGGGCGGCAGCGCGGACTTCGTGCTGCCCGCGGCCGACATGGCGCAGAAGCTGGTCGAGCTCTGGGACAACGCGAGCCGGATCGAGCTGCCGCGGCCGCCGGCCGACTCGAAGGTCGAGCCGACGCCCACGCCCGAGGCCACCCGGCTCGCCGAGGCGGCGCTGCAGACGGTGATGCAGCTGCTGCGCGAGCGCACGGGCCACGACTTCTCCCACTACAAGCGCGCGACGCTGCTGCGCCGCATCGAGCGGCGCATGCAGGTCACGCGCCAGCCGACGCTGCCGGATTACGCCGAGTTCCTGTCCGGCAGCGGGCAGGAGGCCGCGCTGCTGCTGCAGGACGTGCTGATCAGCGTCACCAACTTCTTCCGCGACCGGATGGCCTTCGAGGCGCTCGAGCGCGCACTCGTCGCCGAGCTGTTCGAGCACGGCCCGCCGCAGGATCGGGTGCGCGCCTGGGTCGCGGGCTGCGCGACGGGCGAGGAGGCCTACTCGGTCGCGATGCTGCTGCTCGAGCACTCGAACAACCTCGGCGCGTTCAGGGGCGTGCAGGTGTTCGCGACCGACGTGGACGAGCGCGCGCTCGCGGTCGCGCGCGCGGGCCTCTACCCGGAGTCGATCGCGACCGACGTGCCGCCGGGCAGGCTGCGCCACTTCTTCGACCGCCAGCCGGGCCAGTACCGGGTCTCGCGGATGCTGCGCGAGCGCGTGACCTTCTCGGTGCACAACCTGCTGCGCGACCCGCCGTTCTCGCGGCTGGACCTGGTGTGCTGCCGCAACCTGCTGATCTACCTCGACCGCGCCGCGCAGCGGCAGCTGCTCGAGACCTTCCATTTCGCGATGCGCCCCGGCGCGCTGCTGTTCCTCGGCAGCGCCGAGACGGCCGATGCGGCGCCCGAGCATTTCACGATCGTGGACCGCAAGCACCGCATCTATCGCGCCAGCACGACGGCGGGCGAGCGCCGGGCGCGGCCCGCGCTCGGCGAGCCCCTGGCCTACCTGCCGCCCGCGGCGGGCAGCGGCAGCGCGGTGCGCCGGGAACTGATCGAGGACATCAGCGCCCAGCTGAAGACGCCCGGCGGGCTGGCGGCGGCGGTGGTGGACCACCAGATGAAGGTGGTCTACCTTTCGGAACAGGCCACGCGCTACCTGCAGCTGCAAAGCGGCGAGGTCTCGTCCCACCTGCTGCACCTGGTGCTGCCCGAGCTGCGGCTGGCCCTGCGCGCGGCGATCGCGCACGCCGAGCAGACCGGCGAGCAGGTGCAGGCGCGGCGCGTGCGGCTGCAGCGCCGCGACCGGCTCTCGGTCGTCGGCATGACGGTGCGTGCCGTGAAGCAGGTGCGCCACGGCCAGGCCGCGAAGGGCTGGCTCACGGTGCTGTTCGACGAGGCGCCCGCGGTGCCGGGCGAGGACGCGGCCGATCCCGCCGAGCTGGCGATCCAGTCGGAGCGCGACTTCCTCGACCTGCACGACCAGCTGAGCGCGGCGATCAGCGAGTCCGACACCTCCGGCGAGGCGCTGCGCGCCTCCAACGAGGAGCTGCAGTCGGTCAACGAGGAGCTGCGCTCGACCACCGAGGAACTCGAGACGAGCAGGGAGGAGCTGCAGTCGCTCAACGAGGAGCTGACGACGGTCAACTACGACCTCAAGCTCCATCTCGAGGCCAGCGCCAAGGCCAACGACGACCTGCAGAACTTCCTGCTCGCGAGCGAGATCGCGACGATCTTCGTCGACCGCGGCATGCGCATCCAGCGCTTCACGCCCAAGGCGGCGGACATCTTCAACGTGCTCGCGACCGACGTGACGCGGCCGCTGTTCGACATCACGCACCGGCTCCGCTATCCGCAGATGGAGGACGACGCGCGCGAGGCCTTCGAGTCGCTGCGGCCGATCGAGCGCGAGGTCGGCAGCCTCGACGGCCGCTGGTTCCTCGCCCGGGTGCTGCCTTACCGCAGCAGCAACGACCGCATCGAGGGCGTGGTGCTCAATTTCGTCGACGTGACGACGCGGCACGAGGCCGAGGAGACGATGCGCGCGGGCGAGGAGCGGCTGCGCCTGCTGTTCGACTCGATCGCGGACTACGTGATCATCCTGCTCGACCAGCACGGCTGCATCACGCGCTGGAACAAGGGCGCCGAGCGCGCGCTCGGCCATGCCGAGGCCGAGGTGATCGGCAAGCCCTGCGACTTGATCTTCACGCCCGAGGACCGCGCGGCCGGCGCGCCCGAGCTCGAGCGGCGCAAGGCACGCGAGGTCGGCCGCGCCGAGGACGAGCGCTGGCACCTGCGCAAGGACGGCAGCCGCGCCTATTTCAGCGGCGTGCTGGTGCCGCTGGCGAGCGGCGCGGAGAAGGGCTACGCCAAGATCGCGCGCGACCTGACGCAGGCGCGGCTGGCCGAGCAGGAGCGCAACGCGCTGCTGGCCACGGAGCAGTCGCTGCGCATGCAGCTGCAGGACGCCAACCGCCTGAAGGACGAGTTCCTCGCCGTGATGTCGCACGAGCTCAAGAACCCGCTGAACCTGATCGCCCTGAGCGCCGAGATGCTCGCGCTGCGGCCCGAGGCGCAGTCGGGCGAGCTCGCGCGCATCGCGCGGACCATCAGCGAGAGCGTGAAGAGCCAGGCGCAGCTGATCGACGACCTGCTGGACCTCTCGCGCGTGCAGACCGGCAAGCTGACGCTGAACCTCCAGGAGGTGCGTTGCGACGACCTGGTCGGGCGCATCGTCGACGCGGTGCAGGCCGATGCGCGCGCACGCGGCGTGGCGCTGGCCCTGCAGGTCGCGCCGGGCGATCACCGCCTGCATGCCGATCCGGTGCGCATGGAGCAGATCGTCTGGAACCTGGTCAGCAACGCGCTCAAGTTCACGCCCGCGGGCGGCACCGTGGAGGTGCGGCTGAACGGCGACGAGCACCACGTGCGCATCGAGGTGGCCGACACCGGCGAGGGCATCAAGGCGGAATACCTGCCGCTCATCTTCGAGATGTTCCAGCAGGCCGGCACGCGGCCGACCACGCGCGGCAAGGGCGGGCTCGGCATCGGGCTCGCGATCGTGCACCGGCTGGTCGAGGCGCATGGCGGCCAGGTCGGCGCGGTGTCGGCCGGCCCCGGCCAGGGCGCCACCTTCACGGTGGTGCTGCCGCGCCAGGCCGCGCCCACCGTCCCCGCGACGACCGGCGCCGAGCGCCCGGCGCTGCAGGGCGTGCGCACGCTGCTGGTCGAGGACGATCCCGACACGCTGGCGGCGCTCGGCATGCTGCTGCGCGCGAAGGGCGCGCTCGTGACCACCGCGGCCAACGCGGAGGAAGCGCTCGCGCAGGCGGGCGCGGAGCGCTTCGACCTGATCGTGTCGGACATCGCGATGCCGCACATGGACGGCTACGCGCTGCTCGCCCGGCTGCGCGAGGCCGGCCTGCGCGACGTGCCGGCGATCGCGCTGACCGGCTTCGCGCGGCCCGGCGACCGTGCGCGGGCGCTGGCCGCCGGCTTCAGCGACCATGTCGCGAAGCCGTTCCAGTACGACGCCTTCATGCGCGCCGTCGCGCGGCTGACGATCGAACGGCGGGGCTGAGCGGCACCGCGGCGCGGCCGGAGGGTCCGGGCCGCCGTGCCGGATTGAGTTCGCCGGCACGAGTCTGTAGCATTCGGACACACTTGTAAACCGCGCCCTGCCGGCGCCGAAAGCTCCCATGTCCTCCAGCACCCCGGCCTTCGCGGCCCCGCGGCCGAAACGGCTCGCCTCCTGCGCGTTCGCGCTCCTGCTCGCCGCCTGCGGCGGCGGGGGCGGCGGTGGCGGGGGCGCCATCCCCTTCGTCCCCGTCACGCAGCAGCCGCAGCCTGGCACCCCGGAACGCAGCGCCCTGCTCACGCGCGTGAAGGCCGAGCCGGCCGGCGGCAGCTGCCCGCAGGGCGGCGCGCGCGTGGACGCCGGCATCGACGGCAACGGCGACGGCGTGCTTGCCGACAGCGAGGTCAGCTCGACCCAGTACGTCTGCAGCGGGGCCGACGGCTACGACACCCTGGTGCGCGTGCGCGCCGAGCCGGCCGGCAGCCATTGCGCACAGGGCGGCTCGCTGGTGCTCGCGGGCCGCGACCTGAACCGCGACCAGGTGCTCGACGATGCGGAGGTGACCACCACCGCCTACGTGTGCAGCGCCGCGCCGGCCGACACGCGCTGGGTCGAGGTCACCGCCGCGAGCGTCCAGACC
>CBHTTS010000233.1:0-8828 GCA_966095775.1 uncultured Variovorax sp. | reverse complement strand
GCTTCCAGGCGCTGCAGCACCGCATGGCCGACCTGCTGCTCGAGATCGAGCAGGCCCGCTCGGCGGTCATCAACGCCGCGGCGGCCGTGGACGGCAGCGACCGCCTGGCGCGCGAACGCGCGCTCTCGGCCGCGAAGTTCAGCATCGGCCGCATCGGCGCGCTGGTGGCCGAGGAGAGCATCCAGATGCACGGCGGCATCGGCATGACCTGGGAGCTGCCGCTGCCGCACTATGCGAAGCGCCTCGTGATGATCGACCACCAGCTCGGCGACGAGGACCATCATCTGCAGCGCTACATCGAACTCGGCAAGGAGATCACCGCATGAGCGAAGGCAACAGGACCGTTCTCGTGAGCCAGGAAGGCGCGGTGCGCATCCTGACCAACAGCAACCCCGGCGCGCGCAACGCGATCACGCCCACGCTCTACGCCGAGCTCTCGGCCGCGCTCGCCGACGCCGAGCGCGACCCCGAGGTGGGCGCGATCGTGTTCACCGGCGCGGGCGACTTCTTCTGCTCGGGCGGCGACCTGAACCTGCTCGCCAAGCGCCGCGAGCTGCCGGTGGCCGAGCGGCGCCAGATCCTCGAGGGGCTCAACAACCTGATCCGCGCGCTGCGCGACTGCGGCAAGCCCGTGATCGCGGCCGTCGAGGGCGGCGCCGCGGGCGCGGGCCTGTCGATGGCGCTGGCCTGCGACATGCTCGTGTCGGCGCGCGACGCCTTCTTCACCGTGGCCTACGTCAAGGTCGGGCTCACGCCCGACGGCGGCGCCACGGCCTTCCTGGCCGAGTTCGTCTCGCGCCAGGTGCTGACCGAGCTCTGCCTGACCGGCGACCGCGTGACGGCCGAGCGGCTCGACCAGCTCGGCGCGGTCAACCGCCTGACCGACAAGGGCCAGGCGCTGGCCGAGGCGGTGGCGCTCGCGGCCAGGGTCGCGACCGGCCCGCAGCGCGCGATGGCGCGCATCAAGTCGCTGTGCCGCCAGGCGCACCACGCCACGCTCGAGCAGCAGCTCGACGCCGAGGCGGTGTCGATGGTCGAGTCGCAGGGCGATGCCGAGGCGGCCGAGGGCATCGGCGCCTTCCTCGGCAAGCGCCGTGCCGATTTCGTCGCGCTCAGGCGCGGTGCGAAGGACGGGGCCTGAGGAAGGCGGCCTGAAGCTGCGCCCGGCACCGTTCCTCCACGCCCCGCACGCCGTGCGGGGCTTTTCCGTTTCCCGAAAGTCCTTCTTCCCCTTCCCGCCATGCCTTCATTGAATTCATCGCTGCCGCTCGCCGGCGTGCGCGTGCTCGACCTCTCCCGCATCCTCGCCGGCCCCTGGTGCGGCATGGTGCTGGCCGACATGGGCGCCGAGGTCATCAAGGTCGAGCACCCGGGCCGCGGCGACGACACGCGCGACTGGGGCCTGCGCGTCGGCCAGACCGAGACCGCCTACTTCAACAGCGTCAACCGCAACAAGCGCTCTGTCACGCTCGACCTGCAGACGCCCGAGGGCCAGCAGATCGCGCGCGACCTCGCGAAGCAGTGCGACGTGGTGCTGCAGAACTTCAAGTACGGCGGCATCGACAAGCTCGGGCTGGGCTACGCGCAGCTGAGCCGGGAGAACCCGCGCCTGATCTACTGCTCGATCTCGGGCTACGACCGCACCGGCCCCGAGGCCGCGCGGCCCGGCTACGACCTCGTGGTGCAGGGCGAGGCCGGCCTGATGGCGATCAACGGCGAGGCCGGCCAGGCGCCGCTGAAGTTCGGCGTCGCGGCGGTCGACCTGTTCACCGGCATGTACTCGGCGCAGGCCGTGCTCGCCGCGCTCTACCAGCGCGAGCGCACGGGTCGCGGCCGGCACATCGAGATGGCGCTGTTCGACTGCGGCCTGATGATCACCGCCTACTACGGCCTCGAGGCGCTGCTCGCGGGCGAGGACCCGCCGCGCTTCGGCAACTCGCATCCCTCGATCGTGCCCTACGGCGTGTTCGACGCGGCCGACGGCCCGCTGGTCATCACGGTCGGCAACAACGCGCAGTTCGCGCGCTTCTGCACCGAGGTGATCGAGCGGCCCGACCTGGCGGCCGACGAGCGCTTCAAGACCAACATCCTGCGCTCGGCCAACCGCGCGGTGCTGCTGCCCGAACTGCATGCCGAGCTCGCGAAGCGCCCGCGCGCGCTGCTGCTCGAGAAGCTCACGGCCGCGGGCATTCCCTGCGGCGAGGTGCTGGGCCTGCTCGATGCGCTGCGCTCGAAGCGCGCGACCGAGGCCGGGCTGGTCACGCGCCAGCCCCATCCAGTGGCCGGCGAGGTCGACGTGCTCGCGCCGCCCTACCGCTTCGACGGCGAGCGCCTGCCGGTGCGCAGCGCGCCGCCGACCCTGGGCGAAGGCACGCGCGACGTGCTCCGGTCCCTGCTCGGCCTGTCGGAAGACAGGCTGGCCGAACTCAAGTCCGGCGGCGTGATCTGAGCCCGGCGCGCCACACTTTTTTTTCCGCATCCCTGATCCCCTGAATCCGCAGTCCATGGCTTTCCCCGTTTCCGTCCGTTCCCTTCGCAATCCCGCACGCCGCGCCCTGCTCGCCGCGGCCCTTCCGCTGATCGCGGGCAGCGCCTTCGCGCAGGCCTGGCCCGCCAAGCCGATCACCTTCGTGGTGCCCTTCCCGCCCGGCGGCCCGACCGACGTGGCGACGCGCATCGTGGCGCAGAAGATGTCGCAGGGGCTGAAGCAGAACATCCTGGTCGACAACCGCAGCGGCGCCTCGGGCACCATCGGCGCGGCCTTCGCGGCCAAGGCCGCACCCGACGGCTACACCTTCGTGATGCTCGCGACGCCGACGCTGCTGGCCGCCCACCTCTACGGCCAGACGCCCTACGACATCTTCAAGAGCTTCACGCCCGTGGGCACGGTCTACGACCTGCCGATCGTGATGGTGGTCAATCCGAAGGCGCTGCCCGAGGTCACGGGCCTGCAGGGCCTGATCGCCAAGGCCAAGGCCGAGGGCGGCAAGCTCAACTACACGACCGCGGGCGCCGGCAGCTTCGGCCACCTGACGACCGAGCAGCTCAAGAACATCGGCAAGTTCGAGATGCAGCACGTGCCCTACCGCGGCAGCGCGCCCGCCGTGACCGACCTGATCGGCGGGCAGGTGCCGGCGATGTTCTCGGACCTCGTGGCCGTGATGCCGCACATCCGCTCGGGCACGCTGCGCCCGATCGCGGTCGGCTCGGGCGCGCGCCTGCGCCTGCTGCCCGAGGTGAAGACGGTCGCCGAGCAGGGCTTCCCGGGCTTCGACGCCACCTCGTGGGGCGGCCTGCTCGCGCCCGCGGGCACGCCCAAGGAGGTGGTCGACCGCGTGAGCGCCGAGCTCAGGAACGCGCTCGCCGACAAGGACGTGCAGGAAAAGCTCGAGGGCGTGGGCTCGTTCGCGGCCTATGCCATGCCCGAGAAGACCGGCGAGCGCATGCGCCAGGACTACGATCGCTGGGGCAAGGTGATCCGCGACAACAAGATCACCGCTCAGTAGACCGAGAGAGAGAGAAAGAAGCCGCAGCGGCAGACAAGACAGCGCGGCCGATGCGGCCGCAAGGAGACAAGCCATGGCAGCAGCAGACCAGGCGTTCGAGAACGCCTACCCGCGCCCGGTGGGCGCGCCCTTCCGCCCGGCGTTCCCGGTGCGCAGCCTCGCGGACATCCGCCGGCTCGAAGAGACGCCGCTCGCGCAGGCGCTCACGGTGCGCAGCACCTACGAGATCTTCCGCAACGCGGGCCATGCCTTCGGCGCGAAGAACGCGCTGACCTTCCTGCGCACCGGCAACCCGGCCGACGAGCCGATCCGCTGGTCGTACGCCGAGCTGCTCGCGCGCATCCACCAGACCGCGAACCTGCTGCACGCGCTCGGCGTGGGGCCCGAGGACGCGGTCGCGGTGCTGCTGCCGGGCTGCCTCGAATACCACCTCGCGCTCTGGGGCGGCGAGGCGGCCGGCATCGTGCAGCCGCTCAATCCGCTCTTGACCGACGAGAAGCTCGTGGCGCTGATGACCGCGGGCCGCGCCAAGGTGCTGATCGCCTACGGCTCTGACGCGGAGTCGGGCATGTGGTCGAAGGCGATGCGGCTCTTCGGCCAGGTGCCGACGCTGGCCGCCGTGCTGCGCTTGGCGCCGCACGACGAGGCGCCCGGCGCGGCCGGCGCCCTGCCCGAGGGCGTGGCCGACTTCGACGCGCTGCGCGCCGCGCAGCCCGACGACCGCCTGGTGAGCGGGCGCGACATCGCGCCCACCGACATCGCGGCCTACTTCCACACCGGCGGCACCACCGGCGCGCCCAAGCTCGCGCGCCACAGCCACGGCGCGCAGGTGTTCACGGCCTGGGCCAGCGTGCAGGTCGCGGGCATGAACGAGAACGGCATCTCGATCAACGGCTATCCGCTGTTCCACGTGGCGGGTGTGCTGCCGGCGTCGCTGGCCTCGCTGTCGGCGGGCGTCGAGGTGATCATCCCGACGCCCTCGCTGCTGCGCAACAAGGAGGTGATCGCGAACTACTGGAAGCTGGTCCAGAAGTACCGCCCGACCTCGCTGTCGGCCGTGCCCACGGTGCTCGCGGCGCTCGCGAACGTGCCGCTGGACGGCGCCGACATCTCCTCGATCACCTACTGCCGCACCGGCGCGGCCGTGCTCTCGCCCGAGCTCGCGGCGCGCTTCGAGCGCCTGTTCGGGCTGCACGTGCACGAGAGCCTGGGCATGACCGAGATGGCGGGCATCTCGACCATCACCCCGCCCGGCGTGGACGGGCCCGCGGGCTGCGTGGGCTTTCCGCTGCCCTACATGCAGATGCGCATCGTGGCGCTCGACGCCAACGGCGACGCGAGCGACCGCGCGCTGCCCGCGGGCGAGCAGGGCATGGTGCTGTTCAAGTCGCCGAACCTGTTCTCGGGCTTCGTCGACCCGGCCGACAACGCCAAGGCCTTCACGCCCGACGGCTGGCTCGCCACCGGCGACCTCGGCTGGATCGACGCCGAGGGGCGGCTCAACCTGAGCGGCCGCTCGAAGGACCTGATCATCCGCAGCGGCCACAACATCGATCCGAAGGTGATCGAGGACGCGGCCGGCGCGCACCCCGCGGTGCAGCTCTGCGCGGCCGTGGGCGCGCCCGATGCCTATGCGGGGGAGCTGCCGGTGGTGTTCGCGACGCTGGTGCCGGGCGCCTCGGCGACCGAGGAGGAGCTGCTGGCCTTCACCGCCGAGCGCGTGGACGAGGCGCCCGCGAAGCCGCGCTCGGTGACCATCCTCGCGCAGATGCCCACCACCAACGTCGGCAAGATCTACAAGCCCGAGCTGCGCGCGCTGGCCGCGCGCCGCGTGGTCGAAGACGCGGTCGCGCAGGCCTGCGGCGAGCTCGGCCTGCCCGAGGCCGCGCGGCCGCAGGCGCGGCTCGAGGGCGAGCGCCTGGTCGAGGTGCGCATCGACACGGCCGCCGCGGGCGCGCTCGCGGCGCCGCTTCGGCAGCGCATCGAGGCGGCCCTCGCGCCGCTGCCCTTCAAGACCCGAGTGCAGGCCGCCTGAGCGGCCCGGCATCCGCAGAAGAACATCAACCCCGGAGACGACAGAGACCATGAACGCCGCCACCCTTCCCCGCCGCCGCGCCCTGCGCGCGGCCTTCGCCGCACTCGCGCTGGCCGCCGGCGCCGCCGGCGCCTGGGCCCAGCCGGCCTACCCGAGCAAGCCGATCCGCATGGTCGTGCCCTTCGCCGCGGGCGGCGCCACCGACGTGCTCGCGCGCGTGATCGGCGAGAAGATGGCCGCGAGCCTGGGCCAGCCGGTCGTGATCGACAACAAGCCCGGCGCGGCCGGCATCATCGGCACCGACGCGGTCGCCAAGGCGGCGCCCGACGGCTACACGCTGGTGCTGGCGCTCAGCAATTCGCTGCTCACCAACCAGTTCCTCTACCAGAAGCTGCCCTACGACACCCAGCGCGACCTCACGCTGGTCTACCAGATCGCGACCGCGCCGCTGGTGCTGGTGGTGCATCCGAGCGTGCCGGTCAAGACCGGGCCCGAGCTGCTCAAGTACGTGGCCGCGAACAAGGGCAAGGTCGCCTACGGCTCCTACGGCGTCGGCGCCTACCCGCACCTGGCCGGCGCGCACATGAGCCTGTCGCAGAAGGCCGAGATGAACCACGTGGCCTACAAGGGCGAGTCGCCGATGCTGCAGGACCTGATCGGCGGCCAGATCCAGATGGCCTTCGCGAGCGCGCTCGTGGCCAAGCCCCACATCGAGGCCGGCAAGCTCAAGGCCGTGGGCGTGAGCGGCGAGCGCCGCATGGCGACGCTGCCGAACGTGCCCACGCTGGCCGAGCAGGGGCTGGACGACGAGGCCTACCGGGTGACCGGCTGGCTCGCCGTGGCGATGCCCGCGGGCACGCCGAAGCCGATCGTCGCGCGCATCGCCGAGGAAGTGGGCAAGGCCACGCGCCAGCCGGACGTGCAGCAGCGCGTGGCCGCGATGGGCTTCGACCTCAAGGAGAGCTCGCCCGAGGCCTTTTCCGCGGTCTACAGGAAGGAAAGCCCGATCTGGGAGCGCCTGATCAAGGACTCGGGCGCCAAGCTCGAATAGCGCCCCGGGGTGGGCGGAGGGAGGCCGCGGCTTAGGAAAACCCCGATGATGGAAAGGGCATGGCTCGCTAACATGCGTCGCTGCTTCCCCCTTCCCCCTCGATGACCACTCCCAACGAGTCCGGCCCGGTGCTGGACGCCGCCAGCCCCCTTCCCCCCGACATCGAAGCCGCCGACGAGCCCACCAAGGTGCCGCTCGCGATCGAGGACTGGCTCACCGTCGTCATCATGGGCGCCCTCGCGCTCATCACCTTCGCCAACGTGCTGGTGCGCTACTTCACCGACTCCTCGTTCGCCTGGACCGAGGAGTTCTCGGTGTTCCTGATGATCATGCTCGCGCTCGTGGCCGGCTCGGCCGCGGTGGCGCGCGACCGCCACATCCGCATCGAGTACTTCTCCGAGAGCGGCTCGATGGCCAGGCGGCGGCGCCTCGCGCAGTTCGGCGCGCTGATGATCGCGGTGCTGTTCACGCTGATCGGCGCGCTGAGCATCCGCATGGTCTGGGACGACTGGCGCTTCGAGGAGACCACGCCCGGCATCGGGCTGCCGGCCTGGTGGTATTCGATCTGGCTGCCGATCGTGTCGTTCGCGATCGCGCTGCGCGCGATCGGCCTGATGATCCGGCGCGGCCGCAAGGCCCCGGGCGACGAGGAAGGCCACGGCAAGGACGGCGCCCGGTGACCGCGACGCTGCTCTTCGCCGCCTTCCTGCTGATGATGCTGGTGGGCGTGCCGATCGGCGCCGCGCTCGGCCTCGCGGGCGCCGCCTGCATCGCGCTCGCGAACGCCGACGCCCAGTGGTTCGGCCTGCTGGCCGTGCCGCAGAACTTCTACGCCGGCCTCGGCAAGTACCCGCTGCTCGCGATCCCGATGTTCGTGCTCGTGGGCTCGATCTTCGACCGCTCGGGCGTGGCGCTGCGGCTCGTGAACTTCGCGGTCGCGATCGTCGGGCGCGGGCCCGGCATGCTGCCGCTGGTGGCGATCGCGGTGGCGATGTTCCTCGGCGGCATCTCGGGCTCGGGCCCGGCCAATGCCGCCGCGGTCGGCGCGGTGATGATCGCCGCGATGTCGCGCGCGGGCTACCCGGCCGCCTATTCGGCCAGCGTGGTGGGCGCCGCGGCGGCCACCGACATCCTGATCCCGCCCTCGGTCGCGTTCATCGTCTACTCGGTGCTGGTGCCCGGCGCCTCGGTGCCCGCGCTGTTCGCGGCGGGCATGGTGCCGGGCGTGCTGGCCGGGCTCGCGCTCATGATCCCGGCCGTGTGGATGGCGCGGCGCCACCGCATGGGCGCGCTCGAGGCCACGCTGCCGCGGCCGCCGTTCTGGCAGAGCCTGCGCGACGCGAGCTGGGGCCTGGCCGCGCCGGTGCTGATCCTCGGCGGCATGCGCGCGGGCTGGTTCACGCCCACCGAGGCCGCGGTGGTGGCGGTGTTCTACGGGCTCTTCGTGGGCATGTGCGTGCACCGGACGATCAAGGTGCGCGACCTGTTCGTGATCCTGCGCGAATCGGGCGAGCTCTCGGCCGTGATCCTGATCGTGGTCTCGCTCGCGGGCATCTTCGCGTACTCGCTCTCCACGCTCGGCGTGATCGACCCCGTGACGCGCGCGATCGTGAACTCGGGCCTCGGCGAGTACGGCATCCTTGCGCTGCTGATCCTGCTGCTCATCACGGTCGGCATGTTCCTCGACGGCGTCTCGATCTTCCTGATCTTCGTGCCGCTCCTGCTGCCGATCGTGCAGCACTACAAGTGGGACCCGGTCTGGTTCGGCGTGATCCTCACGCTCAAGGTCGCGCTCGGCCAGTTCACGCCGCCGCTCGCGGTCAACCTCATGGTCTCGTGCCGCATCGCGAAGGTGCGCATGGAGGAGACGGTGCGCTGGGTCGGCTGGATGCTGTTCTCGATGTTCCTCGTGATGGTGCTCGTGATCGCGTTCCCCGAACTCGCGCTGTGGCTGCCGCGCAAGCTCGGGTATTGATGCGGCCCGATTTTTTTGACGACAAGGAGACTGGTTCCATGAAATTCCGCCGCACCCTGCTCGGCCTCGCCGCGGTCGCGACCGCCCTCGGCATGTTCTCGTCCGGCGCCATGGCGCAGGCCGCCTACAAGCCCGAATACAAGATGTCGCTGGTGCTGGGCCCGCCCACGCCGTGGGGCCAGGCCGGCAAGATCTGGGCGGACCTGGTGAAGGAGCGCACCCAGGGCCGCATCAACATCAAGCTGTACCCCGGCGTCTCGC
>CBHTTS010000232.1:0-8863 GCA_966095775.1 uncultured Variovorax sp. | reverse complement strand
CGGCTTCGGCCTGGGCGGCGCCGCGGCGGGCGGCGCGGCCTCGGGGGCGGGCGCCTGCGCGGCGGGCGGCGCGATCACGATGGTCCGCGTGGTGAACTTGTTCGCGAGCGGCGACGGATCGGGACCCAGCGCCTTGGGCGCGAGGTCGAGCAGCAGCACGTGCGCCAGCGCCACCGCGAGCGTGAGCCCGGCGAGCGCGCGCCAGGACGGGCGCGCGGGCGGCAGCGCGGACGGCAACGGGGCGGCGGCAAGCGTCGGCATGGGAGGTGGAGTGGGCGGCGGCGTCGAGGTTCACGCGGAGCACCTCGGTACACTGCCGGCCGTCACCCCAGTTTAGTGGTCCGGCGCGGGCCATGCCCTGCGCGCCGCGGCCCGCCTTCTCACGCATTCGTCATCATGAAACTCGCCACCCTGAAGGACGGCTCCCGCGACGGCCAGCTCGTCGTCGTCTCGCGCGACCTCACGCTCGCCCACTACGCCACCGGCATCGCCAGCCGGCTGCAGCAGGTGCTGGACGACTGGGGCTTCATGAGCCCGCAGCTGCAGGATCTCTACGACGCGGTCAACACCGGCCGCGCGCGCCACGCCTTTCCCTTCGATCCCGCGATGTGCATGGCGCCGCTGCCGCGCGCCTACCAGTGGGCCGACGGCTCGGCCTACCTGAACCACGTGGAACTCGTGCGCAAGGCGCGCAACGCCGAGGTGCCCGAGAGCTTCTACCAGGACCCGCTGATGTACCAGGGCGGCAGCGACGACTTCCTCGGCCCCACCGACGACGTGGTCGTGCCGAGCGAGGCCATGGGCATCGACTTCGAGGCCGAGATCGCGGTGATCACCGGCGACGTGCGCATGGGCGCCACGCCCGAGCAGGCGCTCGACGGCATCCGGCTCGTGATGCTGGCCAACGACGTGAGCCTGCGCAACCTGATCCCGGCCGAGCTCGCCAAGGGCTTCGGCTTCTTCCAGAGCAAGCCCGCCACCGCCTTCAGCCCGGTGGCCGTGACCCCCGACGAGCTGGGCGATGCCTGGCAGGGCGGCCGCGTGCACCTGACGCTGCAGAGCAGCTGGAATGGCCGCAAGGTCGGCATGTGCGATGCGGGCGAGGAGATGACCTTCCACTTCGGCCAGCTCATCGCCCACATCGCCAAGACGCGCAACGTGCGCGCCGGCAGCATCGTGGGCAGCGGCACCGTGAGCAACAAGGGCGTCGAGAAGAACGGCCGCATGGAATGGCCCAAGGGCTATTCGTGCATCGCCGAGAAGCGCTGCATCGAGACGATCCAGGACGGCGCGCCCGCGACCGAGTTCATGAAGTTCGGCGACACCATCCGCATCGAGATGAAGGGGCTCGACGGCCGTTCGGTGTTCGGCGCCATCGACCAGGAGATCGTCTCGACGAACGGGCGGCCCCAGGCGCCGGTCTCGATGGCGGAGATGCCGGCCGAGGAGGACTGAGCGATTCGGCGCCGCCCGTGCCGGCGGCGCATTCCCCGGGGCGCCCGCGCCCCGTTCACAACCGAGAAGAAAAGAGGAGTTCTATGCGTTATCTGCCCGTTGCCGCCGCCGTGGTGGCCCTCGCCGCCCTGTCCGGCTGCGAGACCCTCAAGAACGCCGACACCGGCGCGCTGAGCCAGGCCGGCGGGTCGGCCCTGAAGGCCATGTCGCTGACCGACGGCGAGATCGCCACCATGTCCGACCAGTCGTGCGCCGCGATGGACCAGAAGAACCAGATCGCGCCCGCCAACAGCCGCTATGCGACGCGCCTCGCGCAGGTCGTCAAGCAGATGCCGGCCACGGTCAACGGCAAGACCGCGAACTACAAGGTCTACATGACGAAGGACGTCAACGCCTGGGCCATGGCCAACGGCTGCATCCGCGTCTACAGCGGCCTGATGGACCTGATGAACGACGACGAGCTGCGCGGCGTGATCGGCCACGAGATCGGCCACGTCGCGCTCGGCCACTCGAAGTCGCGCATGCAGACCGCCTACGCCGCCTCGGCCGTGCGCGGGCTCGCGAGCGCCGCGGGCGGCGTGGTGGCGCAGCTGTCGCAGTCGCAGGCCGGCGACCTGGGCGAGAAATTCATCAACGCGCAGTTCTCGCAGGCCAACGAGACCGCGGCCGACAACTATTCCTTCGACCTGCTCACCGAGCGCAAGCTCGAGCGCAAGGGCCTGGTCACGGCCTTCGACAAGCTCGCGAAGCTCAGCGGCGGCGCGAGCGGCAGCTCGCTCATGAGCTCGCATCCGCCTTCGGCCGAGCGCTCGGCGCGGATGCAGAAGCGGCTCGACGCGGCCAAGTAGGTCCGCGCCCGCGCCCTCAGGGGCGCTCCGGCGCCGCGTGCAGCAGCAGCTCCTTCTGCGTGCGGATGCCGAGCCGCCGGAACGCGCGGTACTGGTGGGTGCGCACGGTCGTGAGCTCCACGCCGATCTCGCGCGCCGTCTCCTTCGCCGTGCGTCCGGCCATCAGGTGGCCGACGACCTCGCGCTCGCGAAGGCTCAGCGTCAGCAGCCGCGAAGTGAAGGCCGGCGCCACCGCTTCGCGCGCCGCGACCGTGCTGCGCCCGTGCGCCACGGTCGCGTCGGCCAGCAGCGTGGCATGGCGCGCGATGGCGGCGAAGTCGGCGGCGCCGAACTCGGCCTGGGCGAGGCTGCGGTAGAAGCTCACCGCCACGCGCTGCCCCGCGGGCGTGAGCAGCAGCACCGAAGCGCGCTCGCGGATGCCCACGTCGCCGTAGCAGGCCGCGCGGTAGGCCGGGTCGGCGACCTCGTCGGCGTGCTGGTGGCCGAGCCACAGCTGCGCACGGCGCGGCAGCTTGCGCGTGGCGAGCCAGGCCATGTTGGGGTCGAGCAGGTCGAAGCGCTGCGCCACGTAGCGCTCCGCGGTGCGCTCGGCCGTGGTGCCGTAGCTGCTCGCGGCCGAGACGGCCTCGATGCGGCCGGTCGCGTCGACCGCGAACACGGTGCAGAAGGTGACGGGCATCACGCGGTGCATCGCCGCGAGGCAGCTGGCCGCGAGCCGCGGCGTGCCGATGCCCGCGAGCACCTCGCCGACGACGGCGGCGGACAGCGGTGCGTCCGCCGCGGGATGGATGCGCCAGCGCTTCATGGCGACAGCGGGAGTGCGGGCGGGCCAAGGGTTATCACTTCGTACGAAGTTATGACAATGCGCGACGGGAGGCATCGGGACAATCCCGCTGCATGACGAACCCCCCTGCTGCCGCGGCCGACGCCGCCACCGGACCCGTGCCGCCGCCCCCCGCGGCCGGCCTGCCGCCGTCCGTCGGTGCCTTCCACTACACGCGCCATGCGGTGCGCACGCCGCGCCTCGACCCGCAGCGGCGCGAGCCGGAGCGACATCCGGTGGTGATCGCGGGCGGCGGCCCGGTCGGCATGGCGCTCGCGCTCGGGCTCGCGAACCACGGCGTGCGCAGCGTGGTCCTCGAGGCCGACGACACGGTCTGCGTGGGCAGCCGCGCGGCCTGCATCTCGCGCCGCAGCCTCGAGATCATGGCGCGCCTCGGCGTGCTGCCGGCCTTCATGGCCAAGGGACTGCCGTGGACCGGCGGGCGCAGCTTCTACAAGACCGAGGAGGTGTTCCGCTTCGAGATGCCGCACGACGCGCGGCAGAAGCTGCCGCCGATGATCAACCTCGAGCAGTACTACATCGAGCAGTACCTGCTCGACGAGATCGAACGCCGCAACGCGCGGACGCCGGGGCTCGTCGACGTCCGCTGGGGCACCGAGCTCGTCGGCCTCGCGCAGGACGCCGAGGGCGTGACGCTCGACGTGCGCAATGCCGAGGGCGGCTACGGGCTGCAGGGCCGGTGGCTCGCGGCCTGCGACGGCGGGCAGAGCTTCGTACGCAAGTCGCTCGGGCTCGCGCTCGAGGGCACGGCCTACGAAGGCCGCTACGTGATCATCGACATCGAACTGCACAGCACGCACCCGACCGAGCGCCGCGCGTGGTTCGATCCGCCGTGGAACCCGGGCTCGACGGTGCTCATGCACCGCCAGCCCGACGACATCTGGCGCATCGACTACCAGCTGCGCGCCGGGCAGAGCACCGAGGAGGCACTGAAGCCGGCCGCGGTGACCGAGTTCGTGCAGCGCCACCTCGACGCGATCGGCGAGGGACACCTGCCGTGGAAGACGGTCTGGACCTCGGTCTACCGCGCGGGCGCGATGACGCTCGCGAGCTACCGCCACGGCCGCGTGCTGTTCGCGGGCAACGCGGCGCATGCGATGCCGATCTTCGGCGTGCGCGGGCTGAACTCGGGCTTCGACGATGCCGACAACCTGGCCTGGAAGCTGGCCTTCGTGGTGCGCGGGCTGTCGGACGCGGCGCTGCTCGACAGCTATTCGCAGGAGCGCATCGCCGCCTTCCACGTCAATGCCGAGAACGCGATGCGCAGCACCGAGTTCATGTCGCCGCCCTCGCGCGGCTTCGACCTGCTGCGCGAGGCGGCGCTGTCGCTGTCGCAGGCGCACCGCGGCATCGCGCAGCTGATCAACCCGCGGCAGACGCAGGCGGTGCGCTACGCCGATTCGCCCTTGTCCAGCGAAGGCGACCTGCTGGGCGCCGGCCCGCTGCCGGGCGAGGCGATGCCCGAACAAGCGCTGCGCCAGGGCCACCTCAGCGACCTGCTCGGCCCGACCTTCACGCTGCTGATGCTGCGACCCGCCGGCGACGCGCCCCGCGTGCCGGGGCTGCAGGTCGTCGCGCTGACCGATGGGCAGGCCGAGCCTGCTGTCTTCGCCGCGCTCGGTGCGCAGGAGGGCGCCAGCTACCTGCTGCGCCCCGACGGCCACATCGCGGCGCGCTGGCGCGGCACCCCGAACGACCGTGCGCTGCACGCCGCGCTGAAGCGTGCCGGCGCCCTGCTGGAGACCGCTGCATGAACACCTTGAGTCCCGAAGCGCGCGACCGCCTCTACGCCGAATGCGCGCGTGCCATCACCGAGGCCGGCGGCGAACGCGAGTCGCTGTTCCTCGCGCGGCTCGCGCTGCTGCTGTTCGAGCAGGTGGGCGACGAGGCGCGCTGCCGCGCCGCGCTCGCCGACGCGCTGCATGCGCTGCCCGTACCATCGCTGTCCGCGACCGAATAACACACACACTGGAGATGACCCTCATGGATCGCCGCACCCTTCTCGCCACGCTCGCCTCCGGCGCCGCGGTGGCCGCCGCCCCGTTCGCCCGCGCGCAGGACTATCCCTCGCAGCTGATCCGCTGGGTCGTGCCCTATCCCGCGGGCGGCGGCACCGACGTGATCGCGCGCTCGCTGGCCGAGGCCATGCGCCAGACGCTGGGCCAGCAGATCGTGATCGACAACCGCCCCGGCGCCTCGACCAACATCGGCGCCGACATCGTCGCCAAGAGCAAGCCCGACGGCTACACCGTGCTCTCGGCCGACAACGCGGTGCTGGCCTTCAACGAGCACCTGTTCGGCAAGCTGCCCTTCGATCCCCAGAAGGACTTCAGCTACATCGGCGCCATCGGCAAGTTCCCGCTCGCGCTGGTGGTGCATCCGGACTTTCCGGCGAAGAACTTCAAGGAGTTCCTGGCCTACGTGAAGGCCAACCCGGGCAAGGTGAACTACGCCTCGCCCGGCAACGGTTCGCCGCACCACCTCGCGATGGAGATGTTCAAGGTGCGCACCGGCACCTTCATCACCCACATCCCCTACCGCGGCGCCGCGCCCGCGATGGCCGACGTGATGGGCGGCCAGGTGCCCTGCATGTTCCTCGACCTGGCTTCGGGCCTGCCGATCATGAAGGGCCACAAGGTGCGCGTGCTCGCCATCGGCTCGGGCGCGCGCAGCAAGCAGCTGCCCGAGGTGCCGACGCTGGCCGAGGTGGGCGTGTCGAACTCGGAGGTGTTCGCGTTCCAGGGCGTGCTCGGCCCGGCCGGCCTGCCGCCCGCGGTGGTCGCCAAGCTCAACGGCGAGCTCAACCGCGCCTTCGGCAACCCGCAGGTGCAGAAGCGCTTCGAGGACTTCGGCATGGAGGCGATGCCCGGCACGCCCGAGCAGTTCGCGGCGCTGTCGCGCGCGGAATCGCGGCGCTGGGGCCCGATCATCAAGCAGACCGGCATCAAGCTCGACTGACCGGGCGAGGGCCTACTGCGCGTAGGCCTTGCGCGAGCCGTCCTCGAAGACCTCGTCGTCGCTCAGCAGCTCGCCGTTCTCGTCCCAGCGGCGCTCGCGCGTCACGCGGCCCTTGGGATCGAAGGTCGATTCCGCGAGCAGCGTGCCCTTCTCGCTGAAGCGCTGGTGCGTGCCGATCGGCACCTGGCGGCTGCGCGCCGCGGCCTTGAAGCGGCCGTGGGCGGCGCGCTCGCCGCTGTCGTAGAACTCGGTGATCTCGACGGTGCGCGACTCGCCGCTGCCGCTGTAGACCGATCGGGCGCGGGGCTGCCCGTTGAGGTAGTAGCTGTCGTCGCCGATCGGCAGGCCGGCGCTGTTCCAGCGCTGGTCGCGCACCAGCGTGCCCTTTTCGGAGAACTCCTGCTCGCGCTGCTTCACCGCGCTGCGCTCGAGCAGCAGCCATGCCGTTTCGCGCCGCTTGACGCCCTCGGACGAGAACTGGCGCTCGACGCGCTGGTTGCCGACGATCTCGTCCTCGACCGACGGCTTGCCGTTGTCGTAGAAGCTCTGCGAGCGCACCCGCTTGCCCGCGAGGTAGGACAGCCGCGAGCGCAGGACGCCGCGCGCATCGAAGAGCTCGACCTTCGAGGGGCCGCCGACGAAGCCGCAGAGCTTGGCGTCGTCCACCGCCGGCGCGAGCATCGGGGCTTCGCCGCAGCGCAGCGCCGAGAGCTGGCCGCGCTCGGTGAATTCGGCGTAGGGCCGGTCGGTGCCCACGTTCGGGTAGAAGGTGGCGCGGCGCAGCTGGCCGTTGGGATGGAAGCTGCGCACGAGGCCGCGCTCCTGACCGTCGTCGTAGACCGCCTCGCGCACCACGCGGCCGTTGGGCGCGAACTCGCGCGCGGTGCCGTGGATGTTGCCCGCGGCGTTGACGATGTGTTCCCTCGCGAGCTTGCCCTTCTCGTAGAAGCGCACCAGCCCCATGAAGCTGCCGTTCTGGATCTGCTGCTCGCGCTGCAGTTCGCCCGTGTCGCGGTGCTTGCAGCGCATGAGCCCGGTCTTGCCGGCGGTGCTGCCGCCGTCGGAGGGGTTCACGCTGCGGCCGTTGAGCTCGCAGTCGAGCACGGCGGCATGGCCGGCACCGGCGGCGAACAGCAAGAACGCGGCCGCCGCGGCGACGCGCCACGCGCGGGCACCCGGCCCCGTCGAAGCGGCGGGGCGCGCGCGGGCGGCCCGGTGCGGCGAGGTCATTTGTCGTAGAGCGTGGCGAGCGAGCGGAATCCCTTGGCCTCGATCGGATTGCCGAACGGGTCGCAGAAGAACATCGTCCACTGCTCGCCCGGCTGGCCCTCGAAGCGCACCTGCGGCGCGAGCACGAACTCGGTGCCGGCGCGCTCGAGCCGCGCTGCCAGCGCCTGCCAGTCGGCCAGCTCGAGCACGATGCCGAAATGCGGCATCGGCACCAGCGCGTTCCCCACCTGGCCGGTGCGCGTGGTGGCGAAGGGCTCGCCCAGGTGCAGCGAGATCTGGTGGCCGAAGAAATCGAAATCGACCCAGGTGTCGGTGCTGCGGCCTTCGGCGCAGCCGAGAACGTCCCCATAGAAGCGGCGGGCCACGTCGAGATCGCGGACGTGGAAGGCGAGATGGAAGATGCTGTGCATGTTCCGGATTATGGAGAGCGGTGCTGTGAGAATGCCGGACTTTCTTTACATCGTGGAGCAAGCCTTGCGGATACTCCGGATCCTGGTGGCGCCCCGGCGCGACGTCGCTGCGACGCCGCGCCCGCGCCCCTCTTCCTTTCTCTCGCGCCTGCCGCGCCTCGCGGCGGGGCTCGCATGTTCCGTTCTCGCGCTGGCGGCGCAGGCCGCCTGCCCGCCGTCCGCCATCGCGAGCCTCGGCCGGCCCGGCGCGGCGGTGGGCCAGTGGAATGCGGTGGACCGCGGCCTGCTCTGGCGCGCCGATCGCGACGGCCGCACCTCGTGGCTCTACGGCACCATCCACGTCGGGCGCGCCGAATGGGTCCGGCCCGGCCCCACGGTGCAGAACGCGCTCGAGCAGAGCGACGCGCTCGCGCTCGAGATCGACGTGCGCGACCAGAACGCGATGCGGCCGCTCACCGAACCCGCGGATCCGGCCGTGGTGGCGCGCGTGCTCAGCGGCGACCGCGCCCGCCGGCTCGCGCGCCAGAACGAAGCCGCCTGCGTGGAGCCCGGCAAGACGGCCGGCCTGCAGCCGATCCTGCAGGTGATGGCGCTCGCGGGCCTGGTGGCGCGCGCCGACGGCCTGTACCCGGAGTTCGGCGCGGACGAGTCGATGGCCGTGGCCGCGCGCAACGGCGGCAAGCCGGTGTTCGCGCTCGAGACCGCCGCCACGCAGCTGCAGATGCTGACCGGCGGCTCCGAGGCCGAGGAGGCCGAGCAGGTCGACGCGACGCTCGCCGAGCTCGAATCGGGCCAGCTGCGCGCGCAGGTCCGGGAGCTGGCCGACCTCTGGGCGCGCGGCGACGCCGACCGGCTCGCGCGCTATCCCGAGTGGTGCAACTGCCTCCACACGCCGGCCGAGCAGCGGCTCATGAAGCGCCTGCTGGACGACCGCAATCCGGGCCTCGCGGACGGGATCGAGCGCATGCACGCGGGCGGCAAGCGCGTCTTCGCGGCCGTCGGCGCGCTGCACATGGTGGGGCCGCAGAGCCTGCCCGCGATCCTCGCGGCGCGCGGCTTCAAGGTGTCGGCGGTGCCGCTGGTGGCGCAGCCCGCGGCCGCCCTGCCGCCGCCGCCTG
>CBHTTS010000231.1:0-8868 GCA_966095775.1 uncultured Variovorax sp. | reverse complement strand
GCGCGGACATCGAGGAGATCGAGAAGAAGATCAAGCTCGCCAAGATGCCCAAGGATGCGCTCAAGAAGGCCGAGGGCGAACTCAAGAAGCTCAAGCTGATGTCGCCGATGTCGGCCGAGGCCACGGTGGTGCGCAACTACATCGACGTGCTCGTGGGCCTGCCCTGGAGCAAGAGGACCAAGATCAAGCACGACCTCGCGAACGCCGAGGCGGTGCTCAATGCCGACCACTACGGCCTCGAGAAGGTCAAGGACCGCATCCTCGAATACCTCGCGGTGCAGCAGCGCGTCGACAAGGTCAAGGCGCCGATCCTGTGCCTCGTGGGGCCGCCGGGCGTGGGCAAGACCTCGCTCGGGCAGTCGATCGCGAAGGCGACCGGCCGCAAGTACACCCGCATGGCGCTCGGCGGCATGCGCGACGAGGCCGAGATCCGCGGCCACCGCCGCACCTACATCGGCGCGCTGCCGGGCAAGGTGCTGCAGGGCCTGAGCAAGATCGGCACGCGCAATCCGCTGTTCCTGCTCGACGAGATCGACAAGCTCGGCACCGACTTCCGCGGCGATCCCTCGAGCGCGCTGCTCGAGGTGCTCGACCCCGAGCAGAACCACACCTTCGGCGACCACTACGTCGAGGTCGACTTCGACCTCAGCGACGTGATGTTCGTCGCGACCTCGAACTCGATGAACATCCCGCCGGCGCTGCTGGACCGGATGGAGGTCATCCGCCTGTCGGGCTACACCGAGGACGAGAAGACCAACATCGCGCTCAAGTACCTGCTGCCCAAGCAGATGGCGAACAACGGCGTCAAGGAGGACGAGCTGCTCGTCACCGAGGAGGCCGTGCGCGACATCGTGCGCTACTACACACGCGAAGCCGGCGTGCGCTCGCTCGAGCGCGAGCTCTCGAAGATCTGCCGCAAGGTGGTCAAGGGCCTGCTGCTCAAGCAGCTCAGCCCCAAGGTCGTGGTCGACGGCGCGAACCTCAACGAGTTCCTCGGCGTGCGCAAGTACAGCTTCGGCCTGGCCGAGAAGCAGAGCCAGGTCGGCCAGGTGGTCGGCCTCGCGTGGACCGAGGTCGGCGGCGACCTGCTCACGATCGAGGCGGTCACGATGCCCGGCAAGGGCGTGATCAGCCGCACCGGCTCGCTCGGCGACGTGATGAAGGAGTCGGTCGAGGCCGCGCGCACCGTGGTGCGCAGCCGCGCACGGCGCCTGGGCATCAAGGACGAGGTGTTCGAGAAGCGCGACATCCACATCCACGTGCCCGACGGCGCGACGCCCAAGGACGGGCCGAGCGCGGGCGCCGCGATGACCACCGCCTTCGTCTCGGCGCTCACGGGCATTCCGGTGCGCAGCGACGTCGCCATGACGGGCGAGATCACGCTGCGCGGCGAGGTCACGGCCATCGGCGGCCTCAAGGAGAAGCTGCTGGCCGCGCTGCGCGGCGGCATCAAGACGGTGCTGATCCCCGAGGAGAACGCCAAGGACCTGCAGGACATTCCCGAGAACGTGAAGAACGGGCTCGAGATCGTGCCCGTGAAGTGGATCGACAAGGTGCTCGAGATCGCGCTCGAGAAGACGCCCGAGCCGCTGTCCGACGAGGAGGTCGCGGCCTCGGCCGCGGCGATGGCCGAGCTCGCGAAGCAGCGCGAGTCGCAGGCCTCCGAAGGTTCGGTCAAGCATTGAACTGCGAGAGCTTGCCGGGCCTCGAAAATATGGTCTATAATTCGAGGCTCGAAACGCGGGAATAGCTCAGTTGGTAGAGCGCAACCTTGCCAAGGTTGAGGTCGAGAGTTCGAGACTCTTTTCCCGCTCCAGTTTTGAAAAAGGGAAGCACTGCTTCCCTTTTTTTCGCAAGTCGGTTTTCAGCAGCGTGGCGCGATAGCAAAGCGGTTATGCAACGGATTGCAAATCCGTCTAGTCCGGTTCGACTCCGGATCGCGCCTCCACCTCTCCTGATCAGCTTGGTCCACCTCCCTCCAGAAGCGCCCCGCCAACCAGCGTTGCCGGGGCCGTTTTCGTTTGGGTTATCGTCGATGTTCAACCCGAGGCCCGGATGGTGAAATTGGTAGACACATCGGACTTAAAATCCGCCGCTTCCTTAATCGGGGCATACGGGTTCGACCCCCGTTCCGGGCACCACATTTAGACAAGGGAGCACACAATGCCTCGTTACAACGCTCCATTCGAGATCCACGTGCATGGCGACGTGCCGCTGCGGTCCGACGTCAGCTTCGAACAGATCCAGGAAGCGCTCAAGCCGCTGTGGCTCTACGCGGGCGCCAAGTCGCTGGCCGACGGCGCCACGAGCAGCTATGAGGAAGAGCCCGGCATCCGCTTCGAGCAGAAGGACCACATGCTCCAGATGTGCTGGACCGTGGCCGGCGACGAGGACTTCCGCCAGGCGCTCGACGAGATGTGCATGGGCCTGAACGAACTCTCCGAGCGCGGCGCCGCGATCGAGGTCACGTTCTACGACACCGACTTCGACGAGGAAGAGGGCGATCCCGAGGAGGAATCGCGCGACGACTTCCTGATGCTGTTCGTCGGCCCCAACCCGGCCGCGATCATGCAGGTGCAGCGCGACCTGCTGGTCGAGGACGTGGTCAACCTCATGGAGCGCCATTTCGACGGCGCCGAGCTCGGCGGCGTGGTGGCCGAGATCGACCGCCTCTTCAGCGACCGCTTCGATGCGCTCGTGAACTCGCTCGAGATCGGCAAGCGTCCGCGCGGCACCGGCGGCGGCAGCAGCGGGCACGGCGGCGGCCGCCGTCCGCGCCACCTGCACTGATCCTTCGCGTCCGCGGCGGCGGGCGCCACACGCCTGCCACGCGGCGCGCCCACGATCGCCGCATGGCCGCCACGCTCTTTCCTTCCTCCGCCCTCAACGCCGGCGTGCGCAAGCGCGAGGTGTTCGGCTGGGCGATGTACGACTTCGCGAACTCCGGCTACACGACCGTGGTGATCACGGCCGTGTTCGCCGCCTACTTCGTCGGCGGCATCGCCAAGGGCGCGCCCTGGGCCGCGTTCGCCTGGACTTCCGCGCTCAGCATCTCCTATGCGATCGTGATGCTGTCGATGCCCGCGATCGGCGCCTGGGCCGACCGCCATGCGGCCAAGAAGCGCGTGCTCGTCGCGGTCACGGCCGGCTGCGTGGTGGCGACGGCCGCGCTCGCCTTCACGCCGCGCTTCGCGGGGCCGCTGGGCGTGGCGGTCGCGATGGCGCTGGTGGTGGTCTCGAACACCTTCTATTCCTATGGCGAGTCGCTGACCGGCGCCTTCCTGCCCGAGCTCGCGACCGCCGAGGGCATGGGCAAGGTCAGCGGCTGGGGTTGGGGCTTCGGCTACATCGGCGGCATGCTCGCGCTCGGCCTGTGCCTCGCCTACGTGCTGTCGGCCCAGGCCCGGGGCCTGCCGGCGGCGCATTTCGTGCCGGTCACGATGCTGATCACCGCGGCCATCTACGGCAGTGCGGCCTGCGCCACCTTCGCGCTGCTGCGCGAGCGCGCGCAACCCCAGGCCGCGCGCCGCACCGAGGGCAGCTGGCAGCAGCTGCGCGACACGCTGCGGCAGGCGCGGGCCTACCGCGACTTCATGCAGCTGCTGATCTGCACCGTCTGCTACCAGGGCGGCGTGGCGGTGGCCATCACGCTCGCAGCGATCTATGCCGAGCAGGTGATCGGCTTCGTCGCGAGCGAGACCATGGTGCTGATCTTCGTGCTCAACCTCGCGGCGGCGCTCGGCGCCTTCGCCTTCGGCTACGTGCAGGACCGCATCGGCCACAAGGTCTCGCTCGCGGGCACGCTGGTGGCCTGGATCGCGGTGTGCGTGATCGCCGCGGCCGCGACCACCAAGGGCATGTTCTGGTGGGCCGCCGCGATCGCGGGCCTGGCGATGGGCTCGAGCCAGTCGGCCGGCCGCGCGATGACGGGCTACCTCGCGCCGCCGCGCCAGCTCGCCGAGTTCTTCGGCCTTTGGACCTTCGCGACGCGGCTCGCGAGCATCATCGGTCCGCTGATGTTCGGCGCCATCACCTGGGCCGTGGGCGGCAACCAGCGCATTGCGATCCTCTCGACCGCGGCGCTGTTCGTCGCCGGGCTCCTGCTGCTGCTGCCGATCGACATGGCGCGCGGCCGCGAAGCCGCGCAGCGCAGCCGCCTTCCGTAGTGTGAACAGGCCCTGGCTCAGGGCAGCCGGTCGCCGAACAGGCTGTTGTTGGTCAGCGGCCAGCCGGCCGCCGGCGCATAGCGCACGGTCCAGTTGGCCGGGTCCTTCACGTGCGCGGCGAAGGCCGCGAGGTCGGAGCGGTCGAGCGAGCCGGTGTAGATCGCGTTGGTCTGGTTGGCGGGCGACACGACGAACGAGAAGCCGGTGCCGGCGGTCGTGATCGCGTCGGGGATGGTGCCCGCGGCGCCGCCGAGCGTGATGCTCGCGAGGAAGTTGCCCACCGAGGTGATCTCGCCCGCCGCGCCGTCGGAGAGCCCCGCGATGGCGCCGCCCGTGAAGGCGTAGACGGTCTCCGACTTGCCGATGCCCCCTCCGGCGCCGCGCGTAGTGCCCTTGTCCGCGACCGGCTTGCCCGAGACGTCGGTCTGGATCGTCACGATGGTGCCGGCCGGCAGGTTCTGGTCCGCGGTCCAGACGAAGGCGCTCTCGTTGGTGAGGCCGCTGAATTCGAGCGTGCCCGCCTTGCGGTCGCGGTCGGTGAACATCACCTGCGTGCCGCCGTTCACGGCCTTCAGCAGCACGAAGGCGTAGGCGTCGGGCGCCTCGGCGTTGGCCGCCATGAACAGCAGGTCGCCCGCGGCGAGGGGTGTGGGGCCGGCCGCGGTCGTGAAGCTCAGCTGGTTCGCGTCGGCGATGCCCGCGTAGGCGTTGCCCGCCGGGTCGGCGAGCGCACTCGCGTCCACGCTCAGGTAGTAGCCGGTCTCGTTCGCGAGCGGCGTGCCCGGCACCAGCGTCAGCACGTTGAAGGCGAGCTGCACGCGGCCGGCCGGGCTCGCCGCATTGAAGGTCTCGACCACGCTGCCGTCGGCCTTGTGCAGCACGATGTTGCCGCTGCCGAGGCGGATGGCTTCGTTGAAGCTCAGCACGATCGGCGCGTCGACGTTGACGCCCACGCGGCCGGCGGCCGGCGACGCGAGCTTGAGCTGCGGGCCGGTGCTGTCCACACGCGGCTGGCCGAGCTGCATGACGAAGCCCTCGAACTTCTGCTCCGCCGGCGGCAGGTCTTTCGACGGCGCGTTCCGTCCCGGCCAGACCGTATCGCCGTTGTCGAGCAGCAGCTGCACCTCGGTGCCCGCAGCCACGGGGCCGGGCACCTCGACGGCCGCCTCGAAGCTGCCGCCCGTGGCGTTGCGCAGCGCGTCGAGGTCGTTCGACAGCTCCACCGGCGCATCGCCCGCGCGGCCGCTCCAGGCGAAGAGCGCGAAGTTGCGCTCGACCAGCGGGCTCGCCGGGCCCGCGGGGCCGGCCACGATCAGGTAGCGGCCGTCGGTGCCGCGGTCGATCGAGCGGATGCCGCGGCCGCCGAGCTCGAGCTCGATCGGGGCGCCGAAGCTCGCCTGCGTCTCGGTGCCGGCCACGAGCGCCGCATGGTTCGTGAGCGGCACGATCAGCGCCTGCGTGCGCGCGGTGCTGCCGGTCTGCGGCGCGCGGAAGCCGAGCCAGAGCGCGCTGTCGCCGGGCGCGGCGGCCATGCCCTCGATCGAGAAACCGTCGACCCGCTCGGGGACCACGCCGGCGCCGGCCGAGGCGGCGAAGCCGAAATGGTTGGCGCCGAGGCCGTGCAGATTGCCCGCATCCCAGGCCACGAGCTGGCTTTCGAGCAGCGAGAACTGGCCGACGTAGCCGAAGCTGGTGGCCGCGCCCGTGCCGCTGACCTTGACCGCGAACAGGTGCGAGCGGTCCGGGGCTTCGGCGCCGTCCTTCTTGTTGCTGTTCGAGCCCGTGAAATACAGCGTGTCGCCCACGCGCGTGCCCGCTTCGAGGTCGAGCTCCTTCGTGAGCCCGGGGCCTTCGAGTTCGTAGCTCCAGACCTTGACCGCGGCGCCGCCCGCGCGCGGGTAGACGCGCAGCACGTTCGCCTCGTCGTCGGCCACGAGCATGTAGCCGTCGGGCAGCGCGATCGCGGTGGAGGCGTCCGACGAGCCTTCGGTCGCGCCCGGCTCGGGCGTGAAGACGGCCTTGAGGACCTGCGGCTCGGGCGCGGGCGGCTGGGCCGCAGGCGGTGGCGCGGCCGGCGGCGTGGCGGCCGCGGGTGGCGCGATCGGCGGGAAGAAGCTGCCGCTGCCGCCGCCTCCGCCGCCGCATGCGGCGAGCAGGACGCCCAGGGCGCTGGCGAGCAGCAGGGGTTTGAAGGGGATGGCGGCGGGCGGCTTCGGGTTCATGGTGCGCGGCGGTGGTGCAAGCAAAACCGCGCATGCTGCTGCTTTCGCATGACAGCCGCGTGAATGAGGGCCGCGGCCCGCGGCTCAGGGCACCGGGTCGCGCAGCGCGCGCGGCACGCGGTAGCGCTCGCCGTCGTAGCGCAGCGTCACCGTGTCGAAGCGCGAGGGCAGTGTCTTTTCGGTGCAGCTCAGGTCGTCCTGCAGCTGGGCGTGGCTCGGCGTGCGCGTGCGCGCGAGCTGCAGGTCGCGCCAGCCGTTGCTGGCCGACCGCGCGACCGTCAGCATGGTGCGCAGCTTCTCGAAGTGCCCGTTGCAGCTCTGGTCCCACTCGCCGGTGTCGTGGTCGAGCTCGATCTCCTGCAGCACCTGGCGCAGCTTGCTGCCGTGCTGCACGTAGAGGCGCAGCGTCTCGACCGCGACCGAGCTGCCCGGCGCGACGCTGCGGTAGCGCACGCGCAGGCCGAAGGCGCGCGTGTCGGGCGCGAGCAGGTAGCGCGAGGTGTCGATCTCGATGTCCTGGATGCGCGCCGCGCTGTCCTCGTCGAGCGCCTCGGGCTGGAGGATGCGGGCGACGACGGTGTCGCGCTCGGTGTTGCCGTTGTCGGGCCGCTGGATCAGCAGCAGCTCGAGGTCGAACACCCGCGCGCCTTTCCTGTCGGCCTCGTGCGGGATCGGCAGCACCACGATGCTGCGGCCCGGAAAGGCGGGCCAGAGCTTGCAGGCGGCCAGCCGCTCGTCGAGCGCGCGGTTCGGGTACAGCTTGGCATGCATGCGCTCGGCCAGGCCGCTCTCGCAGGCCGCATGGCCCGCGCCCGCGGCCGCTAGGCCCAGCAGGAGCACCAGGGTGCGGCACCAACCCGGACGGCGCAGCATCTCAGCCGAGCGAGGGCGCGGCGTGCGCCGCGGTGCGTGATGAAGGCTGCGGCGGCAGCCAGTGCGCCGCCGCGGCCTCGAGCGCGGCCAGCGCGCCGCTGCCCGAGAGCGCCAGGACGCCGGATGCGTCGTCCGGCGCGAGGCGGCCGAGCGCGGCGAGCACGCGCCGCGTCTGCTGCGCCACCGCGGCGCCGGTGTCGATGAAGCGCAGCGCGGGCGGCGCATGGCGCTGCAGCACCGCCTTGACGAGCGGATAGTGGGTGCAGCCGAGCACCACGGTGTCGACCTCGCCGGGCGCTTCGCCGAACGGTCCGGCCTCGGCCATGTAGCGCGCGCAGAGCGTCTCGATGGCGGCGGGGTCCAGATCCTCGATCGCCCGCACCAGGCCGTCGCAGGGCACGGCGCGGACCGTGGTGCCGCGCGCGAACGCGTCGCGCAGCGCCGCGTACTTGGCGCTCGCGAGCGTGCCGCGCGTGGCGAGCACCGCGACCTGCCCGGTGCGGCTGGCCGCCACGGCGGGCTTGAGCGCGGGCTCCAGGCCCACGATCGGCAGCGCGGGATGCTCGGCGCGCAGCAGGTGGATCGCGGCCGTGGTCGCGGTGTTGCAGGCGACGACCAGCGCCTTGATGCCGTGCTCGCGCACCAGCTGCGCCGTCACCGCGCGCGAGCGCTCGATCACGTAGGCATCACCGCGCTCGCCATAGGGCGCGAAGGCGGTGTCGGCGAAATAGACGAAGCGTTCGTGGGGCAGCTCGGCGCGCAGCGCGGCCAGCACGCTGAGCCCGCCCACGCCGCTGTCGAAGACGCCGACGGGGTTCAAGCTCAGGCTTCTTCCATCATGATGGTCTTGTACTCGCCGCTGGCGATGCGCTTCTGCCACTCGGCCGGGCCGGTGATGTGGGCGCTGGTGCCGCCGGCGTCGACCGCCACCGTCACGGGCATGTCGACCACCTCGAACTCGTAGATGGCTTCCATGCCGAGGTCCTCGAAGCCCACCACCTTGGCGGTCTTGATCGCCTTGCTCACGAGGTAGGCGGCGCCGCCCACGGCCATCAGGTAGGCGCTCTTGTGCTTCTTGATCGCCTCGATCGCGACCGGGCCGCGCTCGGCCTTGCCGATCATCGCGATCAGGCCGGTCTGGGCCAGCATCATCTCGGTGAAGCCGTCCATGCGCGTCGCGGTGGTCGGGCCGGCGGGGCCCACGGCCTCGTCGCCGACCGGGTCGACCGGGCCGACGTAATAGATCACGCGGTTCGTGAAATCGACCGGCAGCTTCTCGCCCTTGGCCAGCATGCCCTGGATGCGCTTGTGCGCGGCATCGCGGCCCGTGAGCATCTTGCCGTTGAGCAGCAGCGTGTCGCCGGGCTTCCAGCTCGCCACTTCGGCGGGCGTGAGGCGGTCGAGGTCGACGCGCTTGCTCTTCTTCTCGTCGGGCGCCCAGTTGACCTCGGGCCAGAGGTCGAGCGAGGGCGCCTCGAGGTAGACCGGGCCGCTGCCGTCGAGCACGAAGTGCGCGTGGCGCGTGGCCGCGCAGTTGGGGATCATCGCCACGGGCTTGCTGGCCGCGTGCGTCGGGTACATCTTGATCTTGACGTCGAGCACGGTGG
>CBHTTS010000230.1:0-8887 GCA_966095775.1 uncultured Variovorax sp. | reverse complement strand
CGGTCGATCTCCGCGATGTGGCGGTCGGTGACCTTCTGGATCTCGGCTTCGGCGCGCTTCTGCTCGTCCTCGGAGGCGAGCTTCTCCTTCACGAGCTTCTTGACCGATTCGTTCGCGTCGCGGCGCAGGTTGCGCGTCGCGATCTTCGCGTTCTCGCCTTCGTTGCGCACCAGCTTGGTCATCTCGCGGCGGCGCTCCTCGCTCATCGCGGGCAGCGGCACGCGGATCAGGTCGCCCATCGACGCGGGGTTCAGCCCCAGGTCGCTTTCGCGGATCGCCTTCTCGATCTTCGCGCCCATGCCCTTTTCCCAGGGCTGGACGCTGAGCGTGCGCGAATCGAGCACCGACACGTTCGCGACCTGGCTCAGCGGGACCTGCGAGCCGTAGTACTCGACGTGCACCGAATCGAGCAGCGCGGCATTGGCGCGGCCGGTGCGGATCTTCGTCAGGTTGTTCTGGAACGCTGCGAGCGACTGGTTCATCTTGGTGTCGGTCGCATTGCGGATTTCGGCAATGGTCGGGGTGGTCATCTCAATTTACTCCTCAGGCATGCACCAGCGTGCCCTCGTCCTCGCCCATCACGACGCGCTTGAGCGCGCCGTTCTTGAAGATCGAGAACACCTTGATCGGCAACTTCTGGTCGCGGCACAGCGCGAAGGCGGTCGCGTCCATGATGCCCAGATTCTGCGCGATCGCCTGGTCGAAGGTCAGCGTCGAATAGCGCGTCGCGTCGGGATTGGTCTTCGGGTCGGCGGTGTAGACGCCATCGACCTTGGTCGCCTTGAGCACCAGCTCGGCGCCGATCTCGGCGCCGCGCAGCGCGGCCGCCGTGTCGGTGGTGAAGAACGGATTGCCGGTGCCGGCCGCGAAGACCACGACCTTGCCCTCTTCGAGGTACTGCAGGGCCTTGGGCCGGACGTAGGGCTCGACCACCTGCTCGATCGCGATGGCGGACATCACGCGCGCCACCAGCCCCTGCTTGTTCATCGCGTCGGCGAGCGCCAGCGAGTTCATCACGGTGGCCAGCATGCCCATGTAGTCGGCGGTGGCGCGGTCCATGCCGACCGAGCCGCCCGCCACGCCGCGGAAGATGTTGCCGCCGCCGATGACGACGGCCACTTCCACGCCCATGTTCACCACCTCCGCGATCTCCTGCACCATCCGCACGATCGTCGCGCGGTTGATGCCGAAGGCGTCGTCTCCCATCAGCGCCTCCCCGGACAGCTTGAGCAGGATGCGCTTGTGGGCTGGCTGGGCGGGCATGGGGGCGGGTCTCCTTGGAACTTCGGTGAGTGTAACGGTGCGGATTGGGAAACGGCCGCCCGGGAGGCATCCCCCGGACGGCCGTCGGTTGCGGGCAGCTTAGGCGGCCTGCTTGGCGGCGGCGACCTGGGCGGCCACTTCGGCGGCGAAGTCGTCGGCCTTCTTCTCGATGCCCTCGCCCACCACGTACAGCGTGAACGCCTTGATCGTGGTGTTGGCGGCCTTGAGCATCTGCTCCACGGTCTGCTTGTCGTTCTTCACGAAGGGCTGGTTGTGCAGCGAGACCTCCTTGAGGTACTTCTGCACGCCGCCCTCGATGCGCTTGGCGACGATGTCGGCCGGCTGGGGCTGCTTGCCGGCGGCCTCGGCCGCCTTGCGGTCCTCCTCGGCCTTGCCGGCGGCCACGGCGCGCTCCTTCTCGATGAGTTCGGCCGGCACGTCCGAGCTGGCGATCGCGACCGGCTTCATGGCCGCCACGTGCATCGCCACGTCCTTGGCGGCGGTGTCGTCGCCCTCGAACTCGACCATCACGCCGATGCGCGTGCCGTGCAGGTAGGAGGCCAGCTTGCCGTTGCCGGCGAAGCGCTTGAAGCGGCGGAAGCTCATGTTCTCGCCGATCTTGCCGATCAGGCCCTTGCGCACGTCTTCCAGCGTGGGGCCGAAGCCGTCCTGGCTGTAGGGCAGCGCGCCCAGCGCGGCCACGTCGGCCGGGTTGTTCTTGGCGATCAGGTCGGCGGCCGCCTTGGCCAGGCCGATGAAGCTGTCGTTCTTGGTGACGAAGTCGGTCTCGCAGTTGACCTCGAGCAGGGCGCCGGTGGTGCCTTCGATGCTCGCCGCGACCACGCCTTCGGCGGTGATGCGGGCGGCGGCCTTGCCGGCCTTGTTGCCGAGCTTGACGCGCAGGATCTCCTCGGCCTTGTCCATGTTGCCGTCGGCCTCGGTGAGCGCCTTCTTGCACTCCATCATCGGGGCGTCGGTCTTGGCGCGCAGTTCGGCGACCATGCTTGCGGTGATTGCTGCCATTTCGAACCTTTCAGTATTTCGGACGGTAAAAAGGGGCCCGAGAGCCCCTTCCTTGAAGCGGGGGTCGCGCGATCAGGACGCGGCGCCTTCCTCGACCTCGACGAACTCGTCGCCGCCTTCGGAGGCGGCGCGCACCACGTCGCTGACGGCGCTGGAGCGGCCCTCGAGCACGGCGTCGGCGATGCCGCGGGCGTACAGCGTCACGGCCTTGGCGGAGTCATCGTTGCCGGGGATCACGTAGTCGATGCCCTCGGGCGAGTGGTTGGAGTCCACCACGCCGATCAGCGGGATGCCCAGCTTCTTGGCCTCGGCCACGGCGATCTTGTGGAAGCCCACGTCGATCACGAAGATGGCGTCGGGCAGCGCGTTCATGTCCTGGATGCCGCCGATGTCCTTCTCGAGCTTCTCGATCTCGCGGTTGAAGGTCAGCTGTTCCTTCTTGCTCAGGTTGTCGAGGCCGGCTTCCTGCTGGGCCTTCATGTCCTTCAGGCGCTTGATCGAGGTCTTGACCGTCTTGAAGTTGGTCAGCATGCCGCCGAGCCAGCGGGTGTCGACGTAGGGCACGCCGGCGCGGCGCGCCTCGGCTGCCACGATCTCGCGCGCCTGGCGCTTCGTGCCGACCATCAGGATGGTGCCGCGGTTGGCGGTGAGCTGCTTCGCGTACTTCATCGCCTCCTGGAACATCGGGAGCGACTTTTCCAGGTTGATGATGTGGATCTTGTTGCGATGACCGAAGATGTACGGGGCCATCTTGGGGTTCCAGAAGCGGGTCTGGTGGCCGAAGTGGACACCGGCTTCCAGCATTTCGCGCATGGTGGTCGACATTGAAATTACTCCAAAGGTTGGGTCTAAAATCCAGCCCGTTTTGCTTCTCCCGCCCTCTGCGGAGGGAGTGGGCAACACCTTGAATGGGCCGGTTTGCGAATGTGTCTCGCTGGTTTCGGCATGGCGGCAGAAATGCGCGCCGCGCGGTCAGCGAAACCCAAGGAGTATAGCACGGCCCGCCCCTGCCTCCCCTCCCGGAACCGCCGAGCGCCCCTCTTGCAGCCCCCCATGAAAGACCTTCACGCCACCCGTCTGGAACTTCTGGCCGGGGGCACCGACGCGCGCACCGAATTGGAGCGCGCGATCGGAATCGCCGCATCGCCGGCCTGCCGCCACGCCTTCACCCGCACGATGTTCGACGAAGCCCGCCGCGAGGTCGCCACGGCGCCGCCCTCGAGCCGCCTCGCCGGGCTGGCGTTCACGGCCAAGGACCTGTTCGACGTCCAGGGGCAGCCGACGCCGGCCGGCTCCGTCGTGCTCGCCCACGCGCCGGCCGCCCGGGCCGACGCGACCGCCGTGGCGCGCCTGCGCGCGGCCGGCGGCGTGCTCACCGGCCGCACCAACATGACGGAGTTCGCGTTCTCGGGCGTCGGCGTCAACCCCCACCACGGCACGCCCGCCAACGTGGCCGATGCGGCCGTGCCGCGCGTGCCGGGCGGCTCCTCCTCCGGCGCCGCCGTTTCGGTGGCCACGGGCGCCGCGTTCATCGGCCTCGGTTCCGACACCGGCGGATCGATCCGCATCCCGGCGGCGCTCAACGGCATCGTGGGCTTCAAGAGCACCGCGCGCCTCGTGCCAGCCGACGGCGCCCTGCCGCTGTCGACCACGCTCGACACCGTCTGCGCGATGACGCGCTCTGTGCGCGATGCCGTCGTCGCGCACGAGATCCTCGCGGCGCGGCGCGTGACGCCCGGCGCGGCATCGCTCGGCGCGTACCGGCTCGCGGTCGTGAAGAACGTGTTCTTCGACGGCATCGAGCCGGCCGTGGCCGACGCCTTCGAGCGCTCGCTCGCGGCCCTGCGCGCGGGCGGCGCCCGGATCGAGGAGATCACGCTGCCCGAGCTCGCGGAGCTGCAGTCGATCAACGCCACCGGCGGCTTCTCGGCCGCCGAGTCCTACGCCTGGCACCGACTGCTGCTCGAGCGCAGCGTGGCCGGCTACGACCCGCGCGTGGCCCAGCGCATCCTCAAGGGGGCGGGCATGAAGGCGCACGAGTACATCGACCTCGTCAATGCACGCCGGGCCTGGATCGCCCGCGTCGAGGCGGCGCTCGCGCCGTTCGACGCCGTGCTCTCGCCCACGGTGCCGATCACCGCGCCCGCCCTCGCGAGCGTGGCGCCGGGCAGCGAGCGCGACGACGAATTCTTCCGCGTCAACGCGCTGCTGCTGCGCAACCCCTCGATCGTCAACATGCTCGACGGCTGCGCGATCTCGCTGCCGTGCCACGGCGCCGGCGAACTGCCGGCGGGCCTGATGCTCTGGCATGCGGCCCTGCACGACGATGCCGTGCTCGCAATCGCCCTTCAGGCGGAAAAGGCGCTCGAGGCACGGTAGGCTCGCGCAGTCGCGCCCAGAGGCGCGAGCCTTCTCTTCTTACTCCATCACTCAATGAAAATCGCGATCGTGGGCGCCGGGATCATCGGCGTCACCACCGCCTGGGAACTGGCCTGCGACGGCCATGAAGTCGCCGTGTTCGAGCGCCGCGGCGCCGCCGCCGAGGAAGCCAGCTTCGCCAATGCCGGCGTGGTCGCCCCGGGCTACGTCACGCCCTGGGCCGCACCGGGCATGCGCGCCAAGGTGCTGCGCTCGCTGCTCTCCTCGCACGGCGCCATCAAGCTGCGCTGGCCGCTCGGCGCGCGCGAGCTCGGATGGATCTCGCGCTGGCAGAAGGCCTGCAAGCTCGAGACCTACCTCGCCAACCGCGCGCGCATGCAGCGCCTCGCGTTCTACAGCCGCACCCGCCTGCACGAGGTGACCGAGGCGCGCGAACTGAGCTACGAACGCAGCGACGGCTACCTGGTGCTGCTGCGCTCCAAGCGCGAGAAGAAGCTGGTGCAGCCCGGGCTCGAGGTACTGCGCTCGGCCGGCAGCGTCTTCCGCGAGGTCGACGCCGACGAGGCGCGGCGCATCGAGCCGGCGCTGAGCACCGACACCGCGCTCGCGGGCGCGATCCATCTGCCGGAGGACGAGGTCGCCAACTGCCGCCAGTTCGCGCTGCTGCTCAAGTGGGAGGCCGAGGCGCTCGGCGTGCAGTTCCATTTCAATTGCGACATCGCGCCGCTGAGCCGCGCCGCCCCCACCGCCCTCTCGCTCGCGGCCGGATCGCCGGCGCTGCAGTTCGATGCCGTGGTGGTCTGCGCCGGCCTCGCCTCGGCCACGCTGCTGCGACCGCTCGGGCTGCGGATTCCGCTCGCGCCGGTCTACGGCCATTCGATCAGCGCGCCGATCCGCGAATCGCTCAATGCGCCGCGCAGCGCGGTGATGGACGAACGCTTCAAGGTCGCGATCACGCGCCTCGGCCAGCGCGTGCGCGTGGCCGGCAGCGCCGAGATCGGCGGCTCGCTCGAGCGCATGAACCCGGCCGCGGTGCAGACGCTCTACAAGGTCCTGCACGACTGGTTTCCGGGCGCCGCCACGCTGCAGTCCGGGGTGCAGCAATGGAAGGGCGCGCGGCCGATGCTGCCCGACGGCCCGCCCGTGCTCGGCGCGAGCGGCATACCGGGCGTCTGGCTCAACCTCGGGCATGGTTCGAGCGGCTGGGCGCTCTCGTGCGGCAGCGCCCGCGTCGTGGCCGACCTGATCGCGGGGCGCGACGCCGGCGTCGACCTCGAAGGCCTGGGCGTCGAGCGGCTCCACCTGCACGCGTAAGCGGCCGCGGGCGCGCAGAATCCGCCCATGCAGCGCATCACGCCCTCCACCGTCGCCGACCTGTTCGACCTCGCGGCCACGCGGCGCATCGAGCAGGCCGCCGCGCAGGCCCTCCCCGCCCACACGCTGATGCAGCGCGCCGGCCTTGCGACGGCGCGCCTGGCGATGGCGATCGCGCCGCTTGCGCGGACCATCTGGGTGGCGTGCGGCCCGGGCAACAACGGCGGCGACGGCTTCGAGGCCGCCGCCTGCCTGCGGCAGCGCGGCTTCCGGCCGGTCGTCACGTTCGCGGGCGACGAGGCCCGCCTGCCCGCCGACGCCGGCGCGTCGCTGCAGCGCGCGCGAGACGCGGGCGTGGCCTTCGCGCCCGAGCCGCCGACGGCGCACGAGCTCGCGATCGACGCCCTGCTCGGCATCGGCTCGACGCGGCCGCCGGACGGCACCCTGGCCGAATGGCTGCAGCGCATGCATGCGGCGGCCGCGCCCACCTTGAGCATCGACGTGCCCTCCGGCCTCGATGCCGACACCGGCGTGCTGCAGCGCCGACCCGGCGACGCGCCGGACGCCGCCGCTTCGCCGCGCCATTGCCTGAGCCTGCTGACGCTGAAGCCGGGCCTCTTCACCGCCCAGGGCCGCGACGCCTGCGGCAGCCTCTGGTTCGACGACCTGGGCTGCGGCAGCGGCGGCGAACGCCCCGCGGCCCGCCTCGCAGGAGCGCCCGCGCCCCGCGCGCGGCGGCACGCCTCGCACAAGGGCAGCTACGGCGACGTGGCGGTGATCGGCGGCGCCCCGGGCATGGCCGGCGCCGCGCTGCTGGCCGGCACGGCCGCGCTACACGCGGGCGCGGGCCGCGTCTTCGCGGGCCTGCTTGATCCGCAGGCCGCGCCCGTCGCCGCGCAGCAGCCGGAGCTGATGCTGCGCGATCCCGACACGCTCGATCTTTCCGCCATGGCGGTCGTCTGCGGCTGCGGCGGCGGCACGGCCGTGCGGGCGCGGCTGCCGCGCGTGCTCGCCACGGCGGCCGCGCTGGTGCTCGATGCCGACGCGCTCAACGCGATCGCCGCCGACGCCGCGCTGCAGGCCCAGCTCCGAAGCCGCGGGCGGCGCGGCCGCCCGACGGTGATGACGCCGCATCCGCTCGAGGCCGCACGGCTGCTCGGGCGCAGCGCGCAGCAGGTCCAGGCCGACCGGCTCGCGGCCGCGCGCGAACTCGCCGCGGGCTTCGGCGCCGTGGTGGTTCTCAAGGGGTCGGGCACGGTGATCGCCGACCCGGCCGCCGGCATCCCGCCGGCGATCAACCCGACCGGCAACGCGCGCCTCGCCACCGCCGGCACGGGTGACGTGCTCGCCGGCATGATCGGCGCGGCGCTGGGCGGCGGTCAGTGCGCCTTCGATGCGGCGCGCGAAGCCGCATGGCGCCACGGCCACGCGGCCGATGCCTGGCCCGCCGCCGGACCTGCGCTGACCGCGGGGGCGCTGGCCCGCGGCGACGCGGGCTGAGCGGCAGCCTGCCTCAGCCGCGGCCGACGAAGGGCATCTTCGTGGCCATCACGGTGTGGAACAGCACGTTGGCGTCGAGGGGCAGGTTCGCCATGTAGAGCACCGACTGGCCGACGATCTTCACGTCCATCAGCGGCTCCACCGCGAGCTCGCCGTTGGCCTGCGGCACGCCCTTGGCCATGCGGGCGGCGAGCTCGGTCATCGCATTGCCCACGTCGATCTGACCCACCGCGATGTCGTACTTACGCCCGTCGAGCGAAGCGGTCTTGGTGAGGCCCTCGACGCCGTGCTTGGTCGCGGTGTAGGCGGCCGAGTTCGGCCGCGGCGCGGTCGCCGAGATCGAGCCGTTGTTGATGATGCGGCCGCCGCGCGGCGTCTGCGCCTTCATCGTGCGGAAGGCCTGCTGGATGCAGAAGAACATGCCGCTGAGGTTGATGTCGACCACGCCGCGCCACTGCTCGGGCGTCCAGTCCTCGAAGGGCCCGGGGGGATTGCCGACACCGGCGTTGTTGAACAGCAGGTCGACGCGGCCGAAGCGCTCGACCGTGGCCGCGAACAGGGCCTGCACGGATTCCGCGTTGGCGACGTCGGTCGGCACGGCGAACGCGCGCGCGCCGGCGCCCGACTCCTCCGCCACCTGCTCGAGCGGCTCGAGCCGCCGCCCCGCGAGCGCCACGCTCCAGCCGTCGCCCAGCAATGCCAGCGCCGCCGCGCGGCCGATGCCCGTGCCGGCGCCCGTGACGATCGCGATGCGGCTCCTGTTGTTGTCCACGCTCATGCTCTGTGTCTCCTTTTCAGCTTGTCTGTGCGGGTCGTCGTTTATATATGCATCGTCAGGCACGACGCGGCTTGCGGCCCTTCATCTTGCTCGCGGCCTTCTTGACCGCCGCCTTGAACGCCTGCATCGCGGTCTGCGATTCCGGCGCCGCGGCGGTCTGGCCGCGCTCCGCGCGCGGCTCGGCGGCCGCGCTCTCGGCCTTGTGGCGCGAGCTGCGCTTGGCCGAGGCCTTCACCGGCACGCCCGCGGTCGCCACGCCCTTGTCCTTCATCGCGCGCGCGGTGAGCTCCTCGCCCTCACGCACGAGGCGGAAGTCGATCTTGCGCCCGTCGAGGTCGACCCGGCTCACCTGCACCCGCACGCGCGTGCCGATCGCGTAGCGGATGCCGGTGCGCTCGCCGCGCAGCTCCTGGCGCATCTCGTCGAACTTGAAGTACTCGCCGCCGAGCTCGGTGATGTGCACCAGGCCTTCGACGTACATCGCGTCGAGCGTCACGAAGATGCCGAAGGTGGTCGCCGCGGTGACGACGCCGCCGTACTCCTCGCCGAGGTGCTCGCGCATGTACTTGCACTTGAGCCAGGCCTCGACGTCGCGGCTCGCCTCGTCGGCGCGGCGCTCGTTGGCGCTGC
>CBHTTS010000229.1:0-8895 GCA_966095775.1 uncultured Variovorax sp. | reverse complement strand
GGGCACTACGTGGGGCTTGGGGCGGGGGCCCGCGCGGGGGACGCGCGCGAGCCGCCACCGCGGCGCTGGGGCCCGCGGCGGCGCGGCGGGGGTGGCGGCGGCGTTCATGGCGTGGCCGCGGCGGCGCGGGCGCCGTCCTGCGCGAGGCGGGTGTCGCCGGGCTCCCAGCCGCCGCCCAGCGCCATGAACAGCACCACCTGGTCGTCCGCGAGCTGCGCCTCGCTGGCCGCGAGCGCGGCCTCGGCGGCGGCGAGCGAGCGCTCGGCATCGAGCGCGTCGAGGTAGCCGGTGCGCCCGTTGCGGTAGAGCCGCCGCGCCTGCTCGGCGACCTTCGCGCTCTGGTCGCGCGCGGCCTCGAGCGCGGCACGGCGGTCGAGCTCGCGCGCGTATGTGTCGAGCGCGGTCTCGGTCTCGCGCAGCGCGGTGAGCACCGTGCCGTCGAACTTCGCGAGCGCGGCGCGCGTGCCGGCCTCGGCCTGCGCGATGCGCGCCTGGGCCGCGCCGGTATTGGGCACGGTCCACGAGATCAGCGGCCCGAGGCTCCAGGCGAAGGTGTCCTTGCGGCCGAAGCCCTCGGCATGGCCGGCCGAGGCGCCCGAGAGGCCGAGCGTGATCTTCGGATAGAGCTCGGCCGTGGCCACGCCGATGCGCGCGGTGGCGGCCGCGAGGCCGCGCTCGGCCTGCCGGATGTCGGGCCGGCGGCGCAGCAGCGCGGCGCCGTCGCCGACCGGCAGCGCGCCCGCGTCGCGCGGCGGCACCGCGCAGTCGGCGACCTCGCGCGGGAAGTCCTGCGGCAGCGCGCCGGTCAGCGTGGCGAGGCGGTAGAGCGCGCCCTGGCGCGCGGCCTCGAGCGGCGGCAGCGCGGCATCGAGCTGGCCCAGCTGCGCGCGGGCGCGGTGGGCGTCGATGGCGCCGGCGCGGCCCGCGCGCTGCAGGCGCTCGGTGACCTCGACCGCCTCCTGCTGCAGCGCGACCGAGCGGCGCGCGATGTCGAGCCGCAGCCCGGTGGCGCAGGCTTCGGCGTAGGCGCGCGCGGTGCCGCCCGCCACGTGCACCCGCACCAGGTCGAGCGCGGCCTCGGCGGCCTGGGTGTCGGCGGCCGAGGCCTCGATGCCGCGGCGGATCTGGCCGAACAGGTCGACCTGGTACGACAGCGACGCGCCCGCGCTGTAGTTGAAGGCGGCCGGCGGCTGGTGGCCCGGCTGCAGCAGCGAGAGCCCCGAGGCATGGCCGAACGAAGGGCCGCCGTTCAGGCCGATCGCGGGGTAGCGGGCGCCGGCCACCTCGGCCTCGATGGCGCGCTCGCGCTCGAGGTTGGCCACCGCCTGGCGCAGGTCGGTGTTGTGCGCGAGCGCCTGCGCGACCAGCCGGTCGAGCAGCGGGTCGCGGTAGAGCCGCCACCAGTGCGCGGGCAGCGGCGCGGCGTCGGCCGGCGCGCCCGCGAAGGGCCGCGCGGCGGCCGGCCGGCTCGCGAGCGCCTCGGGCGGCTGGCGGTAGTCGGGGCCGACCGCGGCGCAGGCGGCCAGGCCGGCCGCGGCGGCGAGCGCGGCGATGCGCAGAACGGGGCGGACCAGGGCCATCGTCGTCATCCTTTCCGCTGGTCCTCGACCACCTGCACCGTGACCGTCTGGCCCGCGACGAGGTGCGCGCCCGGCGGCAGCGGATCGAGCCGGATGCGCACCGGGATGCGCTGCGCGAGCCGCACCCAGTTGAAGGTCGGGTTCACGCTCGGCAGCAGGTTGGCGCCGGTGGAGCGGTCGTGGTCGGCGATGCCGGCCGCGACGCTGTCGACCGCGCCCTCGAGCACCGCGCCGCCGCCCATCGGCGTCACGCGCACGCGGTCGCCGAGGTGGATGCGCGGCAGCTTGGTCTCCTCGAAGTAGCCTTCGACGTAGAACGACTTCGCGTCCACCAGCGCGAGCACCGGCCGCCCGGCCGCGGCGTAGCTGCCCTCGCGCAGGTCGAGGTTGGTGACCAGGCCGTCGGCGGGCGCGCGCACCTCGGCGCGCGCCAGGTTCAGGCGCGCGGCGGCCAGCGCGGCCTCGGCCTGCGCCACCGCGGCGCGCATCTGCTCGACGCGCGACAGCGCCTGCTCGCGCGACTCCTTCGACACCAGGTCGTCGAGGCCGGCGTTGCGCGCGTTCTCGCGCCGCGCCTGGGCGCTCATCGCGCGCTGCGCGGCGAGCGCGGCCTCGGCCTGGCGCACCGCGAGCGCATAGCGCGCGCGGTCCACCTCGAACAGCAGCGCGCCGGCCGCCACGGCCTGGTTGTCGCGCACCGGCACCGCGGTGACGAGGCCGGACACGTCGGGCGCGATCTGCACGATGTTGGCGCGCACCCGGCCGTCGCGCGTCCACGGCGCCAGCTCGTAGTGGTCCCAGAGGCGAAGGCCGGCCCAGGCGGCGGCGGCCACCGCCAGCAGCGTCACGAGCACCTGCCCCAGGCGCTGCGCCCGGGCCCGGCCAGGGAAGGAAAAGGAAGGGGCTTTCATCGGAATCCGTCGGTCATTGGAAGTGTGAGGAGAGGCGGCTCAGCGCATAGAGCAGCAGCAGGTAGAGCGCCACGTCGAACAGCGCCGGATGCCAGACCCAGCGGTAGAGGCCGGCGGCCGCGAGCAGGCGGCGCACGGCCCAGAGCGCCGGCAGCGCGGCCAGCGCCAGCACCATGATCCAGGGCAGGTAGAGCCCGTAGAAGCTGGCTTCGCCGATCATGCGGGGGCTCCTTGCGGCGGCGCGACCGCGAGCACGGGCGGTGCGTCGGGAAAGAGGTTGCGGCGCAGGCCCACGAGCGCGGTCACGGCCGCGCGCGAGGCGCCCGCGGCGACCGCCTCGCGCGGGCCGAGCACGGCGCACAGCGCCGCGTCGATCTGCGGCAGCAGCCCGGCCGGGCGCGCGTTCGCGCGGCCCTCGCCGCGTTCGCGGAAGAAGCGCGCGATGCCGCCCAGCAGCGCGGCCGAGACCGCCGGCGGCAGCTGGGCGCGCACGCGCTGGAGCACCGCGATGTCGGCGCCCATGCGCAGGTCGCGCAGCGCGTCGTCCGCGGCCACGCCCTCGACGCTGCCGCCGGCCTGCGCGATGCGCGGCGCGAGCAGGCCGATGCGGTCGAGCATGCGCACCGCATAGTCGTCGCTCTTCGCGAACTGCGGCTGCGCCGCGGCGGCCATCTCGCCGAGCTCGCGCCAGGTCGCACGCTGGATGCGGCGCGCGCTCCAGTCGGCGCCGACCGAACGCACCAGCCGCGTGACGCGCGACGCGACCACCACGCCGAAGACCTGGCCGATCATGCTGTTGACGAAGCTCACGAGGTCGGCGTTCGCGGTGTCGTGCATCGCCAGCGTGCCGCTCACGCCGAACAGCAGCGCCATCGCGGCCATGAAGCGGGTCGGCCGCGCCAGGTTGACTCCCAGCAGCAGGAACAGCGGCGCGCAGACGAGCGCGAGCGTGCCGAAGTCGCGCACCAGGGGCATCAGCACCAGCACGTAGAGCGCCGAGACCGGCACCGACCAGAGCGTCCACTTGAGGAAGCCGTGGATCGCAGGCACCGGGTCGTCCATGGTGGCGAAGAAGCAGCAGAAGACCGCGGCCATCATGGTGGCGGCCGAGCCCATGGGCCAGCCGGTCAGGATCCAGAAGGCGCCGCAGAGGCAGATCGCGAGCACCGCGGCGAACGCCGAGAGCAGCGCCATGCCGTGGTCGCGGTGCAGCACGCGGTTGCCCAGCGCGGCCGTGCGGCGCAGCGGCGCGGCGCCCTGCAGGCCCCGGTCGATGTCCTGGCGCAGCTGCGCGCAGGCGGTCCAGCCGTCGACCAGCTCGCCGAGCCGGCCCGCCAGGCCGATGCGCAGCGCGCGGCCCCAGGCCGTGGGCTGCGGCCGGGCGCCGGGGTCGGGCAGCGCCTCGATCGCCCGGCGCAGCGCGCGCAGGCGCTCGGCGCGGCGCGCATCGTCGGCCTCCGGCGCGGCCTCCTCGCGCAGCCATTGCGCGGCCTGCGCGAGCAGCGCGGCCACGTCGGGCGCGAGCCCGCCCTCGGCCTGCGCGAGCGCCTGCAGCCGGTCCTCGACCGCCGAGAGCGCGGGCGTGAGCGCGGCCACGCGGTCCTGCATCGCGCGGATCGCGCCCGCGGTCCAGCGCAGGTGCGTGGTGTCGAAGGGCACGTGGGTCGAGAGCAGGCGCAGCTGCGTGATGTCGCCCGCAAGGCGGCGCCGGTCGCCGTCGAGCCGGCGCGCCTCGGCCTCGGCGCGCGGGTCCGCGGGCCGCTGCTGCAGCAGGTCGCCGAGCCACTGGCGCGCGTCGCGCAGCGTGCGGTCGAGCAGGCCGAGCACGGTCGGCGCGAGCCCGGTGGGCAGCACCAGGCTGTGGACCAGCGTCGCGCAGAGGATGCCCAGGCCGATCTCCTCCACGCGCGCGACCGCGGTGTCGAACAGCGCCAGCGGCGTCTGCACCGACGGAAAGCCGATCAGCGCGGCCGTGTAGCCCGCGAGCATGAACACGTAGGAGCGCGGCGTGCGGTCGAGCAGCGAGATCCACAGGCACAGCCCGACCCAGAGCGCGAGCACCAGCGTGAGCAGCTCGGGCGCGTTCGACAGCGCCGGCACCAGCAGCACGGTCGCGGTGCTGCCGATCAGCGTGCCGCAGAAGCGGTACACCGCCTTCGAGCGCACCGCGCCGGCCAGCGGATGGGCCACCACGTAGGTGGTCATGAGGGCCCAGAACGGGCGCGGCAGGCCGGCGCGGCTCGCGAGGTACATCGCGAGCATCGCGGCGGCGAAGCTCTTGCCCGAGAACAGCAGCTCGGCGCGCGTGACGGGCATGAACCGGGGAAGTGCCGGCAGCTTCGGCAGGCGCAGCGCGGCGGCCATCAGCGCCGCCCTTCCTGCGCCGCGGCCGGCGCCGGCGGGCTCATCACGCCGCGCACGCCCATGCGCTGCTCGAGCACGCCGAACACGCGCAGGCAGGCGGCGACGTCCTCGTCGGAGACGCCCTCGAACAGTGCGGTGCGCATCTGCGCCAGCGCCGCCTCGATCGGCGCGCAGACGGCCTCGCCCGCGGGCGTGAGATGCAGGATCTTCGCGCGGCGGTCGGCCGGGTCCTCGCGGCGCTCGACCAGGCCGGCGTCCACGAGCTGGTCGATGGTGCGCACCAGCGACGGCCCTTCGATGCCGAGCGCCTCGGCGAGCATGCCCTGGCGCACGTCGCCGTCCATGCGGCCGAGCATCACGATCGGATAGGCCAGCGTCTGCGACACCCCTACGTGCGCCACCGCCTTGTCGGCCGCGGCGCGGTAGCCGCGCTGCAGCACCGACAGCGAGGTGCCGAGCCGCATCAGCGCCTGTTCGCGCGGCTGGCGGGATCTGGCGGATCGGGTCATGCGTCGCTCCAAAATTAGTTAGCTTGCTATCTATTGTAGCGGCGGACGGCTTTTCGTGCTCGCGGCGGCGCGCGCCGCGGCGCGGACGGCCCGCGCCGGGGAAAGGAATCGGGGGAAAAGTGTGAAGCCCGCCGATAAGCCGGATTCTGTGCGTCGGGGTTGCCCTCGACGTGACCGCCATTACTCTGGGCCGCCTGTCGCCAGACGGCTCGATGCCACCTACCCGCCAGCTCAGCGGAACCACCTCGAAACTGGCCTACTTGGTGTTGCTGCGCGCAGAGATTGCCCGTTTCACCCCCGGTGGTCTGCCTTGCGGCACTCCCCCGGGACTCGTCTCTGTTGCTCTGATCCTCACCTCGCGGTGGAGAGCCGTTAGCTCCTGCGCTGTCCTGTGCAGTCCGGACGTTCCTCCAGTGCGGCCTTTCGGCACTTGCACCAGCGGCGGTCTGGCGTGCTTCACGGGAGGGATTATCGCCGCACGGGGGCTACAGCGCGAGCACGCGCGCAATTTCACGCGCCGCCTCTTGCGGCTGGACGGCTTCCGTGTCGATCACCAGTTCGCCGGGCGGCATGGCGCGTTCGGCCCGCTCGAATTCGTCGCGCAGCCGGCGCAGCATTTCGAGCGAGCGCAGCTTGCCGAACTCGGCCCGGCTCGCGGCGTCGATGCGCCGCTCCTGTCCGGCGCGCGAAATCGTCAGCCGCACGAAGCGGGTGCTGCCGCCCTCGGCTGCCACGGCTTCGACCGCGCGCCGCGGGAAATCGGCGGCCACGGTCGGCTCCGGCGCGAAGGTGAAGATCGTCGAGCGCCCGACGGCGGCCGCTTCGCGCATCGTCGCGAGCCACATCTGTTCGCGCAGCTTCACGAAGCTTTCCGATCCGAACGGGAACACCGCGCCGACCGCGTCGACGACCAGATGGTTGTGAAAGACGGCGAAGCCCGTGAGCGCCCCCAGCGCCCGCGCGACCGTCAGCTTGCCGGAGGCGACCGGCCCGTGGATGAATATCAGCTTCATGCATCCATTCTGCGTTGCAGCGCTGGGCCGCCGCGGTTTTCCCAAGGACAATGCCCCGTCCGTTCCCTGCATTTCCGACCACCCACCGCATCCAAGGAGATCGCAACATGAAGGCCCAGAACATCCTCCAGACCATCGGCAACACGCCCCACATCCGCATCAACCGCCTGTTCGGCCATGCGAAGCAGCAGGTGTGGATCAAGTCCGAGCGCGCCAACCCGGGCGGCTCGATCAAGGACCGCATCGCGCTCGCGATGGTGGAGGACGCGGAGCGCTCCGGCGCGCTCAAGCCCGGCGGCACGATCGTCGAGCCGACCTCGGGCAACACCGGCATCGGCCTCGCGATGGTCGCGGCGGTCAAGGGCTACAAGCTGATCCTCGTGATGCCCGACAGCATGTCGCTCGAGCGCCGCCGCCTGATGCTGGCCTACGGCGCGACCTTCGACCTGACGCCGCGCGCGGGCGGCATGAAGGCCTCGATCGCGCGCGCCGAGGAGATCGTGGCCGGCACGCCGGGCGCCTGGATGCCGCAGCAGTTCAACAACCCCGCGAACGTCGACGTGCACATGCGCACCACGGCCGAGGAGATCGCGGCCGACTTCCCCGAGGGTATCGACGTGCTGATCACCGGCGTGGGCACGGGCGGCCACATCACGGGCGTGGCGAAGGTGCTCAAGAAGAAGTGGCCGAAGCTGCAGGTGTTCGCGGTCGAGCCCGTGGCCTCGCCCGTGATCTCGGGCGGCCAGCCCTCGCCGCATCCGATCCAGGGCATCGGCGCGGGCTTCATCCCGAAGAACCTCGACACCTCGCTGCTCGACGGCGTGCTGCAGGTCGACGCCGAGCCCGCGCGCGAGATGGCGCGCCGCTGCGCGGTGGAGGAAGGCATCCTCGTGGGCATCTCCTCGGGCGCGACCCTCGCGGCGATCGCGCAGAAGCTGCCCTCGCTGCCGGCCGACGCGGTGGTGCTGGGCTTCAACTACGACACCGGCGAGCGCTACCTGTCCGTGGAAGGCTTTCTCCCGGGGTGAGCCGGGCCCGGCGAGCGGCCGGTAAAATCGGCGGTCTGCTTGATAGATACAAGCCCCACGCATGCTGAGAATCTCCGAACTCAAACTCCCGCTCGACCACGCGCCCGAGGCCCTGCCCGCGCTGGTCGCCGCGACGCTCGGCGTCCCGCCGCAGGCGATCGCCTCCCACACGGTCTACAAGCGCAGCTTCGACGCGCGCAAGGCCGACCTGCTCACGGTCTACATCTGCGACGTGGCGCTGGCCGACGCCGCGCTCGAGGCGCAGCTGCTCGCGCGGCACGCCGGCCACCCGCACATCCAGGCCGCGCCCGACATGCGCTACGTGCTGCCGGTGGCGCGGGCGGCCGAAGGCGCGCCGCGGCCGGTCGTGATCGGCTTCGGGCCCTGCGGCATCTTCGCGGCGCTGATGCTCGCGAAGATGGGCTTCCGCCCGATCGTGCTCGAGCGCGGCAAGACCGTGCGCCAGCGCACCAAGGACACCTGGGGCCTGTGGCGCAAGAGCACGCTGAACCCCGAGTCGAACGTGCAGTTCGGCGAGGGCGGCGCCGGCACCTTCTCCGACGGCAAGCTCTACAGCCAGATCAAGGACCCGCGCTTCCTCGGCCGCAAGGTGATGGAGGAGTTCGTCAAGGCCGGCGCGCCGCCCGAGATCCTCTACGTCGCGCATCCGCACATCGGCACGTTCAAGCTCGTGAAGGTGGTCGAGAACATCCGGGAGCAGATCGTGGCGCTCGGCGGCGAGATCCGCTTCGAGCAGCGCGTGACCGACGTGCACATCGAGGACGGCCCCGAGGGCCGGCATCTGCGCGGCCTCACCGTGCTCGACCAGGCCACGGGCCGGTCGAGCGAGCTGCGCGCCGACCACGTGGTGATGGCCCTCGGCCACAGCTCGCGCGACACCTTCGCGATGCTGCACGCGCGCGGCGTGCACATCGAGGCCAAGCCGTTCTCGATCGGCTTCCGCGTCGAGCATCCGCAGGGCCTGATCGACCGCGCGCGCTGGGGCCGCCATGCGGGCCATCCGCTGCTCGGCGCGGCCGACTACAAGCTGGTGCACCACGCGAGCAACGGCCGCTCGGTCTACAGCTTCTGCATGTGCCCGGGCGGCACGGTGGTCGCGGCCACGAGCGAGCCGAACCGCGTGGTCACCAACGGCATGAGCCAGTATTCGCGCAACGAGCGCAACGCCAACGCGGGCATCGTGGTGGGCATCGACCCGCGCGACTACCCGGGCGACGCCCTCGCGGGCATCGCGCTGCAGCGCCAGCTCGAGAGCAACGCCTTCGTGCTCGGCGGCGGCGACTACCGCGCGCCGGGCCAGCTCGTGGGCGACTTCGTCGCCGGCCGGCCCTCGACCGCGCTCGGCAGCGTGATCCCCTCGTACAAGCCCGGCGTCACGCCGGGCGACCTGCACCAGGCGCTGCCGGCCTACGCGATCGAGGCGATGCGCGAGGCCTTCCCGGCCTTCGGCCGCAAGATCAAGGGCTTCG
>CBHTTS010000228.1:0-8946 GCA_966095775.1 uncultured Variovorax sp. | reverse complement strand
CGATCTCGGGCGACTTGCAGCCGATGCGGTACATGTTGGCCGTCGGGCCGCCGAGGTCGGAGATGGTGCCCGTGAAGCCCTTGACCGAGTCGCGGATCGCCTCGACCTCCTTGATGATCGAGTCTTCCGAGCGGCTCTGGATGATGCGGCCCTCGTGCTCGGTGATCGAGCAGAAGGTGCAGCCGCCGAAGCAGCCGCGCATGATGTTCACGCTGAAGCGGATCATCTCCCAGGCGGGGATCTTGGTCGCGCCGTCGTGGCTGCCGCTCTCGTCGGCGTAGCGCGGATGCGGACTGCGCGCGTACGGCAGGTCGAACACGTGGTCCATCTCGGCCGTGGTCAGCGGGATCGGCGGCGGGTTGATCCAGACGTCGCGCGCGGTCGCGCCCTCGCCGTGCGCCTGCACCAGCGCGCGCGCGTTGCCGGGGTTGGTCTCGAGGTGCAGCACGCGGTTGGCGTGCGCGTAGAGCACCGGGTCGGCGCGCACCTGCTCGTAGGATGGCAGGCGGATCACGCTGCGGTCGCGCGGCGGCACCTTGAGCTTCGCGCGCTGCGCGAGCGCCGGGTTCGGCACGAAGGTCAGCGGCTTGATCGCGGGGTTGACCGCGGCGCCCGCCTCGGCCGCGCGCGCCACCGCCTCGGCCTCTTCCTCCTTGGCGCAGGTGGCGCCGTTGGCCTTGGCCTGCTCCGACACCATCAGGTACGGGTTGACGTGGGCCTCGACGCGGCCGGGTTCGTCCACGCTCGTGGAATCGATCTCGAACCAGCCCTCCGGCGTCTCGCGCCGCACGAAGGCCGTGCCGCGCACGTCGGTGATCTGCTGCACCGGCTCGCGCGCCGCCAGCCGGTGCGCGATCTCGACGATGGCGCGCTCGGCGTTGCCGTAGAGCAGCAGGTCGCACTTGGCGTCCACCACGATCGAGCGGCGCACCTTGTCCTGCCAGTAGTCGTAGTGCGCGATGCGGCGCAGCGACCCCTCGATGCCGCCGAGGACGATCGGCACGTCGTTCCAGGCTTCCTTGCAGCGCTGCGAATACACGATGGCCGCGCGGTCGGGCCGCGCGCCGCCGACGTCGCCGGGCGTGTAGGCGTCGTCGCTGCGGATCTTCCGGTCCGCCGTGTAGCGGTTGATCATCGAATCCATGTTGCCGGCGGTCACGCCGAAGAACAGGTTCGGCTTGCCGAGCGCCTTGAAGGCGTCGGCGCTGTGCCAGTCGGGCTGGGCGATGATGCCCACGCGGAAGCCCTGTGCCTCGAGCATGCGCCCGATCACGGCCATGCCGAAGCTCGGATGGTCGACGTAGGCGTCGCCGGTCACGATCACGATGTCGCAGCTGTCCCAGCCGAGCGCGTCCATCTCGCTGCGCGAGGTCGGCAGGAACTTGGCCGTGCCGAAACGCGCCGCCCAGTACTTGCGGTAGCTGGTCAGCGGCTTGGCGGCGCGCGCGAAGAAGGAGACGTCGACGGGGGCGTTCATCGTGGGGAAGTGGGCGGCGCGGCCGGGCCGGGCGCGCGACGCTGTGGGCAACCCGCGATTTTAGGGTTTTCCAGCACTTCTGTCGCGTCGCGACGGGTTGGCGCGAGCGGGCCAAGGTCATTATTTGATTGCCAAAGTCAACCATCAACATGACAATGGCAAGCATGTCGAGCCCTGCCGCCCCTCCCGATGCCGCCGCCGTCAAGGCGATCCGCCGCTTCAACCGCTTCTACACGAGCCGCATCGGCGTGCTCGACCCCTACCTGGGCAGCGAGATGTCGCTGACCGACGTGCGCGTGCTGTACGAACTCGCGCACCGCGAAACGCCGGTCGCGAGCGAGATCGGCCGCGACCTGCGGCTCGACGCCGGCTACCTGAGCCGCATCCTGCGCCGCTTCGAGGCCGCGGGCTGGCTCGCGCGCGAGCCCCATGCGCGCGATGCGCGCCAGAGCGTGCTGCGCCTGACCGAGGCCGGGCATGCGGCCTTCGCGCCGCTGCAGCAGAAGTCGCGCGACGAGGCGGCCGCCCTGCTCGCCCCGCTGGCGCCGGCCGACCGGCAGCAGGTGGTCGACGCGATGGCGCGCATCGAGCGGCTGCTCGATCCCGCGCAGGCGCCCGCCCGCACCCGCACCGTGGTGCTGCGCGATCCGCAGCCCGGTGACATGGGCTGGGTGGTGCAGCAGCACGGCGAACTCTATGCGCGCGAGTACGGCTGGAACGGCGACTTCGAGGCGCTGGTCGCGGACATCGTGGCGCAGTTCATGCGCAAGTTCCAGCCCGAATGGGAGAAGTGCTGGATCGCCGAACTCGACGGCGAGCGCGTCGGCGCGATCTTCGTGGTGCGCAAGTCGGCCGCCACGGCGCAGCTGCGCCTGCTGCTGCTCGCGCCCGCCGCGCGCGGGCTCGGGCTGGGGGGCCGGCTGACCGACGAGTGCATCGCCTTCGCGCGCGCCAAGGGCTACCGCAAGCTCGTGCTCTGGACCAACAGCTGCCTCGAGGCCGCGCGCGCGATCTACGCCAGGCGCGGCTTCAGGCTCGAGAAGTCCGAGCCCTACGAAGGCTTCGGCCAGCGGCTCGTCGGCGAGACCTGGTCGCTCAGGCTGCGGTAGACGCGGTGCGCCGGCTGCGCAGCCAGAACAGCCGCGCGAGCGGCACGACCCAGACCAGCAACACCAGCACCGCGAGCGAGGCGGCGATCGGCCGCGACACGAAGCCCGCGAGCTGGCCGTCGGACTTGATCATCGAGGTGATGAAGTTCTCCTCGAGCATGCCGCCGAGCACCACGCCGAGGATCGCGGGCGCGATCGGGAAGCCGTTCTCCTCGAGCAGGTAGGCCACGATGCCCGCGACCAGCATCACGCCCACGTCGAACAGCGAGTTGTTGATCGCGAACGCGCCGACGATGCAGAACAGCAGGATCAGCGGCATCAGCACGTTGCGCGGCACGCGCAGGATGCGCTTGGCCACCCTGATGCAGAGGATACCGAGCGGGATCATGATCAGGTTGGCGATGATGAAGAGCATGAACACCGCGTAGATGTTCTGCGGATTGGTGGTGAACAGCGTCGGCCCCGGGTTGAGGTTCTTCATGTAGAGCACGCCGATCACGATCGCGGTGATCGAGTCGCCCGGGATGCCGAACACCAGGGCCGGGATCCACGCGCCCGCGAGCGCGCTGTTGTTGGCCGACCCGGACTCCACGATGCCCTCGACGTGGCCGGTGCCGAACTTCTCGGGCTCCTTCGAGAACTTCTTGCTCATCGCATACGACATCCAGGCCGCGATGTCGGCGCCCGCGCCGGGCAGCGCCCCGACCGCGGTGCCGAGCACGCTGCCGCGCAGGATCTGCGCCGGGTACTTCTTCGCGAGCGCCCATTGGCCCGAGAGCACGCGCCCCACCTTCTCGACCACGAGCTCGCCGGGCGGCAGCGTGTCGGCCGCGAAGCGGATCACCTCCGACACCGCGAACATGCCGATCATCATCGGGATCATGCCGATGCCGCCGGTCATCTCGGCGTTGCCGAAGGTGAAGCGCGGAAACCCCGCGGGATTGCCGAGCCCGATGCAGGCCACGAGCAGGCCGAGCAGCAGCGTGACCATCCCCTTGAGCGGCCGGTCGGAGGTGATGAACACCGCGCAGGTCAGGCCCAGGAGCACGAGCCAGAAGTACTCGAAGGAGCTGAAGTTGAGCGCGAAGTCGGCCAGCGCGGGCGCGGCCACGATCAGCACCACGGTGCCGAAGAGGCCGCCGACCGCGGAGAACACGAGGCCCGCGCCGAGCGCGGTCTCGGCCATGCCCTTGCGCGTCATCGCGAAGGCCTCGTCGGTGTAGGCCGCCGAGGCCGGCGTGCCCGGGATGCGCAGCAGGCAGCCCGGGATGTCGCCCGAGAAGATCGCCATCGCGGTCGCCGTGACCATGGCCGCGATCGCGGGAATGGGCGGCATGAAGAAGGTCACCGGCACCAGCAGCGCGACGGCCATCGTGGCCGACAGCCCCGGCACCGCGCCGACGAAGAGGCCGTAGAGCGAGGCCAGCACCATCACGAGGATGGTGTAGGGCTCGAAGACCATCGAGAAGGCCTGCAACAGCGCTGCCGACATGAGGAAGTCTCCCGGTTACCAGGCGATCGGCGCCAGCACGCCCCAGGGCAGCGGCACGCGCAGCAGCTTGTAGAACACGGCGTGGATCACGAGCGCCGCGACCGCCGCGATGAGCACCGCGCGCAGCGGCCGCACGCGCATCGCGAGCATCAGCGCCGCCAGCGATACGGCCGCCACGGGCAGGAAGCCGAGCCGCTCCGACGCCAGCATGTAGAACAGCACCGCGCCGATCACCAGCGCCACGGCCAGCACGTGGCGCGGCGAGGCCATCCAGGCGCCGGGCCGCAGCCAGGCCGCGGTCCTGCGCTCGCGCCAGCCCTTGACGAGCAGCATCGCGCCGCAGAGGCAGAGTCCCGCGGCGATCAGGCCCGGGAACAGCGCGGGCCCGACCTGCTGGCCGGGCATCGCGGGATAGCCCCGCACCACCACCAGCACCAGGCCGCCGAGCGCGAGCAGGATCAGTCCGAAGACCGCGTCGTTGAACTTCATCGCGCCGCGCCTCCCGCGCCCGTCGCGGGCGCGCCCTGCGCGGCCCTCACTTGACGATGCCCACGGCCTTCATCGTCGCGCCGAGCTCGGCGTCCGACTTCGCCATGTAGGCGGCGAACTCGTCGGGCGCGGCGTAGATCACGCCGAAGCCGCGCGAGGCCATGAAGTCGGTGTACTCCTTGCTCGCGACCACCTTCTTGAGCCCCGCCGCGAGCTTGTCGCGCACGTCCGCGGGCAGTCCCTTGGGCGCGACGATGCCGCGCCAGGCCGCCATCGACCAGTCGCTGCCGATGGCCGCCTTGAGCGTGGGCACGTTGGGGTACAAGGCCGACGGCTTGTCGCTCATGATCGCGAGGCTCTTGACCTTGCCCGCGTCGATCAGCGAGCGCGCCTCGGGCAGCGACACCGGCGCGATCTCGACGCCGCCGGCCACCACGTCCTGCAGGCCCGGCGCCGCGCCGTTGCTCGGCACCCAGGGCACGGCCGCGGGATCGATCTTCTGGTCGCGCAGGAGGCCGGCGATCGCGAGGTGCCAGATGCCGCCCTGCCCCGTGCCCGAGGCCTTGAACTTGCCGGGATTGGCCTTGACCGCCGCGAGCAGGTCGGCCACCGACTTGTACGGCGCGTCGGCGCGCACCTGGATGCCCGCCGGGTCGAGGTTGGCCAGCCCGATGGGCGTGTAGGAGGCGCTGGTCAGCGGCGTGAGGCCCTGCCAGTGCATCATGCCGATCTCGACCGTCGCCATGCCGATGGTGTAGCCGTCGGGCGCCGCCGCCGCGATCGCCGCATGGCCCACCACGCCGTTGCCGCCGGTGCGGTTCACCACCGCGATCGGCTGGCCCAGTTCCTTCTCGAGCAGGCTCGCGATGATGCGCGCGGTGGCGTCGGTGCCGCCGCCCGCGCCCCAGGGCACGATCAGCGTGATCGGGCGGCTCGGGTAGGCCTGGGCGGCCGCGGGCACGGCGGCGGCGAACAGGGCGAGTCCCGCCGCGGCACCCGCGGCATGGGCCACGAAGGAACGTCGCGAAAGGGAACGGACGGGGCGTACGCGCATGGTCGATGTCTCCTGGCGGGTTTATTGGTATGACGATTGAGCGGAAACCGGTTTTCTCACGTTTCGCCCGCCCCCGGCATTAGGGTGAACCAGCCCTTCCGCGCGAAAGCCCCGGATGGCGGATGCGCTCCACGCCCGGCTCGCAGAGGTCGAAGGTGGTCACACCGTTGGCCGCGGCCCGGCTGCGCAGCGTCTCGGGATTGGCGAGCGTCCTGCGCATGTCGCGCGCGCCCGCCTCCCAGTGCTCTTCGACCGCGGCGCGCGAGAACTCGTAGTCCTTCGAGTCCAGCTCGTACGGCTTGTCGCGGTAGATCAGGTGGAAGATGTCGATCGGCTGGTGCGTGAGCTCGGCCTGCACCGCGCGCACCGCGGGATCGTTGCGCAGCGGCGCGGGCAGCTTCGCGATCAGTTCGGCGATCGCCTGCTGCAGGTTCACGTTGGCGGCGAGCGCGTCGGTGTTCATGCGCGTGCGGCTCGAGTAGGTGATGTCCTTCTGCCGCTCCATCACGGCCGACAGCGTGTGCGGCATCTCGCCGCGCGCGCTGAACAGGTCGACCTGCAGCACCACCAGCGGCTCCGAGCGCGGGTGCACGTCGAGCACGTACTGCAGCGGCGTGTTCGAGACGATGCCGCCGTCCCAGTAGTCCTCGCCGTCGATGCTCACGGGCGCGAAGCCCGGCGGCAGCGCGCCGCTGGCCATGATGTGCTCGGGGCCGATGCGGCGCTCGGTGTTGTCGAAATAGACCGAGTTGCCGGTGCGCACGTCGACCGCGCCCACGCTGAAGCGGCACGCGCGCGCATTGATGCGGTCGAAGTCGACCAGCCGCTCGAGCGTGCGCCTGAGCGGCGCGGTGTCGTAGTAGCTCAGCACCGGGGCCGCGCCGCCCATCCAGAACGCGGGCGAGAAGCGCGGCTCGAAGAAGCCCGGGATGCCCGCGAGCGAGGCCATCGCCGCGCTCCACTGGTTCTGCGCGATGCGGTCGCCGAGCCACGCGGGCAGACGCTGCGCCGGACCCGAGGACACCAGGTGCCAGAACTCGCGCAGCCGCTCGACGCGCCGCTCGGGCGCATTGCCCGCGATCAGCGCGGCATTGATCGCGCCGATCGAGACGCCCGCGATCCAGTGCGGCTGCAGCCCGGTTTCGCTGAGCGCGGCGTAGACGCCGGCCTGGTAGGCGCCGAGCGCGCCGCCGCCCTGCAGCACCAGCGCCTTGCGCGCGGCGCGCATGTCCTCGCGGCGTCCGCCGAAGGGGTCGGGGGTCCGGGGCGAGGCCCGGCGCTTCGTTCGCGTGGTGGAGGTCGTCATGCGGCCGCATTGGACACCAGTCCGGCGACCGCGGCCTGACGACCGCCGGGGCTCACATCTTCGGCAGCATCTGGCCGCGGATCTCGCCGGCCGGGTTGGCGGCGGTGTGGATGTTGGCGTACCACTTGCCGGCCATCAGGTCGGCGGCCTGCGCGGGCGTGAGCGTGGCCTGGCCCTCGATCGGGCTCGCGGGGTTGGCGAAGGGCAGCACCACGCCCGCGTTGGCACCCGCGGCGGCCGGGCCATGGAAGTGCGCCGCGGTGGCCGGGCCGCTGAGGCCGCTGTAGGTGATCTTGTACTTCAGGACGTTGGTGTCCTTGTTGAGCCAGGCTTCGGCGATGCCGCTGCCGCGCGTCATGTTGGGCGGCACTTCGCTCGCCGCGTTCATCGTGCCGCTGAAGCTCGCGACGTTGCCACGCGACATCATTCCGCAGCCGGCCAGCGCGGCAGTGGCCACGACGGCGACGAGGGTCGCGCGCGAAAGGGTGCCATATCGGTTCATGGTGTCGATCTCCTGAAGGATGAAAACCGCTACAGCATAGGCAGGCCGCGCGCGGCGCCGTGTCGGCCACGGCCGCGACTTCGCGGACCGCCTGCGGCTCGCCGGGCACCCCGCAGGCGCGAGAATGCGGGCATGGATCGCCCCACCCTTCCCTCCGCCCGCGATGTCGTCGGCTTCTGGCGCGACGCGGGCCCCGACCGATGGTTCGCCAAGAACGCCGCCTTCGATGCCGAGTTCCGCGAGCGCTTCCTCGCGCTGCACGAAGCCGCCGCCGCCGGCCGGCTCGACGACTGGGCGCGCGACGCCGAGGGCGCGCTCGCGCTCATGGTGCTGCTCGACCAGTTCCCGCGCAACACCTGGCGCGGCGACGCGCGCATGCTCGCCACCGACGCCCGGGCGCTGGCGGTGGCGCGCGAGGCCATCGCGCAGGGCTTCGACCTGGCGGTCGACCCGGCCCTGCGGCGCTTCTTCTACCTGCCCTTCATGCACTCGGAATCGCCCGCGGACCAGGCGCGCTCGGTCGAGCTCAATGCCGCGCTCGACGCCAACACCCAGCGCTTCGCGGTGCTGCACCGCGACATCATCGAACGCTTCGGCCGCTTCCCGCACCGCAACCGCATGCTCGGCCGCGCGAGCACGCCCGAGGAGCAGCGCTTCCTCGACGAAGGCGGGTTCGCCGGTTAGGGCAGCGGCTCGCCGCGCGTCGGCGGCGCCCGGTCGCTGCCCTCGGCCCCGCCTTCGCGCCGAGAGCCGAAGGTCTTCGCGTAGACCCAGGTGAACTCGGCGCCGAGCAGGAAGATCTGCGCCGAGTAGTAGACCCACACCAGCACCACCACGAGCGAGCCCGCGGCGCCGTAGCCCGAGGCCACGCTGCTCTTGCCGATGTAGAGGCCGATCAGGTGCTTGCCGATGGTGAACAGCAGCGCCGTGGCGGCCGCGCCGATCCACACGTCGCGCCACTGCACCTTGGCGCGCGGCATGATCTTGTAGATCATCGCGAAGATCACGGTCACCATGCCGAAGCTGAAGGCGAAGTTGACCAGTTGCGCCAGCGCGGCCCAGGCGCCGAACACCGGCGACCACCACTTGCCCAGCGCCGCCAGCGCCGCGCTCGCGACCAGCGACACCATCAGCAGGAAGCCGATCGCCATGATCATGCTGAACGACAGCAGCCGCACGCGCAGCAGGTTGAACAGCCCCTTGCTCTTGTCGCGCATCGGCGCGCGCCAGATGCGGTCGAGCGCGTCCTGCAGCTCGCCGAAGACCGTGGTCGCGCCGACCACCAGCAGGCCGACGCCGATCACCGTCGCGACGATGCCTTCGGTCGGCTTGTTGACCGCCTGCAGCATGCCCTGCACCGCGGCCGCGCCCTGCTCGCCCATGAGCCCCGCGAGCTGGGCGAAGATCTCGCCGCGGGCGGCCTCCTGGCCGAACACCAGCCCCGCGACCGAGATCACGATCAGCAGCAGCGGCGCGATCGAGAACACCGTGTAGTAGGCCAGCGCCGCGCCCATGCT
>CBHTTS010000227.1:0-8962 GCA_966095775.1 uncultured Variovorax sp. | reverse complement strand
GAAGTCGGTCAGCCGCGGCTACGCCTCGATGGACTACGAGTTCAAGGAGTACCGCGCCTCCGACGTGGTCAAGGTCGACATCCTGCTCAACGGCGACAAGGTCGATGCGCTCTCGATCATCGTGCACCGCAGCCAGTCGCAGTTCCGCGGCAGGGCGGTGGTCTCGAAGATGCGCGAGATCATCGCGCGCCAGATGTACGACGTGGCGATCCAGGCCGCGATCGGGGCCAACATCATCGCGCGTGAGACAATCAAGGCGTTGCGCAAGAACGTCCTGGCCAAGTGCTACGGCGGCGACATCACCCGCAAGAAGAAGCTGCTCGAGAAGCAGAAGGCGGGCAAGAAAAGAATGAAGCAGATCGGTTCCGTCGAGGTCCCCCAAGAGGCCTTCCTCGCGATTCTGCAAGTCGAGGACTGATCCCAAATGGCATTCATCACTTCCCTGGTCCTCGCGGCCTTCGTGGGCTACGTCGGCGCCTGGTACTTCGGCGCGATCGAAGGCAATTTCGCGCTGCTGCTGTTCCTTGCCACCGTGGTGACCGGCCTCTACTGGCTCGCCGAGCGCTTCTATTTCCTGCCCCGGCGCCAGCGCGCGGCCGCCGCGCTCGACGAATCGCTGGCCGAGCGCAACGCGCGCCTCGCCGGCCAGGGCATCACGCAGATCGACACGGTCGACCCGAAGGCAAGCGAGCGCTTGCTGATGCAGCCTTGGTGGCTCGACTGGACGGCGGGGCTGTTCCCGGTGATCCTGGTCGTGTTCCTGCTGCGCTCCTTCCTCTACGAGCCCTTCAAGATCCCCTCGGGCTCGATGATGCCGACGCTGCTCACGGGCGACCTGATCCTGGTCAACAAGTTCACCTACGGCCTGCGCCTGCCGGTGCTCAACACCAAGATCACCGAGGGCACGCCGCTCGCGCGCGGCGACGTGGTGGTGTTCCGCTACCCGCCGAAGCCGAGCATGGACTACATCAAGCGCGTGGTCGGCATCCCCGGCGACGAGGTCGCCTACCTGAACAAGAAGCTCACGATCAACGGCCAGCCGGTCTCGAAGGAGCCGATGCCCGACTACCTCGACAGCGACTCGATGCGCCTGCTCAAGCAGTACACCGAGAACCTCGGCGGCAAGCAGCACCGGCTGCTCAACGACGACGCGGGCCCGGCCTTCGTCCAGGGCGTGACGGATTTCCCGTTCCGCGAGAATTGCCGCTATTCGGTCGAGGGCGTGGTGTGCAAGGTGCCGCCCGGCAACTATTTCATGATGGGCGACAACCGCGATAATTCGGCCGACTCGCGTTTCTGGGGCTTCGTGCCGGACAAGAACATCGTCGGCAGGGCGTTCTTCGTCTGGATGAACTTCGGCGACCTGGGTCGCATCGGCCCGTTCCAATAAAGCAGATCGAATCGTTGAGGGGGTTAGTCACATGAAGGCATATCGGTCCATCCGCGGCGGGGCTTCGCGTCAGCGCGGCATCTCGTTCCTCGGGCTGGTGTTCGTCGCGGTGGTGCTCGCGTGCGTCGGCGTCGTCGTCGCGCAGGTGATCCCGACGCTGATCGAATACCAGGCCATCCAGAAGGCCGCGAACAAGGCCAAGGAAGGCACCACGGTGCCGGAAGTGCGCGCCATCTTCGATCGCGCCCAGGCGATCGACGACTTCAAGTCGATCTCGGGCAAGGACCTCGAGATCCGCAAGGAAGGCGAGAAGGTGGTGGTCTCGTACGCCTACGAGCGCGAGATCCCGCTGTTCGGACCCGCCTACCTGGTGCTCAAGTACAAGGGCGAGGCGCGCTGAGCGCGGCGACACGCAAGGTGGACGGTGGCCTCGTTGCGCTGCAGGAGCGCCTCCAGCATTCGTTTTCCGACCCGCGGCTGCTCCAGCTCGCGCTGACGCACCGCAGCTTCTCCGCCGACCACAACGAGCGCCTCGAGTTCCTCGGCGACTCGGTGCTGAACCTCGCGGTGTCGCACCTGCTGTACATCCGCCTGTCGGCGCTGCCCGAAGGCGACCTCTCGCGCGTGCGCGCGAACCTCGTCAAGCAGGACACCCTGCACCGGCTGGCCGTGAAGCTCTCGCTCTCGCCGCTGCTGCGGCTCGGCGAGGGGGAGGCGCGCTCGGGCGGGCCGAACCGTCCCTCGATCCTCGCCGACGCGCTCGAGGCGCTGATCGGCGCCGTCTACCTCGACGCGGGCTTCGCGGCCGCGCAGGCCTTGGTCCACCGGCTCTACGAGTCGGTCGAGATCAACCCCCGCATGCAGGCCGTGGCCAAGGATCCGAAGACCGAATTGCAGGAATGGCTCCAGGGCCACAAAATGAAGTTGCCGGTGTATCGCGTGGTCGGCACGCTCGGCGCAGCGCACAAGCAGACCTTCGACGTCGAGTGCGAGGTGCCGGAGCTGGGGCTGCGCGAACGCGGCATCGGTGGCTCGCGCCGCGCCGGCGAGCAGGCTGCCGCGGCGGCCATGTTGATCCGGCTCAAGGCACGCGGCGCCGCGTGCCACTCCCATGAACGACGCTCTCAAATCAGCAGCAGACTCCGCGCCGGCCGCAGGCGAGCCGGCCGCCGCCGGCCCGCAGCATTGCGGCCTCGTGGCCATCGTCGGCAAACCGAACGTGGGCAAGTCGACGCTGCTCAACGCGCTGGTGGGCCAGAAGATCAGCATCACCTCGCGCAAGGCGCAGACCACGCGGCACCGCATCACGGGCATGCGCACCATCGGCGCGACCCAGTTCGTGTTCGTGGACACGCCGGGCTTCCAGACGCTGCACGCCAACGCGCTCAACAAGTCGCTCAACAAGACGGTGCAGGGCGCGGTCGGCGACGTCGACCTGATCCTGTTCGTGGTCGAGGCCGGCAGCTTCACGGCGGCCGACGAACGCGTGCTCAAGCTGCTCGGCAAGGGCATTCCGACCGTGCTGCTCGCGAACAAGCTCGACAGCGTGCAGCGCCGCGCCGACATCGCGCCGTGGCTGCAGGCGATGCAGCAGAAGCACGACTTCGCCGAGTTCGTGCCCATGTCGGCCAAGAACCCGAAGGACGTCGAACGCCTGTTCGGCATCTGCGAGAAGTACCTGCCCGAGCAGCCCTGGTTCTACGACGAGGACGAGCTCACCGATCGCAGCGAGAAGTTCCTCGCGGGCGAGCTGGTGCGCGAGAAGCTGTTCCGCCTGACCGGCGACGAGCTGCCCTACACCTCGACGGTGGTGATCGACAAGTTCGACGAGGAGCCGCCGCAGAAGAAGGGCCAGAAGCGCCTGCTGCGCATCGCCGCGACGATCGTCGTGGAGCGCGACAGCCACAAGGCCATGGTCATCGGCGACAAGGGCGAGCGCATCAAGCGCATCGGCATGGAAACCCGCGTCGAGCTCGAGAAGCTGGCCGACGCCAAGGTCTTCCTCGAGCTCTGGGTGAAGGTGCGCTCGGGCTGGGCCGACGACGAGGCCCGCGTGCGTTCGTTCGGCTACGAATGAAGTGGCCACGGCCCACCGCGTCTCGCACGAACCGGCGTACGTGCTCCACCGCTACGACTGGAGCGAATCGAGCCTGATCCTCGAGGTCTTCACGCGCCACCACGGCCGCATCGCGCTCGTGGCCAAGGGCGCGAAGCGGCCGAGCTCGAACTTCCGACCCGTGCTGCTGCCGTTGCAGCCGCTGCAGCTCAACTATGGCGGCGACGCCGAGATCCGCACCCTCAAGGGCGCCGAATGGATGGGCGGCCACGTGATGCCGACGGGCGAGGCGCTGCTGTCGGGCTACTACGTCAACGAGCTGCTGCTGCGCCTGCTCGCGCGCGACGATCCCCACGAAGCGCTGTTCGACGCCTACGCGGGCGTGGTGCAGGTGCTCGCCGGCGACCACGCGGGCGCGCAGGCCGCCACCCAGGCGGCCGCGCTGCGCGCCTTCGAGCTGCTGCTGCTGCGCGAGGTGGGGCTGCTGCCGTCGCTCGACGTGCAGACGCTGACGCTCGCGCCGCTCTCGGACGCGGCGCGCTACAGCCTCGTGCCCGAAGCCGGCCTGCGGCTCGCGGGTGACGACGAGGCCGCGCTGTCGGGCGCCGAATGGCAGGCGCTGCAGGCCGTGCTCGACGACCGCGCGCCCTTCACGGCCACGCTGCGCGAGATCGCGACCATGAGCGCGGGCGGGAACAGCGGCCTGCGCAACCAGCTGCGCGCGCTGCTCAACTACCATTGCGGTGTGTCCACGCTGCGCACGCGGCAGATGATGAGAGATTTGCAAGCCCTATGAGCACCCCCGCCCATTCCGCCGCCGCCACCGCGCTGTCCGTCAATCTCAACAAGGTGGCGCTGGTGCGCAACACGCGCCAGCTCGGCATTCCCAGCGTGGTGGCCGCGGCCGAGGCCTGCCTCGCCGCCGGCGCGCAGGGGATCACCGTGCACCCGCGGCCCGACGGACGCCACATCCGGGCCCACGACGTGCGCGACCTCGCGGCGCTGCTGGCCGCCAAGTGGCCGGCCGTCGAGTTCAACATCGAAGGCAATCCCTTCCACAACCTGATGGACTTCGTGCGCGAGCAGAAGCCGCACCAGGCCACCTTCGTGCCCGACAGCGAGACGCAGTCGACCAGCGACCACGGCTGGAGCTTCCCGCAGGACGCCGAGCGCCTGCGCCCGGTGATCGCCGAGGCGCGCGCGCTGGGCGTGCGCGTGAGCCTGTTCATGGACCCGATCCCCGAGATGATGGCCGCCGCCAAGGCGGTCGGCGCGGACCGCGTCGAGCTCTACACCGAAAGCTATGCCGCATCGCGCGGCACCGCGGACGAGGCGGCGGTGCTCGCGCGCTACGTGGCGGCGGGACGCGCCGCGCTGGCCGCGGGCCTGGGCCTCAACGCGGGCCACGACCTGAGCCGCGACAACCTCACCCCGTTCCTGCGCGCCGTGCGCGGCGTGCAGGAGGTCTCGATCGGCCATGCCTTCGTCGCCGATGCGCTCGAGCTCGGCTACGCCGCCGCCACGCGCGCCTACCTGCGCTGCATCGCCGACGCTTCATGATCTACGGCATCGGGACCGACATCTGCGACGTGCGGCGCATTGCCGCGACCTTCGAGCGGCAGGGCGAGCGCTTTCCGCGGCGGGTGCTGAGCGACGCCGAGCTCGCCGTCTGGAAGGCGCGCAGCGCGCGCTGGCCTCAGCGCGGCCTGAGCTACCTCGCCACGCGCTTCTCGGCCAAGGAGGCGTTCAGCAAGGCGATCGGCCTCGGCATGCGCATGCCGATGAGCTGGCGCCTGTGCGAGATCGCGAACCTCAAGAGCGGCAAGCCCGTGATCGTGCTGCACGGCGAGCTCAAGCAATGGTTCGAGGCCCAGGGCCTCACGGCCCACGTCACCGTGACCGACGAAACCGACTATGCCGCGAGCTTCGTCGTGGTCGAGAAAGCATGAAAGCGCAGTCTTCCCCGAACGGCCATTCGCCGCTGATCATCGACGTGGCGGGCACCTCCCTCACCGACGCGGACCGCCGCCGCGTGCGCGACCCGCTGGTGGGCGGCGTGATCCATTTCGCGCGCAACTGGCAGGACCGGGCGCAGATGACGGCGCTCAACGCCGAGCTGAAGGCGATCCGTCCCGACCTGCTGATCTGCGTGGACCACGAGGGCGGCCGCGTGCAGCGCTTCCGCAGCGACGGATTCACGCGCCTGCCGTCGATGCGAGCGCTGGGCGAGCTCTGGATGCGCGACGCGATGCGCGCCACCCAGGCCGCCACCGCCGCGGGCCGGGTGCTCGCCGCCGAGCTGCGCGCCTGCGGCGTGGACTTCAGCTTCGCGCCGGTGCTCGACCTCGACCACGGCGGCAGCGGCGTGATCGGCGACCGCAGCTTCCACCGCGATCCGCGCGTCGTGGCGCTGCTCGCCAAGAGCATGGCGCACGGCATGCTGCAGGCGGGCATGCGCCATTGCGGCAAGCACTTCCCCGGGCACGGTTTCGTCAAAGCCGACTCGCACGTCGAGATCCCGGTCGACCGGCGCGGCCTGCGCACCATCCTCGCCGACGACGCCCGTCCCTACGACTGGCTCGCGGGCACGCTCACGGCCGTGATGCCGGCGCACGTGATCTATCCCAAGGTCGATGCGCGGCCGGCGGGCTTCTCGCCGAAATGGCTGCAGGAGGTGCTGCGCGGCCGGCTGGCCTTCGAGGGTGCGGTCTTCAGCGACGACCTCAGCATGGAGGCTGGGCGCTACATCGACGGGCGACTGCTGAGCTACGCCGAGGCGGCCCTCGCGGCGCTGGACGCGGGCTGCGACCTCGCGATGCTGTGCAACCAGAGCATCGGCGAGGGGCGCGCGCTCGACGGGATGCTCGACGATGTCGGCGCCGCGGCGCGCGTAGGGCGCTGGCAGCCCGATGCGCGGAGCGAGGCGCGCCGGCGCGCGCTGTTGCCGGACGCGCCCGCGCCCGACTGGCAGGCGCTCGCCGCTTCGCCCGGGTACCGGCACGCGCGGCAGGTGCTCGCCAAGGCCAGGCTCGCGGCGCCGCAGGACGCCTGAGGCGGCGCGATGCTCAGGCGGCGGCCGCCCACAGCCGTTCGCCGCCGGCCTCGAGGTGCGTGAGGTAGAGCCGGAGGTCTAACTCGAGCCGGTGGTAGTCGGGCTCCATGTGCTCGCACAGCGCATAGAAGCTCTTGTCGTGCTCGCGCTCCTTCATGTGCGCGAGCTCGTGGACCACGATCATGCGCAGCCATTCGAGCGGCACTTCCCTGAACAGGCTCGCGACGCGGATCTCGCGCTTGGTCTTGAGCCTGGCGCCCTGCACGCGCGCGACGGTGGTGTGGGTGCCGAGCGCGTTGCGGATCACGTGGAGCTTGCTGTCGAACGCCACTTTCGCGAGCGGCGGCGCCTTGCGCATGAAGTCGTTCTTGAGCGCATGCACGTAGTCGTAGAGGGCGCGGTCGGTCTGCGTGTCGTGCACCGGCCCCGGATAGCGCCGCCGCAGCAGCGGCGCGAGGCCTTCGCCGGCCATCAGCTGCTGCACCTGCGCCAGCAGCGCCGGCGGATAGCCCGCGAGGTACTTCATGTCGCGGTTGCGCCCGCGCAGGCCAGCCCGGTCGCGACGCCGCCGAACAGGTCGCCCTCGACGAGCGGAACGCCGGCGAAGCTCCTGCGCAGCGCCTCCTGGAACGGCCGCAGCGCCGACGAGCCGCCGGTCAGGTAGATCGCGTCGAGTTCGCCGGCGCGAAGGCCCGCGCGCCGGACGCAGGCATGGGCGCAGGCGATCACCTGCTCGAGCAGCGGCGCGAGCTGCTGCGCCATGTCGGCCGGCGAGAGCGTGGCGGCGAGCTCGCGTTCGGCCGAGGAGAGGTCGATGCGCGCGGTCTCGCCGCCGACCGAGGCCGCGATCTTCGCCTGCTCGACCTCGCTCGCGATGCGATGGCCGTGCCGTTCCTCGAGCACCTTCATCAGCCGGTCGTGCAGCCGCGTGTCGGCGTAGCTGGTGCGCAGCTCCCGCGCCTGCCGCACGGCCTTGGCGGCGTAGAGCCAGTTGATCAGGTGCCAGGACGAGAGGTCGAAGAACACCTTGCTCGGCACCTCGCGCCCCTGCGGGCCCGTGTGGCGGAAGCCGAACGCGGGCATCACGCGGTCGAGGTTGAGGCGCTGGTCGAAGTCGGTGCCGCCGATGTGCACGCCGCTGGTGGCGAGCACGTCCTCGCCGCGCTCCTCGCGCGCCGCGCGCTCGGGACCGAGGCGCACGACGGTGAAGTCCGAGGTGCCGCCGCCGACGTCCACGATCAGCACCAGCGATTCCTTCGCGATGCGCTGCTCGTAGTCGAAGGCGGCCGCGATCGGCTCGAGCTGGAAGGCGATGTCGCGGAAGCCCGCGGCGCGCGCCGCATGGCGCAGGCTTTCCTGGGCGCGTTCGTCGCGCTTCGGATCGTCGTCGACGAAGTGCACCGGCCGGCCGATGACCACGCGCTCGGGCGTGCGGCCCAGTTCGCGGCCGGCGCGCTCGGCGAGTTCGCGCAGGAAGCGCGCGATGATGTCCTCGAAGCTCACGAGCCCGTCGTGGATCGCGGTCTTCTCCTGCATCAGCGCGCTGCCGAGCAGGCTCTTGAGCGAGCGCATCAGCCGGCCCTCGACCCCCGCGAGGTAGAGCGCGATCGCCTCGCGGCCGAAATGCGTCGTGCGGTCCTCGGCGTTGAAGAAGATCGCGGTCGGCAGGGTGGTGGCCGCGCCTTCGATCGGCAGCAGCCGGGCCACGCCGTCGGACCGGCACGCGACCGCGGAATTGGAGGTGCCGAAGTCGATGCCGATCGTCGGCAGCGACGTCGGAGAGCGCACGGTCAGGCTTCCCTGCGCAGCGCGGGGAACAGGATCACGTCGCGGATGCTCGGCGAATCGGTCAGGAGCATCATGAGCCGGTCGATGCCGATGCCGCAGCCGCCGGTGGGCGGCATGCCGTACTCGAGCGCGCGCACGAAGTCGTGGTCGAAGTACATCGCCTCGTCGTCGCCGCTGTCCTTGGCGGCCACCTGGGCGTTGAAGCGCGCGGCCTGGTCCTCGGCGTCGTTGAGTTCGCTGAAGCCGTTGCCGAACTCGCGGCCCGTGATGTAGAGCTCGAAGCGCTCGGTGACCTCGGGGCGCTCGTCGTTGGCGCGCGCGAGCGGCGAGATCTCGGTCGGGTGCTCCATGATGAAGGTCGGCTGCCAGAGCTTCTCCTCGACCGTTTCCTCGAAGTACATGACCTGCAGCGCGGCGAGGCTGCGCTGGGAGAGCTTGTCCTTTTCCTCGCTCAGGCCGAGCTTGCGCAGCGCGTTGACCAGCCAGGCGCTGTCGTCCACGCCGTCGCCCGCGTCGGTGTGCTTGAGGATCGCCTCGCGGATCGTGAGCCGCTCGAAGGGCTGCGTCAGGTCGACCGGCTTGCCCTGGTAGCTGAGCTGCTGGGTGCCGACGGCCCGCTCGGCGATGGTGCGGATCAGCGTCTCGGTGAAGTCCATCAGGTCGCGGTAGTTCCAGT
>CBHTTS010000226.1:0-9097 GCA_966095775.1 uncultured Variovorax sp. | reverse complement strand
TCTTCGCCTGCCTGATGGAAGGCCTGTTCTTCTACGTCGGCTTCACGCAGATCCTCGCGCTTGGCCGCCAGAACAAGATGACCGGCGCCGCCGAGCAGTACCAGTACATCCTGCGCGACGAGTCGATGCACTGCAATTTCGGCATCGACCTGATCAACCAGCTCAAGCTCGAGAACCCCGGCCTCTGGACCAGCGAGTTCAAGGCCGAGATCAAGGCCCTGTTCCTAAAGGCCGTCGAACTCGAATACAGATACGCTGAAGACACCATGCCGCGCGGTGTCCTCGGCATGAACGCCTCCATGTTCAAGGGCTACCTGCGCTACATCGCCAACCGGCGCGCCACGCAGATCGGCCTCGAAGCGCTCTTCCCGAACGAGGAAAACCCGTTCCCCTGGATGAGCGAGATGATTGACCTGAAGAAAGAACGCAATTTCTTCGAGACCCGCGTCATCGAATACCAGTCGGGTGGCGCACTCTCCTGGGATTGAGGTCTTTCCGACAAGAATTGATGAATTCAAGAACTGCCCTTGCCACCGACCGCGCCGCAGAGCGCGGCATGGACGAGGGCTCAGGTGTTCATGGTGCTGGAGCTGGTCTCCAACCCCATGAATCGCTTCACGCTACGACGGTGCGCGGAGCGCTTCAATAGGTTGATTTTTTCAACTTGATCAAGGAGAAAACAGAAATGGCAACTGCAAAGAAAGCGCCGGCGAAGAAAGCCGCAGCAAAGAAGGCTCCGGCCAAGAAGGTCGCTGCCAAGAAGGCTCCTGCCAAGAAGGTAGCAGCGAAGAAGGCACCGGCCAAGAAGGTCGCTGCCAAGAAGGTCGCCGCCAAGAAGGCGCCCGCGAAGAAGGTAGCCGCCAAGAAGGCAGCACCGGCCAAGAAGGCCGCGGCGAAGAAGGCGCCTGCGAAGAAGGCTGCCGCCAAGAAGGCGCCTGCGAAGAAGGCGCCTGCCAAGAAGGCCGCGGCGAAGAAGGCGCCGGCCAAGAAGGCCGCTGCCAAGAAGGCGCCTGCGAAGAAGGCCGCTGCCAAGAAGGCTGCGAAGAAGCCTGCTGCCAAGCCTGCCGCTGCTGCGAAGAAGCCGGCTGCGAAGAAGGCCGCCAAGGCACCCGCTGCGGCGCCCGCGCCTGCTGCGCAAACCACGCTGAACCCCCAGGCAGCCTGGCCGTTCCCGACGGCCAGCAAGCCCTGAGTCCGCTCAGCGGCCTTGAAGGCAAAAAGCCCGGCACCTCGCGGTGCCGGGCTTTTTTTCGTGCGCGCGAAGGAGCCGGGTTCAGAGGCCCAGCGCCTGGCGGTCGACCTGGTAGTTCTGCGGGCCGCGCTGCGCGATCTTGAGCGCGCCCACGCGGTTGCCGAGCGCCGCGCACTGCGCGAGCGGCCAATCCTTCTCGAGCCCGAACAGCAGCGCGCCGCGCCATGCATCGCCGCAGCCCGTGGGCTCGACCACCGCGGTCGGCGTCACGCCCGGCACATGTTCGCGCTCGCCGTCGGTCCAGACCTCGCAGCCGTCGGCCGCGAGCGTGACCACGAGGCCGCGCACGTGCTTCGAGATCTCGGCCAGGCTCCAGCCGGTGCGCTGCGACAGCATCTTGCCCTCGTAGTCGTTGACCACGACCCAGCTCGCGAGCTCGATGAAATGCCGGAGCGCCTCGCCGTCGAACATCGGCAGGCCCTGCCCCGGATCGAACACGAACGGAATGCCCGCGGCGGCGAACTGCTCGGCATGCTGCAGCATCGCCTCGCGGCCGTCGGGCGCGATGATGCCGACGCGGATGTCCTCGCGCGCGACCACCTTCGTGAGGTGCGCCTGCTGCATCGCGCCCGGATGGAAGGCGGTGATCTGGTTGTTGTCGACGTCGTTCATGATCATCGCCTGCGCGGTGAAGGTGTCGTCGAGCTGGCGCACGAACTCGGTGCTGATGCCGAGCGACCGCATGCGCTCGAGGTAGTCGGCGCCGTCGCTGCCGAGCGTGGCCATCGGCAGCGCCGTGCCGCCGAGCGCGTTGAGGCTGTAGGCGATGTTGCCCGCGCAGCCGCCGAAGTCGCGCCGCAGCCCCGGCACCAGGAACGACACATTGAGAATGTGCAGCTGGTCCGGAAGGATCTGGTCGGCAAACCGGCCCTCGAAGGTCATGATGGTGTCGAACGCGAGGGAACCGCAAATCACTGCTGCCATGGGTGAGCCGTTGGTTGGATGAGGATGGTTGGAAATGAAGAAGGCGCGGGCGCGACCCGGCCTAAGGATAGAACGCTTCCACGCGGTAGCCCGCGATCGGCGGCAGCGCCGCGGCTTCGCTCGCCGTGAGGCTCAGCGCCAGCGAGGCCGCATGGTCCGAGCGCGCCGGCAGCACGGCGGGGGCGCCGTAGTCCGTCGCCCTGAGCACGCGGCGCACCACGGCACGCTCCTGCGTGTCGAGCAGCGAGAGCTCGACCGCCGGCATCGCAAGCGGCACGGCGGCGCCGTTGCGCAGCGTGAAGCTGAGCCGGTAGTCGCTGCCGCCGCTCTTCTCGCGCGTGAAGGCCGCGCCCTCGATCACGATGTCGCCGATCTGGCGCAGCGCCGTGAGTTCGCAGCCGGTCCAGTTGCACAGCGCCGCGAGCGCGGGCCGCAGGTTCGGCTGGCGCGCGACGATGCCGTCGCGCTCGTGCCGCAGCACCTGCACCACGAAGAGCAGCACGCCCGCCATGGCCAGCAGCCAGAGCAGCCCCCGGACAGCGGGACGCTGCCAGACGCCGCCGCCTTCGCGCCGCGGGCCTTCGTTCTCGAACAGCGCGAGCCGCTCGGAATCGACGTCCTCGTCGCGCAGCGTCGGCAGCGGCACGGCCGCAGCAGCGCCCGCCTCGGGCTCGCTCTTTTCGCGCACCATCGACGAGGCCGCGATCTTCTCGGCCGCGCGCTCCTCGCGCGCCTTCGCGTGCGCGATCTTGGCCGACTTGATCCGCGCCCGGCGCAGCGCCTTCTGCATCTGCACCTGGTCGCGGTCCTGCGCGAGCTCGTGTGATGCGTCCTGCGTCTCGCCCGCGGACTCCGCCAGTGCGCGCGCCTGCAGGCGCAGCGCCGGCAACGGGGGCGGCGGTGGTGGGGGCGGCGAAGGCGGCGCCGCGAGATTCAGGTCGATGTCGGGAAACGGCGGCAGCGAACTCGGCGGCGGACGCCATTCGGGCGCGTGCGCTTCGAAGTCGGACCAGAGGTCGTCGGCGACGATGCCGTGCGCGGGCACGGTCGGCGCGGGTGCCGGTGCGGGCGCCGGTTCAGCCACAGGCGGCTCGGGCTCGGGCGACAGCGCCACGGCCTGCTCCGCTTCCGGCTCGGGCGCGGGATCGGCGGCCTGCGCGGCGGCGCGCGGTTCGGGCTCGTCGTCGAAGAAGTCGGCGTCCTCGGCCGCTGGCGCGGGTGCCGGCGGGTCCGGCTCGGGTTCGGGTTGCGGCTCCGGCTGCGGCGGCACCGCAGGCGCGGCAGCAGCGGCGGCCGGGGCCGATGGCGCCGGCGGGGCACCGCCCGGACCATCGGCCGTTTCATGCAGGTCGAGCGTGGCGTCGAACACGTGGCTGCAGCGACCGCATCGCACCCAGCCGTCCGAGATGCGGAGCTGGTCGCGCACCACCTTGAACGTGGTGGCGCAGGAGGGGCAGCGCGTGGCGAGGCTCATGACGGGGCGATTGTAGGGTTGGCCCCCGCCGTGCGCGGGTGAACGGCGGCGCGGGGCGGCCGTGTCCTCAGCAGCGCGCCGTCATCAGGATCCAGCCGTCCTCGCTGTCGCCGACCTCGAGCGCGGCATAGGGCGCGTAGGCCTCCCGGAGCTCCTCGGCCTGGCGATCGAGGATGCCGGCCAGCACCAGCGAACCGCCCGGCGCCACATGGCTGCGCAGCAGCGGCGCGAGCACCTTGAGCGGCGTCGCGAGGATGTTCGCGAGCACCACGTCGTAGCGGCCGCCGGCGGCCTCGGGCAGCCCGGCCTTCAGCCGCACGCCGTTGGCTTCGGCGTTGAGCGTCGTCGAGGCCACGGCCGCCTCGTCGATGTCCACGGCATCGATGTCGGTGGCGCCGAACTTCGCCGCGCCGATCGCGAGGATGCCGGAGCCGCAGCCGTAGTCGAGCACGCGCCGACCGGCGAAGCCGCCCTGGCGCGCGATCCAGCGCAGGCACATGCGCGTGGTGGGATGGGTGCCGGTGCCGAAGGCGAGGCCCGGGTCGAGCCGGATCACCTGCCTGGCCTGCGCGGGCGGCTCGTGCCAGGTCGGCACGATCCAGAACTCGGGCGTGATCTCGACCGGCGCGAACTGCGACTGCGTGAGCCGCACCCAGTCCTGCTCGGGCACGGGCGCGACGCCCAGCAGCGCGCATCCGTCGAAGAAGTCCTGCAGCGCGAGCACCGACGCGGCCTCATTCGCGGCCGCCTCGTCGGGGAACAGCGCGATCACGCGCGAGCGCTGCCAGCCTTCCTTGGGCGGCGGCATGCCGGGCTCGCCGAACAGCGCCTGCTCGGCATCGGTCTGCGCATCGGCGTCTTCCACCGAGACGCTCAGCGCGTCGAGCGCGTCGAGCGCATCGCTGAGCATCTCGACCCGGTCTTCCGGCGCCATCAGGCGAAGTTCGAACATGGCGTCGGCCGGCGGCTGCTCAGCGCTTGTGCGCTGCGAGCCACTCCTCGAGGTAGTGGATGTTGGTGCCGCCGCTCATGAACTTGGCGTCGACCATCAGCTCGCGGTGCAGCGGGATGTTGGTCTGGATGCCTTCGATCACGGTCTCGTTGAGCGCGGTGCGCATGCGGGCCATGGCCTGCTCGCGCGTGTCGCCGTAGACGATGATCTTGCCGATCATCGAGTCGTAGTTGGGCGGCACGAAGTAGTTGGTGTACGCATGCGAGTCGACGCGCACGCCGGGGCCGCCCGGCGGATGCCACATCGTGATGCGGCCCGGCGAGGGCGTGAACTTCCACGCGTCCTCGGCGTTGATGCGGCATTCGATCGCATGGCCGCGCATCTCGATCTGGCGCTGCGTGAACGGCAGCTTCTCGCCCGCCGCCACCATGATCTGCGTCTTCACGATGTCGATGCCGGTGGTGGCCTCGGTCACCGGATGCTCGACCTGCACGCGCGTGTTCATCTCGATGAAGTAGAACTCGCCGTTCTCGTACAGGAACTCGAAGGTGCCGGCGCCGCGGTAGCCGATCTTCTTGCAGGCCAGCGCGCAGCGCTCGCCGATCTTCTCGATCAGCTTGCGCGGAATGCCCGGCGCGGGCGATTCCTCGATCACCTTCTGGTGGCGGCGCTGCATCGAGCAGTCGCGCTCGCCGAGGTAGACCGCGTTCTTGTGCTTGTCGGCCAGCACCTGGATCTCGATGTGGCGCGGGTTCTGGAGAAACTTCTCCATGTAGACGGCCGGATTGTTGAAGGCGGCGCTCGCTTCCGCCTTGGTCATCTGGATCGCGTTGACCAGCGCCGCCTCGGTGTGCACCACGCGCATGCCGCGGCCGCCGCCGCCGCCCGCGGCCTTGATGATGACCGGATAGCCGATCGCGCGCGCGATGCGCTTGTTGGTGGCGGCATCGTCGGAGAGCTCGCCCTCCGAGCCGGGCACGCAGGGCACGCCGGCCTTGATCATCGCCTGCTTGGCCGAGACCTTGTCGCCCATCGTGCGGATGTTGTCGGGCGTCGGGCCGATGAACTGGAAGCCGCTCTGCTCCACGCGCTCGGCGAAGTTGGCGTTCTCGCTGAGGAAGCCGTAGCCGGGGTGGATGGCTTCGGCGTCGGTCACCTCCGCGGCCGAGATGATGGCCGGCATGTTGAGATAGCTCTGTCCCGACGGCGCCGGGCCGATGCAGACGGCTTCCTGGGCGAGCTTGACGTACTTGGCGTCGCGATCGGCCTCGGAATAGACCATCACGGCCTTGATGCCGAGCTCGCTGCACGCGCGCTGGATGCGCAGGGCGATCTCGCCGCGGTTGGCGACCAGTATCTTCTTGAACATGGTCACTCGATGATGAACAGCGGCTGGCCGTATTCGACCGCCTGGCCGTTTTCGCCGAGGATCTGGGTGATCGTGCCGGACTTGTCGGCTTCGATTTCGTTGAGGATCTTCATCGCCTCGATGATGCAGACCGTGTCGCCTTCGCTGACCTTGCTGCCGACCTCGACGAAGGCCGGGGCGCCAGGGCTCGACGCGCGGTAGAAGGTGCCCACCATCGGCGACTTGACGACATGGCCCGTGGGCGCGGCTTCGGCCGCCGGTGCGTTGGCGATCGCCGGCGCGGCGGGTGCGGCCGCGGCAGGCGCGGGGGCGGCCGCAGGCGCGGCGGCCACGGTCTGGACGTACTGCACCGGGGCAGCGCCGCCGCCCTTGACGATGCGGACCTTGCCTTCGGTTTCGGTGATTTCCAGTTCGGAAATATTGGATTCAGACACCAGGTCGATCAGTGTCTTGAGTTTGCGCAGATCCATGAGGCTCCAGTGCCGGCTTTGGCCGGGATTAGGAAGTAACTTTGCTAAAAATCCGCGATTTTTAGCGAACAGCGGCGAATGCCGAGGTGTATCTGATTCTAACCGTGAACCAGTTCACGTCGCCAGGCGTCCAGGTTGGCCGGCTCGAGCTGGCCCATTTTACGGGCCGCGACGGTGCCCGAGGCGCCGAGGACAAGCGTGAACGGCAACCCACCGGCCGTGTTGCCGAGGCTCTTGACGAGCTCGGTGCCCTGCAGGCCCGCCAGGCCGATCGGATAGGAGACGGGCGTCTTCTGCAGGAATTTGCGCACGGCGCTCGGCTGATCGATGGCCAATCCCACGACTTGCCAGCCGTTGGCCGCATGATCGCGAAAGAAGCCATCGATCAGCGGCATCTCCTCGACGCACGGCGGGCACCAGGTGGCCCAGAAGTTGAGCAGCAGCGGCTTGCCGCGCAATTGCTCGAACAGCAGCTCGCCGCCTTCGGGGCGCTCGAAGCGCTGGCTCCAGAACGCCGCGTCGAGCACTTCGCCCTTGGGGGCGGCGCGCTGCTCGCGCCACCACGCACCGCCCAGGCCCGCCGCGGCGGCCGCGACCGCCACGCCGCCGTAGAGCAGGCGGCGCCGTGTGGGCGAAGAAGTCATTCCGGGGTCCTTTTCTCTTCAATCAGTCGGCGCAGGGCGGCCAGGTCGCCGCGCGGCACCCGGCCCTGCGCATCGGGCCGCAGCGCGCCGCGCAGGTCGTCGAGATCGTAGACCAGCAGGTGCACGCCGATCTCCTCGCCGAGGGCGCGGCTCGCGGCATGCACGCTCAGCGCCTCCACCTGCTCGCCGTGGAAGCCGGTCACCATGCGCGGCTCGTAGTCGACGTGGTGGTCGATCAGCGCGATCTCGGCCGATTTCGAATCATCGCAGAACAACTGGATGTAAATGTCCGAAAGCCGCGTGGCCGTGCCGTGCCAGACCGCGCCGCCCACGTGCGGGCGGAAGGCCGCCATCCGCTCCATCCATTCGAGCGCCAGCAGGCGCAGCGCATGGAGTTCCTGCGGCTGGGTGTCGGCGCAGTAGAGCGCGATGTAGTCGCGGACCTCGGCCTCCACCTCGTCGTTGCCGGGCAGCGGCGTGCGCGCGGACAGGCCCAGGTCGCGCACCGCGCGGCGCTTCGCCGGGCCGTACTCGAGCCCCTCCTCGACGACGAGGCGGGCGGCTGCCGCGGCGATCTCACGCTTGGACGTGTCCATCGGACCATTTTGCCCGCAAAGGAGAAGCCCGGGAGTCTCCCTAGAATCGCCCGATGCACATTCATATTCTCGGCATCTGCGGCACGTTCATGGGCGGCGTCGCCGCCCTCGCGCGCGAGGCAGGCCATCGGGTCACGGGCTGCGACGCAGGCGTGTACCCGCCGATGAGCGACCAGCTGCGCGCGCTCGGCATCGACCTCATCGAGGGCTTCGGCGCCGACCAGCTGGCGCTCGCGCCCGACATGTACGTCGTCGGCAACGTGGTCTCGCGCGCCCGGCTGCCCGACGGCACGCCCAAGTTCCCGCTGATGGAAGCCATCCTCGACGCCGGCAAGCCCTACACCAGCGGGCCGCAGTGGCTCGCCGAGCACGTGCTGCTGGGCCGGCACGTGCTTGCGGTGGCGGGCACGCACGGCAAGACCACCACCACCTCGATGCTCGCCTGGGTCCTCGCGCAGGGCGGCAAGGCGCCGGGCTTCCTCGTGGGCGGCGTCCCGCTCGACTTCGGCGTCTCGGCCCGGCTCGGCGACGGCCCGGCCTTCGTGATCGAGGCCGACGAGTACGACACCGCCTTTTTCGACAAGCGCAGCAAGTTCGTGCACTACCGGCCGCGCACGGCGATCCTCAACAACCTCGAGTTCGACCACGCCGACATCTTCGACGACCTCGCGGCGATCGAGCGGCAGTTCCACCATCTCGTGCGCACCGTGCCGGCGAGCGGCCGGCTGGTGGTGAACGCCACCGAGCAGAGCCTGCGGCGCGTGCTGGCCCAGGGCTGCTGGAGCGCGCTCGCGCGCTTCGGCGCGGGCGGCGAATGGCAGGCGAGCGGCACGCACGACGCCTTCGACGTGCTGCAGGACGGCCGGCCGGTGGGCCGGGTCGAATGGGGCCTGTCGGGCCTGCACAACCAGATGAACGCGCTCGCCGCGATCGCCGCGGCCGAGCACGTGGGCGTGTCGCCCGCCGATGCCGCGCGCGCGCTCGGCAGCTTCCGCAACGTGCGCCGCCGGATGGAGCTGCGCGGCAGCGTCGAATCCGGCGGCGGCAGCCGCATCAGCGTCTACGACGATTTCGCGCACCACCCGACGGCGATCCGCACCACGCTCGACGGGCTGCGCAGCAAGCTCGATGCGCAAGCGCGCAAGGACGAACGCATCCTCGCGGTGTTCGAGCCGCGCAGCAACACGATGAAGCTCGGGGTGATGGCGGCGCAATTGCCCTGGAGCCTCGAAGCCGCCGACCTGTCGTTCTGCCACACCGCGGGACTCGACTGGGACGCGGCCGCCGCGCTCGCGCCGATGGGCGCGAAGGCCCGGGTGGCCGGCGCGATCGCGCCGCGGGTGGCGCCGGTCGTGGGGGGCGGGCGGGCCCGCCCCCCCCGCCCAGGCGAGAGCCACCCCCGGGGGGGGGGGGGGG
>CBHTTS010000225.1:0-9155 GCA_966095775.1 uncultured Variovorax sp. | reverse complement strand
TCGAGCTGCCCGCGCACGCCCGAGACCGAGGCCGCGGCGCTGCGCGCGATCTTGCCCACCACCTCGTCGGCGGCGTCGGCGATGTTGACGCGGCGGTGCAGCGGCGAGCCGCCGAGCGCCAGCTCCTGGGCCAGCGCGAGCTTGAACTCGCGCAGCCCCGCGAAGCCGAGGTCGCGGCAGGTGCGCATGATGGTCGGCACCGAGCTGCGCGAGCGCTCGGCCAGCTGTTCGAAGCTTTCCTCGAGCACGCGGTCGGGGTCTTCGAGGATCAGGTCGAGAATCGCGCGCCGCGTCGCCGAGGCGTCGCTGCGCAGGTCGGCGATTCTCTGGAGCAGGGAAGGTGTCATCGGCAGGGGTTCAGAAGTGCATGGCCACCGCATCGCTGATGCGGTAGTCCGCCTCGACGATCGGCATCCAGTGCCATTTGTCGAAGGTGGTGCAGGGGTGCGAGATGCCGAGGCCGACGCGTTCGCCGACGACCGGGGCCTCGGCTTCCTCCCCGGCCTCCCAGCGCAGGTAGGCGTGCTGGTCGTTGCGCGCGGTTATCTTCCAGCCCGGGGGCACGGCGGCGGGCTGCAGCGCGCCGCGCGCGGCGCGCGCGATCGGCACCGGCATCGAGAGGTCGAACGAGATGTCGCGCTTGCCCACCGCGAGGATCGCGAGGCCCGGCTCGGGCCGCGACTGCACCGTGGCCCAGACCTCCATCGCGGGCACGAGGCCCGCGTCGCAGCCGCAGCCCAGGCGCTGGTCCACCGCGCTCACCATGCGCTTGTAGAAGCCGTGGTCGTGGGTGACGTAGCAGCCCGAGCGCAGCAGCCCGCGCACCGGCGCGCCGAGCGCGGGCTTGAGCCGGCCGGCCACGAGGTCGAAGATGGCCGAGCCGCCGGCCGAGACCAGCACCTCGTCGGTCTCGAACAGCGCCGCCACGTCGCAGTGGCGCGCGACCGCCTCGACCCGGTCCATCAGCGCCTTGGCGTAGGCGGCGTCCGCGGCGCTGTCGCCGGTGGCGCCCTGCCCTTCGTAGGTCTCGATGCCCACGAGCTTGACCGCGTCGCTGGCGCGCAGCCGCCCGGCCAGCGCGACGGCCTCCTCGTGCGTGCGGCAGCCGGTGCGCGCGCCCGGCACGCCGATCTCGAGCATGACCTCGAAGGGCACGCTCTCGGGATGGCGCTTCGACCAGTCCTCGATCAGCGCGAGCTGGGCGGCGGAGTCGACCAGGAACACCACCCGCAGGTCCGCGTGCGCGCCGAGCAGCAGCTGGATGCCCGCGAGGTCCTCGTCGCTCACCACCTGGTTGGCGATCAGCGCGCGCCGCGCGCCGGCCGCCACGCCGACCGCGAGCTGCGTGACGGTCGCGAAGGTCAGGCCCCAGGCGCCGGCATCGAGCTGGCGCCGGAACAGCTGCGGCGACATGGTGGTCTTGCCGTGCGGCGCGAGGTCGATGCCCCATTCGCGCACGCGCTGCTGCATCCAGGCGAGGTTGTGCTCGAGCGCCTCGCGCTTGAGCACCGCGAGCGGCAGCGGCAGGTCGCCCGCGAGCACGTTCCATCCGGCGGCGCCGACCGCGCTGCGCCGGCGCGGCGGCTGGGTGCGCGGATAGCCCTTGTAGCCGCCGTCGAGCAGCGGGTCGTCGAAGTCGGGAGAGGCGGCGATGGCGGTCTGGGTCATGGTCATGCGGCGATGGGGGAGAACAGTTCCCTGCGGATGCAGGCGCTGTAGTGTCCGCCCGAAACCTCCTCGAGCGGCGGCACGGCGCGCGCGCAGGCCTCGACCGCATGCGGGCAGCGCGTGCGGAACACGCAGCCCGAGGGCGGCGCGATCGGGCTCGGGATGTCGCCCTCGAGCGCGATGCGCTCGGTCGGCGCCTCGGGGTCGGGCTTCGGGCTCGCGGCCAGCAACGCGCGGGTGTAGGGGTGGGCGGGACGCGCGAACAGTTCCTCGGTGCGCGCGACCTCCATCACCCTGCCGAGGTAGAGCACCACCACGCGGTCGCAGAGGTACTCGACCACGTCGAGGTCGTGCGAGATGAACAACATCGTCAGGCCGAGCCGCTCGCGCAGGTCGGCGAGCAGGTTGATGACCTGCGACTGGATCGAGACGTCGAGCGCCGACAGCGGCTCGTCGGCGACGATGAACTCGGGCTCCACCGCGAGCGCGCGGGCCACGCCGATGCGCTGGCGCTGGCCGCCCGAGAACTCGTGCGGGAAGCGGCCCGCATGCTCGGCGCGCAGCCCCACGGTCTCGAGCAGCTCGGCGATGCGCCGCTCGCGCGCCACCCTGCCCTTGTGCAGGCCGTGCGTGGCGAGCGCCTCGTCGAGGATCGCGCCGATGCGCATCTTCGGGTTCAGGCTCGCGTAGGGGTCCTGGAAGATGATCTGCAGCTTGCTGCGCAGCCGCCGCATCTGCTCGCCCGAGAGCGCGCCGATGTCCTCGCCGCGGTAGAGCACCTGGCCCGCGGTGCGCTCGACGAGGCGCAGCACGGTGCGGCCGATGGTGCTCTTGCCGGAGCCCGATTCGCCGACCAGGCCCAGCGTCTCGCCGGGCCGGATCGCGAACGACACGTCGTCGACCGCGCGCACGGGGCGCTCGCTCGCGCCGAAGTACTTCTTGAGTCCGCGGACTTCGATCAGGGGGGAGGCGGTGGTCGTCATGGGCATGGAGACATGGGCCGGCGCCGCGTCAGGCGGCGCATGCGAGATCCGTCGGCGCACCGACGCGGATGCAGCGCGCCTGGCGGTCCGGCTGCGTGTCGAGCAGCGGCGGCATCGCCTGCGCGCAGCCCGCGATCGCCATGTCGCAGCGCGGCTCGAAGGCGCAGCCCGGCGGCGGCGCGAGCGGGCTCGACACCTGGCCGCGGATCGCGAACAGGCGCTTCGGCTTGGGCTGGCCCGCGGCGCGCGCCTTGCCCGGCAGGCAGGCCAGCAGGCCCCGGGTGTAGGGATGCGCGGGCGCGGCGAACAGCGGCCGCACCGGCGCGCGCTCGACCACGCGGCCCGAATACATCACGACCACGTCGTCCGCGTGGTGCGCGACCACGCCGAGGTTGTGCGTGATGAACAGGATGCTCATGCCGGTCTCGGCCTGCAGCCGGCGCATCAGCGCGAGGATCTGGGCCTGGATGGTCACGTCGAGCGCGGTGGTGGGCTCGTCGGCGATCAGCAGCGTGGGGTCGCAGGCCATCGCGAGCGCGATCATCACGCGCTGGCGCATGCCGCCCGAGAGCTGGTGCGGGTACTCGCGGATGCGCTCGGCGGCGGCCGGGATCTCGACCAGCTCGAGCATGCGCCGCGCATGCGCCATCGCGGCCGCGCGGTCCAGCCCCTTGTGCAGCCGCACGCTCTCGGCGATCTGCTCGCCGACCGTGAAGACCGGGTTCAGGCTGGTCATCGGCTCCTGGAAGATCATCGAGAGCTGGTTGCCGCGCAGCGCGCGCATCTCGCGCTCGCCGATCGACAGCAGGTCGAGCGTGCGGCCTTCGCGCGTGGTGAACGCGGCGCTGCCGCTGACCTGCGCGTGCGCGGTCTTCGGCAGCAGGCGCATCAGCGTCAGGCTGGTCACGGACTTGCCCGAGCCCGATTCGCCCACGAGCGCGGTGGTCCGCCCGGGCTGGATGGCGAAGCTCACGTCGGCCACCGAGCGCACCAGGCCGCCCTCGGTGGGGAAGCTGGTGCTCAGGTGGCTGACGACCAGGCGCGGGGAGGGAGAGGCGTTCGTCGTCATCACGCGGTCTTCTTGAGCTTGGGATCGAGCAGGTCGCGCACGCCGTCGCCGAGCAGCTGCAGCGACAGCGCCGTGAGGATGATCGCGAGGCCCGGGAACAGCACGACCCAGTAGGCCTGGTGGGCGTACTGCTGGCTGCCCGCGACCATGGTGCCCCAGGTCGGGATCTCGGGCGGCACGCCCACGCCGAGGAAGGAGAGCCCCGCCTCGGCGAGGATCGCGTAGGCGAAGATGAACGAGACCTGCACCAGGATCGGCGACATCAGGTTCGGCAGGATGTGGCGCCAGAGGATGCGCGAGGTGCGCACCCCGAGCGCGCGCACCGCCTCGACGAACAGCAGCTCGCGCACCACCAGCGTCGAGGCGCGCACCACGCGCGCCACGCGCGGCGTGTAGACCAGCACCAGCGCGAGCACCGTGTTGACCAGCGACGGCCCGAGGATCGCCACCAGCGCGATCGCGAGCAGGATGTCGGGGAAGGACATCATCGCGTCGACCACGCGCATCAGCGGCGCGTCGAGCCGGCGGAAGAAGCCCGCCGCGAGGCCCAGCAGCGTGCCCAGGACGACGGCGCCGAGCGCCGTGAGCGCCGCGATCGCGAGCGAGTAGCGCGCGCCGTGCACGATGCGCGAATAGAGGTCGCGGCCGAGCTCGTCGGTGCCGAGCAGGTGTTCGGCGCTCGGCGCCTTGAGGCGCTGCAGCACGGCCGTGTCGTTGGGGTCGATCGAGGCGACGAGCGGCGCGCCGATCGCGAGCACCGCGATCGCGAGCAGCACCAGCGCGGCGACCATCACGATGCGGCGATGCATCAGCTGGCGGAGCATTCGGGGCATGCGCATCGCTCAGACCTTCACGCGCGGATCGACCACCGCGTAGAGCAGGTCGATCGAGAAGTTGATCAGCACGTAGATCGCCGCGATCACGAGCAGCGCGCCCTGGATCACGGGATAGTCGCGCCGCAGCACCGCGTTGACCACGAGGTTGCCCACGCCCGGCAGGCCGAACACGGTCTCGGTGACGACGGCGCCGCCGATCATCAGCGCGACCGTCAGGCCGACCACCGTGACGATCGGCACCAGCGCGTTGCGCAGCGCATGCTTGAGCACCACCACGCCTTCGGCCAGGCCCTTGGAGCGCGCGGTGCGCACGTAGTCCTCGCCGAGCACGTCGAGCATCGAGGCGCGCGTGAAGCGGATGATCAGCGCCGAGTTCAAGAGGCCGAGCACGGTCGCGGGCAGCACCAGCGCATGCAGGCGCTCGGCGAGCGGCGCGTCGGGCGCGCCGTAGCCCGAGACCGGGAACCAGCCGAGCGAGACCGCGAACAGCTGGATCAGCACGATGCCGAGCCAGAAGCTCGGGATGCTCGCGCCGAGCATCGCGATGCCGGTGAACAGCTGGTCGACCGCGCGGCCGCGGAACACGGCCGAGACGATGCCGCAGGGCACGCCGATCAGCGCCGCGATGGCCACCGCCATCAGCGCGAGCAGCGCGGTGGGCTCGGCGCGCTCCCAGAGCGCCTGGGTCACGGGCCGCTGCAGGAAGATCGAGGTGCCGAGGTTGCCCTGCACCACTTCGCGCAGCCAGTAGCCGAACTGCACCGGCAGCGGCTTGTCGAGGCCGTATTCCTTCTGCACGCGCGCGATGTCGGCCGCGGTGGCCTGGTCGCCGAGCAGCACCGAGACCGGGTCGCCCGAGGCGGCGCGCGTGAGCACGAAGACCAGCACCGCGACGATGGCGAGCACGACCAGCATGCCGGCGGCGCGGGAAGCGATGTAGCGGATCATGGTCGCGTTCGGCTGTCCGTGTTCGCCAGCCGCCTCACTTGATGCGGGCGTTCCAGAAGAAGGGCCAGGTCGCGGGCTGGTAGTTGTCGAGCGCCGGGCTCTTCGCCGACAGCCCGTTGAACTTGCCGACGTTGATGTACGGCACCTCGTCGTAGACCACCTGCTGCACCTTGCCCCAGAGCGCGCCGCGCCTGGCCGGATCGCTCTCGACGTTGAAGGCGGACAGCGCGGCCTTCTTGGCGGGCGTGTCCCACCAGCCGGGCGCGCCGTCGCCGAGCTGCGGCGGCGAGAGCATCGGCTCGGGGAACTGGCCCGAATGCGTGACGTAGAGGTCCCAGAGCTTGGGGTCGTTGCGGCGCTGCACCAGCGTGGCCCAGTCGACCACGTTGAGGTCGACCTTGAAGCCCGCGCGCTTGAGCTGCTCGGCCATCAGCAGCGACATGTTGTAGTGGAAGTCGTACTGGCGGCTCGTGAGCACGCGGACCGGCTCGCCCTTGTAGCCGGCCTTGGCCGCGGCCTCCTTGGCCTTGGCGGCGTTGCGCTGGTTGTACTGGTCGGCGCCGGCGGCCGAGTAGAACGGCGAGCCCTTGGGGAAATGGTTGGGCTCGGCCACGAAGAAGCGCGTGTCGCCGAAGCCCGCGGCGAGCATCTCGCCCTCCCCGAGCGCGGTCTGGATCGCCTGGCGCAGCGGCTGGTTCGCGGCCACGCCCTCCTTGGTGTTGAAGACGAGGTAGGGGAAGCCGAACGACGGCGTCATGATCGGCACCGTCTTGCCGCCCGACTTCTCGAGCCGCGGCAGTGCCTCCACCGGCAGCAGGTCGGCGAAGTCGTACTGGCCCGCGAGCGCGCCCTCGACGCGCGTGCTCGCATTCGGCACGGGCACGAAGCGCAGTTCCTCGATCGCGGCCTCGCGCCTGCCGCCATAGCCGCTCGCGGGCTCCTTGCGCGCGGCGTACTTGTCGAAGCGCGTGAGCAGCACGAACTGGTCGGGGCGGCGCTCCTTGAACCTGTACGGGCCGGTGCCGACGAAGTCCTTGAGCGGCGAGGCGATCGAATCCTTGGCCATGATCGCGGCCATGCCGCTCGGCAGCGCGAGCTGCGCGAGCAGCGGCGCATAGGGCGCCTTGAGCACGATCTCCACGCCCAGCGGTCCCTTGGCCTTGAGGCTCTCGACCTCCTTCGCCACCGCCTTGCCGCGCGGCGACTGGTCCATCCAGCGCTGCAGGCTCGCGACCACGTCGTCGGCGTTGAGCTCGCGGCCGTTGTGCAGCATCACGCCGCGGCGCAATGCGATCGCGTAGGTCTTGCCGTCGGCCGAGATCTTCGGCATGCCCTCGGCGAGCATCGGCACCACGTTCCACTTGGCGTCGAAGGTGTAGAGCGTCTCGTAGACGTGCTGCATGATCGTGCCGACCAGGTCGGCGGTCGAGGCCATCGGATCGAGCGTCTGCGGCTCGGCCACCATGGCGAGCGTCGCGTGGTTGCGCGCGGCCTGCGCCCGGGCCGGTGCATGGGGCAGCGCCGCGCAGAGCAGCGCGAGCAGCAGCGAGCCACCGAGCAGGCGGCGCTTCGACGTCATCAGGTGCGGCAGGCGCTGGGCGGCGGGACCGGCGTGGGACATGGGGACTCCTTCGTGGCAGGCAGGATTGAAAGAAATTTTCTTTTCAGCCCGCACTTTGAAGCAGCATTCATGCCAAAACATCCGTGTTTACCCGGACATCGGGTGAAGATTTGAAAGATATTTTCAGTTTCGACGGATACTCGCGACTCCACAACCAGGAGTCCACATGCCGCTCGAATACCTCGGCGCCCCGCCCCTCGCCTCGGACCGCCAGGCGCGCCCCTTCTCCCCGGCCGTGCGCGCCGGCGACTTCATCTACGTCTCGGGCCAGGTGCCCGCGAATGCCGAAGGCGAGATCGTCGCGGGCGGCATCGAGGTGCAGACGCGCCAGGTGATGGAGAACATCCAGAAGGTGCTCGCGCTCGCCGGCGCGACGCTCGACGACGTGTGCAAGTGCACCGTCTGGCTGCACGACGCGCGCGATTTCGGTGCCTTCAACCGCATCTACATGGGCTACTTCGGCGAGAACAAGCCCGCGCGCTCGACCACCGAGGCGCGCCTCATGGTCGACGCGAAGGTCGAGATCGACGTGGTGGCCTACAAGCCCAAGGGCTGAAGCGGTTCTTCAGCCGTGCAGCTCGGTCTTGCGCTGGATGATGCGCGAGACCAGCCCGTAGCCGACCGCCTCCTCGGCCGAGAGCCAGCGGTCGCGCTCGATGTCGGCGAGCACCACGTCGATGGGCTTGCCGGTCTCGCGCGCGATCTCGTGGGCGATGCGGTGCCGCGCCTTGATGATCTCCTGCGCCTGGATCGCGATGTCGGTGGCCTGCCCGCCCGCGCCGCCGCTCGGCTGGTGGATCAGGAAGCGGGTGTTGGGCAGGCACACGCGGCGCTCGCGCGGCGCCGCGAGGAACAGGTGCGTGGCGGCGCTGCCGACCCAGCCGGTGCCGATCATGTTCACGGGCGCGCTGATGAAGCGCACGACGTCGTGGATCGCGTCGCCCGACTCGAGGTGCCCGCCGGGCGAGCTCACGAGGATGTCGATCGGCTTCTCGGTGCTGTCGGCATCGAGCGCGATCAGCCTGCGCGTGACGTCGGCCGCGACCGAATCGGTGATGCTGCCGAAGATCAGCAGCGTGCGCGACTTGAAGGCCTTTTCCTCGAGGTAGGAGTTGCGCGGCTCCGCGGTGGCGGCGGGCGTGGTGTCGTCGTCGGTTTCCATGGTGATGAAGCGCTCCGGGGGTTGAACCATCGGCCCCCAGTTTCGCGACATTCCGCGCACCGTGGCAAGCGGCCCAGCGGAGGCCACTCGCCGCGGCGGGGCATCAGCCCGCGAGCCGTCCTGCCACGAGCTGCAGCACGCGGTCGCAGCGCTTCGCGAGGTCCTGGTCGTGCGTGACCATCACGAAGGCGGTGCGGTGCCTGTGGGCCAGCTCGATCATCAGCGCGAACACCGCGTCGGCGGTGCCGCGGTCGAGGTTGCCCGTGGGCTCGTCGGCGAGCACGCAGGCCGGCTGCGTGACGAGCGCGCGCGCGATCGCCACGCGCTGGCGCTCGCCGCCCGAGAGCTCGGCCGGGCGGTGGTGCAGGCGCTGGCCCAGGCCCACGCTGTCGAGGATCTTCGCGGCCGCGGCATGCGCCTGCGACGACTCGGTGCGCCGGATCTTGAGCGGCATCGCCACGTTGTCGAGCGCGCTGAACTCGGGCAGCAGGTGGTGGAACTGGTAGACGAAGCCCAGGTGCTGGTTGCGCAGCCGGCCCTGCGTGGCGGGATCGAGCCGCGCCAGGTCCTGCCCCATCAGCTGCACCGAGCCGGAAGTCGGCGCATCCAGGCCGCCCAGGACGTGCAGCAGCGTGCTCTTGCCGGAACCGGACTGGCCGGCGATCGCGAGCGTCTCGCCCGCGTGCACCTCGAGGTCCACGCCGCGCAGCACCTCGACGTCCAGGCCGCCCTCGCTGAAGCGCTTGGTGAGGCCCTGGCAGGAGAGCACCACGCCCGTGTGCGGGGTGACGTCATTCATAGCGCAAGGCCTCCGCGGGATTGACGCGGCTCGCGCGCCAGCTGGGATACAGGGTCGCCACGAAGGCCA
>CBHTTS010000224.1:0-9208 GCA_966095775.1 uncultured Variovorax sp. | reverse complement strand
CCCCCCGCCGCGCCCTGCGGCGCGGCGACCTGCCGCGGCCGCGGCGCGCGGCCACCAACACCACCAGCGGCGTCGCCGCCACCGACGCCGCGCTCACCAAGGTGCAGGCCAACCGGCTCGCGAGCGTGGCGCACGACGGCCTCGCGCGCGCCATCAACCCGGTGCACACGATGAGCGACGGCGACACGCTGTTCGCGCTCGCCACCGGCCGGGTGCCGATCGAGGGCCCCGACGCCGCCTCGCGCCCGGGCATGACGGTGCTCGGCACCATGGCCGCCGAGGCGGTCGCGCGCGCCACGCTGCGCGCGGTGCTGGCCGCGCAGTCCGTGACCGTGGGCGGGCTGCACATTCCCTCTGCGGCCGAACTGGCCGCGACGAAAGGTTGATCCGGTCATGGCGATGCCCAAGACACTGAAGCTGATCCTGCTGTCCATCCGCGACCTGATCGCCTCCGCGGGGCCGGTCGTCTTCCTCGTGATCGGCCTGCTGATCGCGGCCTACTGGTGGCTCGATCCGCAGCCGCCGCGCCACGTGACGCTCGCGACCGGCCCGACCGGCAGCGCCTACGCGCAGTTCGGCAAGCGCTACGCCGAGCTGCTGAAGGCCGACGGCATCACGGTGGAGCTCAAGGCGACCTCGGGCTCGTCCGAGAACCTCGAGCTGCTGCGCAACGGCGGCGCCGACGTGGGCTTCGTGCGCGGCGGCAGCGCCGACCCGGTGGCCGACGAGGAGGCCGGCCTGACCTCGCTCGGCAGCCTGTTCTACGAGCCGATCTGGCTCTTCTACCGCGCCGACGTCGCGCAGAAGATCGACCGCAAGACCGGCACGCTGAGCTCGCTCGCGCAGCTGCGCGGGCTGCGCGTCAACGTCGACATGCCGGGCAGCGGGCTGCCCGAGATCATGGAACGGCTGTTCAGGGCCAACCACATCGAGCCCGATGCGCTGCAGTTGTCGAACCTCGAGCAGGCCGCCGCGACCGAGGCGCTGCAGGCGGGCCTGCTCGACGCGATCGTGCTCGCCTCGGCGCCGCAGTCGCCGCAGGTGCAGCGGCTGCTGCGCGCGGGCGACATCAAGCTGATGGACTTCGGCCAAGCCGATGCGTACTCGCGCCGTTTCCCGTTCCTGTCGGCGGTCACGCTGCCGCGCGGCGTGGTCGACCTCGCGCGCGACCTGCCGCCGTCGGACGTCACGCTGCTCGCGGCCACCACCTCGCTGCTGTCGCGCGAGCACACCCATTCGGCGCTGCGGCAGCGGTTCGCGCAGGCGGCGCAGGGCGTGCACAGCGAGGCCGGCTGGTTCAACCGCGCGCGCGACTTCCCGAACACCCGCACCAGCGAACTGCCCGTGAGCCCCGAGGGCGACCGCGCGATCAACGGCACCCCGCCCTTCTGGCAGCGCTACCTCCCGTTCTGGGCCAGCAACCTGGTCGAGCGCATGTGGCTGGTGCTCGGCGGCCTGCTGGTGCTGATGCTCCCGCTGAGCCGCGTCGTGCCGCCGCTCTACCAGTTCCGCGTGCGCCGCCGCGTGTTCCGCTGGTATGCACGCCTGCGCGACATCGAGGCCAAGGTCGAGGCCCGCCAGGGCGGGCGCGACGAGCTGCTCGAGGAGCTCGACGAACTCGACCGCGTCGTCAACAAGGTGGCCGTGCCGCTGTCGTACGCCGACGAGCTCTATGCGCTGCGCAACAACATCCATGCCGTGCGCAAGCGCGTGCAGTTGCGCTGGCCGCAGCCCGGCGATTTCGCGCCACGCGCGACCCCCGCCGCCGAGGCGCCAAAGAACCCCTGACCTCCCCTGAAGCGCACCAGGGGGGAGCCGGGAACACCGCGGATCCGGCTCCGCCGGTCCGCAGGTGTTGCCCCCTAGAGGGGGGAGCGGCTACACGCAGTGAGCCGCACGGGGGTGGCCCTACTTCAGGGCTTTGTAGCGCATGCGCTTGGGCTTGGCGCCCTCTTCGCCCAGGCGCTTCTTCTTGTCGGCCTCGTACTCCTGGTAGTTGCCGTCGAAGAAGGTCCACTGGCTGTCGCCCTCGGCCGCGAGGATGTGCGTCGCGATGCGGTCGAGGAACCAGCGGTCGTGGCTGATCACGAGCACGCTGCCCGCGAACTCGAGCAGCGCGTCCTCGAGCGCACGCAGCGTCTCGACGTCGAGGTCGTTCGAGGGTTCGTCGAGCAGCAGCACGTTGCCGCCCGCGATCAGCGTCTTCGCCAGGTGCAGGCGGCCGCGTTCGCCGCCCGAGAGCATGCCGACCTTCTTCTGCTGATCCTGGCCGTTGAAGTTGAAGCGGCCCACGTAGGCGCGGCTGGCCATCTGGAACTTGCCGACGTTGATCATGTCGAGGCCGCCCGAGACGTCTTCCCACACGGTCTTCTGGTCGGCGAGCGCATCGCGCGTCTGGTCGACGAAGGCCATCTTCACGGTCTGGCCGATCACGACCTCGCCCGAATCGGGCTGCTCCTTGCCCGCGATCAGCTTGAACAGCGTCGACTTGCCGGCGCCGTTCGGGCCGATGATGCCGACGATCGCGCCCGCGGGGATGTTGAAGCTCAGGTTGTCGATCAGCACGCGGTCGCCGAAGGACTTGGTGACGTTCTTGAACTCGATCACCTGGCTGCCGAGGCGCTCCGCGACGGGAATGAAGATCTCCTGCGTCTCGTTGCGCTTCTGGTATTCGACGTCGCTCAGCTCCTCGAAGCGGGCGAGGCGCGACTTGCTCTTGGCCTGGCGCGCCTTGGGGTTCTGGCGCGACCACTCGAGTTCCTTCTTCAGGGCCTTGGCGTGGGCTTCCTCGCTCTTCTGCTCCTGCGCCAGGCGCTCGCCCTTCTGCTCGAGCCAGGTGCTGTAGTTGCCCTTCCACGGGATGCCGCGGCCACGGTCGAGTTCGAGGATCCACTCGGCGGCGTTGTCGAGGAAGTAGCGGTCGTGGGTGATCGCCACCACGGTGCCCGGGAAGCGCTGCAGGAACACTTCGAGCCATTCGACCGATTCGGCGTCCAGGTGGTTGGTCGGCTCGTCGAGCAGCAGCATGTCGGGCTTGGACAGCAGCAGCCGGCACAGCGCGACGCGGCGCTTCTCGCCGCCCGAGAGCAGGCCGATCTTGGCGTCCCACGGCGGCAGGCGCAGCGCATCGGCCGCGATCTCGAGCTGGTGCTCGGAGTCGGTGCCGGCGGTGGCGATGATCGCCTCGAGCTCGGCCTGCTCGGCCGCGAGCGCGTCGAAGTCGGCGTCTTCGGCGGCATAGAGCTCGTAGACCTCCTCGAGGCGCTTCTTGGCCGCGTTCACGGCGCCCATCGATTCCTCGACCGACTCGCGCACCGTGTGCTCGGGATTGAGCTTGGGCTCCTGCTCGAGGTAGCCGATCGTGAGGCCCGGCATCGGCAGGGCCTCGCCCTCGATCTCCTTGTCGACGCCGGCCATGATCTTGAGCAGCGTGGACTTGCCCGAGCCGTTGAGGCCGAGCACGCCGATCTTGGCGCCGGGGAAAAAGGACAGCGAAATGTCTTTCAAGATCTGCCGCTTGGGCGGCACGGTCTTGCTGACACGGTTCATCGAATAGACGTATTGAGCCATGGTTCTTTGGGTGAAATCGGTTGGAGCCTTGGGGGAAATTATGCCGGGCACCGATTGGAACGCCCCGCAGCCTCCCGATGAGCCCCTTTGCCGCGCAATTGAAAAAGCTTCAATCGCGGATGGCGGCGCCTTTGCATTTTCGTCAGGATGTTCGTGAAAAACCCCCGATCCCGCGCGCCGCAACGGCCGGGAATCGCGCGGCGGCAGCGGTAGGCTCGATCGCAAAGCAGTCGCCGCGCACCCTTCGTCATCCAGCGCGGCCGCAGGAAGCCCAATGTCCAAGAGAATCTTGCCGCTGTGCTGCGCCGGCCTGCTCGCGCTGGCCGGCTGCGGCGGCGGCGCCGGCCGCAACGCGCCCGAGAACGCCGTCCCGTCCGCTCGCCGTGGCCCGCCGCCGGCCGCCGAAGCCCCGCCGGAGCGCTGCACCGTCGAAGTCTACGGCGACAGCATCATGGCCAGCAACGGCACATCCGAACGGCCGCTCGCCACATGGCAGAAGAGGCGGCCGGCACTGACCTTCATCGATCACTCCGCGCCCGAAGTGCTGCTGACCGACCTGGGCCGCCGCTTCAACGGATTGCCACGCAAGGGCCGCTGGGTGGTGATCCAGGCCGGCGTGGTGGACGCCTGGCGCAACGTGAAGCCGGCGCTCTACGTTCAGACCCTGCACGCCATCATCGAGCAGGTTCGCGCCGAGGGCCGCGAGCCGATCCTGACCGGCTTCACCCGCCAGGTCGCCACCCCCGCGCTCAACATCCGGAAGGCGCAATTGATCCGACGCGACCAGTACGATGCGCTGACGCAGCTCGTCGCCGCGCAGATGAAGGTGAGTTTCGTCGACTGGGGCGCGGTGCACTTCGAAGGCATCCGCGATCTGCAGGACGGCATGCACCCCGATTTCGACTACAGCCACCGGCTGTTCGAGAGGCTGTTCACCGTGCTCGACAACCTCAGCGGTTGCAGGTGATCCGCGCCCCCGCCCCGACTCGTGCGACAATAACGACGTTGCCGGGTCCAGTTGCCCGCAACGCCGGCTCTCTGCCGGGGACGAAGAAAGCCCATCCAGCCGCTGGCGACCCCATCCGGCACCCCTCTCGCAGGGCGGACTTTCCGGCTCCCACTCCTGACCTTCATCTGCCTTGACTGGCTCGGCGTCATCGAGACGCCAAGCGGGCCGATGCCACTGCGCCGTGTATGGCGCTTGTTGTTTCCAATGAATTTTGACGAACTGAAGCTGGCCCCCGCCATCTTGAAGGCTGTGCACGAGCACGGTTACGACTCCCCCACCCCCATCCAGGCGCAGGCCATCCCCGCGGTGCTCGAAGGCCACGACCTGCTCGGCGGCGCCCAGACCGGCACCGGCAAGACGGCCGCGTTCACGCTGCCGATGCTGCACAAGCTCAGCCTGGGCCGCGCCGCGGCCAACAAGTTCGGCGGCGTCGGCGTCCGCGCCCTGGTGCTCACGCCCACGCGCGAACTCGCGGCGCAGGTCGAGGAATCAGTGCGCACCTACGGCAAGTACCTGCAGCTGAGCTCGACCGTGATCTTCGGCGGCGTCGGCATGAACCCGCAGATCGACCGCCTCAAGCGCGGCGTGGACATCCTCGTGGCCACCCCCGGCCGCCTGCTCGACCTGCAGCAGCAGGGCATGCTCGACCTCGGCCAGGTCGAGATCCTGATCCTCGACGAAGCCGACCGCATGCTCGACATGGGCTTCATCCACGACGTGAAGAAGATCCTCGCGCTGGTGCCGAAGGACAAGCAGAGCCTGCTGTTCTCGGCCACCTTCAGCGACGAGATCCGCGACCTCGCGGCCACGCTGCTGAAGAACCCGCAGAGCATCCAGGTCACGCCGCGCAACACCACGGTGCAGCGCATCACGCAGGTGATCCATCCCGTGGGTCGCGGCAAGAAGAAGGCGCTGCTCGCCCACATCATCAACGAGAACAAGTGGAGCCAGGTGCTCGTGTTCACGCGCACCAAGTTCGGCGCCAACAGCGTGGCCGAGTTCCTGACCAAGAACGGCATCCAGGCGATGGCGCTGCACGGCAACAAGAGCCAGAGCGCGCGCACCCAGGCGCTGGCCGGCTTCAAGAGCGGCGAGATCCGCGCGCTGGTGGCCACCGACATCGCCGCCCGCGGCATCGACATCGACGACCTGCCGCACGTGGTGAACTACGAGATCCCCAACGTGCCCGAGGACTACGTCCACCGCATCGGCCGCACCGGCCGCGCGGGCCGCGAAGGCCAGGCGGTCAGCCTGGTCTGCCTGGACGAGGAAGGCTTCATGCAGGAGATCGAGCGCTTCACCAAGCAGCAGATCCCGGTGAAGGTGATCGAGGGCTTCGGCCCCGAGGAAGGCGAGCGCGCCGAGCCCATCGCCATGGGCCGCCAGACCCTCTGGGGCGGCGCCGGCCGCCCGCCCAGCCGCGAGGTGATGCAGGCCGCGGCCAAGGCCGCTCGGCAGGAGATGATGCAGCGCATCCGCGACAACAAGGCGTCGCAGGGCGAGCGCGGCGGCAACGGCACCGGCGGGCAGCGCCGTGCCAACGGCGGCCAGGGCGCGCAGCAGCAGCCCGCCCGCAACGGCAACGGCCAAGGCCAGGGCCCGCGCGGCCAGGGCGGACGCCAGGGCCCCGCCCGCGGCGCGCACCATGCACCGCACCACGGCCAGAACCACCTGCCGCACGAGGAGCGCCAGCCGCGCCACCACGGCAACAGCCACAGCCCCACGCAGGCCAACCAGGTGGCGCACCTGCGCGCCGAAACGATGGGCGGCGGCGCGGGCCAGCCCGATCCGCTGCGCACGAGCGTCGACCACATGGGCGGCCGCGGTCGTGGCGGCCGCGGCGGTCGTGGCGGTGGCGGTGGCGGCGGCGGTTACGGCGGTGGCCGCTCGGGTGGCGGCTACGGCGGCGGTGGCGGCGGCCGCTCGTTCAATCGCTGAGGCGCGGCGCGGGCCGACCGGCCCCGCGCGCCATCCAGGCGCAAAAAAGGCACGTACCGCACGTGCCTTTTTTCTTTTTCACTGCCCGGACCTGCCGGCAGCGTCGCCTCAGAGCCTGCCGCTGTCGGCCGGGTTGTGAATGATCTGGATCAGCACGTCGGGCGTGTAGGAGCGGTTGCGCGAGATCTCGGCGATCTCCCCGCCCGCGGCGCCTGCGAAGACCAGCACGCCCTGTCCCTTGTAGGCCAGGTAGTGGCGCCAGCGGTCGGTGCCGTTGAAGGTCGGGATCCACGCCTTGCCGGTGTTCCGCACGGTTTCGGCATTGGGCTTGCCGGCGATCCGCAGCACCTCGGCATAGCTCATGCTCGGCTTGAGCTGGGCGAAGGCGGTGCCGGGCACCGGCTGGCCGACCACGGGACGCTCCTCGTCTTCCTCCGCCGCGACCAAGGCGCGCCGGCCCGGCTCGTACAGCGGCGCGGACTGGCAGGCCGCGAGCAGGGCCGCCGCCAGCAGCACGGCGCCGGTCGATCGAATTCTCATTTTCATGTCCTCCTGTCGAATGATGGAATCCAGCGGCGGATTCTCTTTCGCGGTCGGCGCCTCGCGCCGGCAGGGGCGCGGAAACAACGGGGTTTCGCGCGCGGGTTGTCAACTCCGCTACAAGATGCGTGCGGCCGATGGCGGCGATCTGCCGGCTGCCTTCGGGGCCACAATCCCGGGCCATGCAGTACATCCCGCCCAACTACGCCACGCTCTTCGTCGCCACCTGCAACCTGCTCAACCTCGCGCATCCGCACCGCGTCTACTACGAGAACCAGGATCCGTACGACCAGGCCGAGTACGAGCGCAAGATCGAGTGGACGGGCGAGCGCTTCCGCATGCTCAACGCCGACGTGCTCGCGGTGCAGGAGGTCTGGGACGAAGGCGCGCTGAAGGCGGCGATCGCGCGCAGCGGGCTGCGCTACGACTTCGTCTCGGTGCCCGGCGCCGAGAACGCGCCGCCGCAGCGCGACGGCGCGCAGGGCACGCCGCGGGTGGGCATCGCGACGCGGCTCGCGGTCGACCATGCGCAGTCCTTCGTCGACTTCCCGCCGGGCTTCGGCGTCGAGGTGCCCGGGCTCGGGCGGCACACGCGCTTCGAGCGTCCGCCCTTTCTCGTGACGCTGCGCATGAAGCACGGGCAGCAGGTGCACGTGCTGACGGTGCACCTCAAGTCGAAGCGGCCGAAGTTCCTGCTCGACGCGCAGGGCGAGCCGCTCGAGGACCGCGACGACCGCAAGGTCGGCGTGATGGCCTCGCTGCGCTCGCTGCTGATGCGCGGCGCCGAGGCGGCGGCGCTGCGCTGCATCGTGATCGACCTGCTCGAGCGCACGCGCACGCCGCTGGTGGTGATGGGCGACTTCAATGACGATCCGCACAGCGTGACCACGCAGCTCGTCGCCGCCACCTCCGAGGTGGCCTACGACAAGGGCGCGCGCGACGTGGCGCTGTTCAACGCCTACGAGATGCAGGGCGAGTCGGCGCTCAAGAAGGACGTGGCCTATTCGCACATCCACCAGGGTCTGCCGGCGGTGCTCGACCAGATCTTCGTGAGCGAGGAGTTCGTGGCCGCGAGCCGCAACAGCCTGGGCGACGTGCGCCGGGTCGACTACTTCAACGACCACCTGCACGAAGGCCGCGACCGCGCGCGCTCGGATCACGGCTTCGTGCGCGCGCTGCTGCGGCTGCGCACCGACCCGCGCGACTGAGCGCCGCGCTACGCCGCCTTCGACACCCGCACGATCGCGTCGGCGCGTCGGTGCAGGTCGGGCAGCAGCTCGAGGCCGAGGCCGGGCTTGTCGTTGAGGCTGATCATGCCGTTCTCGACGCGGGGCAGTTCAGTGACGAGTTCCTTGTACCAGCCGGTGAAGAAGGCGCGCACGCTCTCCTGGATCAGCGCGTTCGGCGCATGCAGGCTCAGGTGCGTGGAGGCGGCCCAGACCACCGGCCCGGTGCAGTCGTGCGGCGCCACCGGCAGCTGCCAGGCATCGGCCATCGCCGCGATCTTGCGTGCCTCGGTCAGGCCGCCGCACCAGCTCAGGTCGAGCATCGCGACGCCCGCCACGCCGGTCTGCAGGTAGTCCTTGAAGCCCCACTTGTAGCTCAGCGTCTCGCTCGCGCAGACCAGCGCCTTGCAATCGCGCGCGTACTGCCTGAGCAGGTCGAGGCTGTCCATGCGGATCGCGTCCTCGTGCCAGAAGGTGTCGAACTCCTGCAGCGCGCGCGCGATCTTCTGGGCCATCGGCAGCCGCCAGAGGCTGTGGAACTCGACCATGATGTCCATCCTGCTGCCCACGGCCTTGCGGATCTTGCGGAACGGCTCGAGCGCCGCGTCGAGGTCCGCGTTGCTGATGTACTGGCCGTGGCTCTTCTCGGCCGCGGGGTCGAAGGGCCAGATCTTCATCGCCGTGATGCCTTCGGCGAGCAGCGACTCCGCGAGCTCGTCGGCATGGTGCAGGAAGCCCTGCAGGTCCTCGTAGGGGCCGTTGCTGTTCGCGAGGCCCCAGTTGGAGCTGGTCTGGTTCGCCGCGCTGCGGATGTACTGGTAGCCCGCGCAGGTGTTGTAGATGCGGATCGCGTCGCGGCTCTTGCCGCCGAGCGCGGTGTGCACCGGCATGTTGGCGGCCTTGCCGAACAGGTCCCACAGCGCGA
>CBHTTS010000223.1:0-9231 GCA_966095775.1 uncultured Variovorax sp. | reverse complement strand
ACGCCTTCCGCGGCGCGCGGGTGGGCAACATGGCCGACTTCGTGCGCGAGTTCGACGTGCGCCACCAGATCAAGCTGGAGCAGAACTACCGCAGCTACAGCAACATCCTCGACTCGGCCAACGAGCTGATCAGCCACAACAAGAAGCGCCTGGGCAAGAACCTGCGCACGGACCAGGGGCCGGGCGAGCCGGTGCGCGTGTACGAGGCGCCGACCGACCTCGCCGAGGCGCAGTGGATGGTCGAGGAGATGCGCCAGCTGGTGCGCGACGGCATCGAGCGCAAGGAGATGGCCGTGCTCTACCGCAGCAATGCCCAGAGCCGGGTGCTCGAGACCGCGCTCTTCAACGCCGGCGTGCCGTACCGCGTCTACGGCGGCCTGCGCTTCTTCGAGCGCGCCGAAATCAAGCATGCGCTGGCCTACCTGCGCCTGCTCGAGAACAAGGACGACGACACCAGCTTCCTGCGCGTGGTCAACTTCCCGCCGCGCGGCATCGGCGCGCGCACGCTCGAGCAGCTGCAGGATGCCGCGCGCGCGGCCGGCCGCTCGCTGCACGACGCGGTGCACGCCGTCGGCGGCAAGGCCGGCGCCAACCTCACGGCCTTCGTCGCCAAGATCGACGTGCTGCGCGAGCAGACGCAGGGCATCAGCCTGCGCGAGATCATCGAGCTGGTGCTCGACCACAGCGGGCTGGTCGAGCACTACAAGGCCGACCGCGAGGGCGCCGACCGCATCGAGAACCTGGAGGAACTCGTCAACGCCGCCGAGAGCTTCGTGACGCAGGAGGGCTTCGGCCGCGACGCGGTGGCGCTGCCCGTGGACGAGCTGCGCCAGTCGCCCGCGAGCCAGGGGCTCGACCCGAACCGCCCCGTGCTCGACGAACCGCTCGCGCCCGACGCCGAGACCGGCGAGACGCTGAGCCCGCTCGCGGCCTTCCTGACCCACGCGGCGCTCGAATCGGGCGACAACCAGGCGCAGGCCGGCCAGGACGCGGTGCAGCTCATGACGGTGCACGCGGCCAAGGGCCTCGAATTCGACTGCGTGTTCATCACCGGCATGGAGGAGGGCCTGTTCCCGCACGAGAACTCGATGAGCGATTTCGAGAGCCTCGAGGAGGAGCGCCGGCTGATGTACGTGGCGATCACGCGCGCGCGCCAGCGGCTCTACCTGAGCCACTCGCAGACGCGCATGCTGCACGGCCAGACGCGCTACAACGTCAGGAGCCGCTTCTTCGACGAGCTGCCCGAGGGCGCGCTCAAGTGGCTCACGCCGAAGAACCAGGGCTTCACGCCCTCGGCCTTCGGCTACGGCGGCGGCTACGGCAGCACGCGCTCCGCGGGCGGCGGCTATGGCGGTGGCGGTGGCGGGTACGGCGGCGGCAGCAGGGAGACCTTCGCGAATCCGCCCGTGCCGCCGCAGAAGGCCGCGCCCTCGCACGGGCTGCGCTCGGGCATGCAGGTGTTCCACAACAAGTTCGGCGAGGGCACGGTGCTCTCGCTCGAAGGCACGGGCGACGACGCGCGCGCGCAGGTCAAGTTCACGCGCCACGGCGTGAAGTGGCTCGCGCTCTCGGTCGCCAAGCTCACGCCGGTCTGACGGCCCGACCGGGGGCGGCCGGCGCCCCGGCTTAGGCCGATAGTTCGCCCATGCCGTGGCGGCAGTAGGTGATTTCGCGCCCGCGCTCCCCAGGACGGGCGAAATCGGGAAAGATGCGGCATCTGCCCGAAGGAGGTGCCGCATGAAGCAAGGTGCGAGGCCGTCGCGCCAGGGGATCCGTTGGGCCGTCGCGCTGGCCGCGGCGGGATTCTGCGCCGCCGGCGCTCAGGCCGCGGCACCCGCCGCGCCCGAGCCTCGCGCGGCCGCGTCGTTCGCGACACGGGACGGCGCGCTCGCGCCGGCGCCGGTGCTCGAGGCGGTCGACGTCGCCGCCGCGGCGGCGGCCCAGCTGCCGGTGCCCACGCAGCCGCATCCCGCGCGCGAATGGTGGATCTGGGGCGCGCTCTGCTTCGCGCTGCTGCTGCTGTTCGGCATGGTCTGGTCGCTGTTCGCGAGCCTGCGCAAGGACCGGGCGCGCGGCTGAGCGCGCCGGCCTTCAGTTCGGATCGAAGCTGTCGCGGAAGGTGAACCAGGTCGAGCTCAGCGACATCGCCGCGAGCACCATGGCCGAGCCCACGATCAGCACGTTGCCGAGGAAGGCGCCGCCCCCGACCGCCGAGCCCACGCCGATCAGCACGGTCGCGGCCAGCCCCATCGCGATGCCCGCGAGCAGGAACACGCCGAACCAGGCGAGGCCGAACAGCGCATAGGCGCCGAAGTTGCGGAACAGCGCCACGATGCTGAAGAAGATGCTCTTGACCGGCTCCACGCGGTGCCAGTGCACCAGCGCCGGCGCATGCCACATCGCGAGCGAGAGCGGCAGGTTCAGGCACATCAGGAACATGCGCGCGAGCTGGAAGTCGCTGCTCGCCATCACCTCGGGCGTCGGCGCCTGGTCGAGCAGGTAGGCGCGCGCGAGCTGGCCGCCGTCGATGACGCTGGTGAGCAGCACCGCGACCGCGAAATACACGGCCGAGATCACGCCCAGCTTCACGAGCGGACGCCATTCCGCGCGCATCGCCTCGAGCACCGCGACGAACATCGCAGAGCCCGCGGGCCGCTGCAGGTCGCCCGCGGTGCCGAGCCGGGCCGGGTTGTCCTCGTAGGCCACCGAGGTCGCGACCATCAGGCCCAGCGTCAGGAAGGGCAGCAGGATCGGCGCGAGCACGCTGCCGACCAGCGGCAGCAGCGACACCGTCGAGATCAGCGCCATCAGCAGGAAGAACAGCGAGACGAAGGCGAGCGGCTGCCGCCAGAAGGTCTTGAGCCCGAGTCGGACCCATTCGGCGCCGGTTCGCGCCGGCACGAGGTGCAGTTTCATGGGAAGTTCAGGCGGCGATCGGCTCGAGCGAGCGGGCCATCGCGTGCGGATGGGCGGCGCGCTCGCGCAGCACGCGCTCGAAATGCGCCGGGTCGTGCGGCTTGAGCATGCTGGCCTCGCGCGGCAGGTGGAAGTCCCAGAGGCGCGAGATCCAGAAGCGCAGCGCCGCGGCGCGCAGCATCGCGGGCAGCAGCGCGCGCTCGGCCGCGAGCAGCGGCCGCTCGCGCTCGTAGGCCGCGAGCAGCGCGGCGGCGCGCTCGGCGTCGTGCTCGCCGCTCGCCAGGTCGACGGCCCAGTCGTTGAGGCACACCGCGAGGTCGAACAGCCAGGTGTCGGTGCCCGCGAAGTAGAAGTCGAACACGCCGGTCAGGCGCGGCGCCGCGGCGTCGGCCTCGGGGCCGGCCGCGAACATCACGTTGTCGCGGAACAGGTCGGCGTGCACCGGCCCGCGCGGCAGCGCCGCGTAGGCCGAGGACTCGGCGATGTGGTTCTGGTAGGCCAGCTCGGCCCGCAGCAGCGCGGACTGGGCCTCGTCGATGTAGGGCAGCACCACCGGCACGGTCTCGTTCCACCAGGCCAGGCCGCGCAGGTTCGGCTGGATGCGCGCGAAGTCGCGCGCCGCGAGGTGCATGCGCGCGAGCATGCGCCCGAGCTCGGTGCAGTGCGCGGGGCCCGGCGCGAGCTCGCTGCGGCCCGAGAGCCGCTGCACCACCGCGGCCGGCTTGCCCGCCACCTGCAGCAGCAGCTCGCACGGGGCGTCGGCGGGAATCGTGAGCGGATGGCCCGCGGGCGGCGCGACCGCCGGGTCGGCCACGGGCTCGGGCACCGGCAGGCCGCGCGCCGCGAGGTGCTTCATGAGGCCGAGGTAGTAGGGCAGCTGCGTCGCGCCGAGGCGCTCGAACAGCGTCAGCACGAACTCGCCGCTCTCGGTGGTGGCGAAATAGTTGGTGTTCTCGATGCCGCCCTCGATGCCGCGCAGCTCGCGCAGGGGGCCCAGGCCGAGGCGCTGGACGAGCGCGTCCGCCTCGCCGAACTCGACTTCGGTAAAGACTGCCATGAAGGGATGCTCAGCGACGAGCCGGGAATGCGGTGAACGAAGGCGCGGGAGCCGGGGCCACGGTCAGAACTTCAGCACGTTCCAGACGCGCGCGCCGTTGCCGTTGCCGTCGTTCGCGGAGCCGCGCGTGGTGCCCGCGTCGTTGGGCAGCACCTCGTAGCCGGGCATGTTGGATTTCGGCTTCACGTTGATGCTCTGCGTGCGGCCGCCGTAGCGGACCTCGTCGACCGAGGCGCCGCTGTCCTCGGTGTGGATGTGCTCGATCTTCTGGTTGCGGCGCCCCTCGGGCTGCTGCTCCTGGTTTTGTAGCGGCTCGGCCGGCGCGGGCTGCTGCGCCTGGACGGCGGCGACGGGGGTGGCGAAGGCCAGCGCCAGCAGGATGCGGCGGGCGACCAGGAGTGTGGAGCTAGGCATGCAGGGATTGTAGGCGCGCGCCCGGTTCCGGGGTGTAGTCGGGCCGCCCGGGCCGGCGTGGTTCGGCGCGCCGCGCCGGCACGGCAAAATGGCCGGATGACCGACAAGAAAACGCTGCTGCTCGTCGACGGCTCGAGCTACCTCTACCGCGCCTTCCATGCCATGCCCGACCTGCGGGCGGTGCCGGGCGATCCCAAGAGCCCGGCGACCGGCGCGATCCGGGGAATGATCAACATGATGACGGCGCTGCGCCGCGAGGTCCGCGCCGACTACGCGGCCTGCGTGTTCGACGCCCCGGGCAAGACCTTCCGCGACGACCTGTACCCCGAATACAAGGCCAACCGCTCGCCGATGCCCGACGACCTGCGCAGCCAGATCGAGCCGATCCACGAGGTGGTGAAGCTCATGGGCTGGCCCGTGCTCTGCGTGCCCGACATCGAGGCCGACGACGTGATCGGCACGCTCGCCAAGACGGCCGCGGCGCAGGGCGTGGAGGTCATCGTCTCGAGCGGCGACAAGGACCTGAGCCAGCTCGTCGACGAGCACATCACGATCATCGACACGATGAACGGCAAGAAGCGCGACGTGGCCGGCGTGACGGCCGAGTTCGGCGTGCCGCCGCAATTGATGATCGACTACCAGACGCTGGTGGGCGACTCGGTCGACAACGTGCCCGGCGTCGACAAGGTGGGGCCGAAGACGGCTGCCAAGTGGCTGCTCGAATACGGCTCGCTCGACGCGCTGATGGCGCGCGCCGCCGAGGTCAAGGGCGCCGCGGGCGAGAACCTGCGCAAGGCGCTCGAGCGGCTGCCGCTGTCGCGCCGGCTCGTGACGATCCGCACCGACTGCGACCTCGACGGCCACGTGACGGGCCTGCCCTCCCTCGAGGGCCTGCCGGTGGGCGCGCCGCGCACGGCCGAGCTCAAGCCCTTCTACGAGAAGTACGGCTTCAAGAGCCTGGTCAAGTCGCTCGAGGCGATGGAGGTGCCGCCCGAGCTGATCGAGGAGAACCTCAAGCAGCAGGCCGCGCGCGGCGGCGCGGCGAGCGCCGACCAGGCGGGGCTGTTCGACGAGTCGACCAACCTCGGCGCGATCGCCGCCGCCGCGCCCGCGAGCAACCTGAAGTACGAGACCATCACGACCTGGGAGGCCTTCGACGCCTGGCTCGCGAAGCTCGAGGCGGCCGAGCTCGCCGCGATCGATACCGAGACCACCTCGATCGACGAGATGGTGGCGCAGATCGTCGGCATCAGCTTCAGCGTCGAGCCCGGCGAGGCGGCCTACGTGCCGCTCGCGCACAACTACCCCGACGTGCCCGCGCAGCTGCCGTTCGACGAGGTGCTCGCCAGGCTCCGGCCCTGGCTCGAGAACGGCGCGAAGAAGAAGCTCGGCCAGCACGTCAAGTACGACCGCCACGTGTTCGCCAACCACGGCATCGAGGTGCAGGGCTACGCCCACGACACCATGCTGCAGAGCTACGTGCTCGAGGCGCACCGGCCGCACGGCCTCGCGAGCCTGGCCGAGCGCCACCTCGGGCGCAGCGGCATCTCGTACGAGGACATCTGCGGCAAGGGCGCGCACCAGATCCCGTTCAGCCAGGTCGACGTCGCCAAGGCGGCCGAGTATTCCTGCGAGGACAGCGACCAGACGCTCGACGTGCACCGCGCGCTCTGGCCGCAGATCGAGCGCGACGAGAAGCTGCGCTTCATCTACCAGCTCGAGATGGATTCGAGCGAGGCGCTCTACCGCGTCGAGCGCAACGGCGTGCTGATCGACGCGCCCACGCTCGCCGCGCAGAGCCACGAGCTCGGCACGCGCATCATGGCGCTCGAGCAGGAGGCCTACGAGCTCGCGGGCCAGCCCTTCAACCTCGGCTCGCCCAAGCAGATCGGCGAGGTGTTCTTCACCAAGCTCGGCCTGCCCGTGGTCAAGAAGACGCCGAGCGGGGCGCCGAGCACCGACGAGGAAGTGCTCGAGAAGCTGGCCGAGGACTTCCCGCTGCCGGCCAAGATCCTCGAGCACCGCGGGCTCTCCAAGCTCAAGGGCACCTACACCGACAAGCTCGGCCAGCTCGCGAACCCGCGCACCGGCCGCGTCCACACGCACTATGCGCAGGCGGTGGCGGTCACGGGCCGGCTGTCGAGCAACGACCCGAACCTGCAGAACATCCCGATCCGCACGCCCGAGGGCCGCCGCGTGCGCGAAGCCTTCATTGCCCCGCCGGGCAGCGTGATCGCGAGCGCCGACTACTCGCAGATCGAGCTGCGCATCATGGCCCACATCAGCGGCGACGAGTCGCTGCTGCGTGCGTTCCGCGAAGGCATCGACGTGCACCGCGCGACCGCGGCCGAGGTGTTCGGCTCCACGCCCGACCAGGTCTCGAGCGAGCAGCGCCGCTATGCCAAGGTGATCAACTTCGGCCTCATCTACGGCATGAGCAGCTTCGGGCTCGCGCGCAACCTCGGCATCGAGACCAAGGCCGCCGCGTCCTACATCGAGCGCTACTTCGCGCGCTACCCGGGCGTGAAGGCCTACATGGACGAGACCCGCGCGACCGCGAAGGAGAAGGGCTACGTCGAGACCGTGTTCGGACGGCGCCTCTACCTGCCCGAGATCAACTCGCCCAACGGCCCGCGCCGCGGCGGCGCCGAGCGCGCGGCGATCAACGCGCCGATGCAGGGCACCGCGGCCGACCTGATCAAGCTCAGCATGGTCAAGGTGCAGGAGGTGCTCGACGCCGAGCAGCGCGCGACCAAGATGATCATGCAGGTGCACGACGAACTGGTGTTCGAGGTGCCCGAGGCCGAGGTCGAGTGGGTGCGCAGCGAGATCCCGCGCCTGATGGCCGGCGTGGCCGAGCTCAAGGTGCCCCTATTGGCGGAAATCGGCGTCGGCCCCAACTGGGACAAGGCACACTGAACGCCGGCTGCGCCTGAAGAAGGCGCCGCTGGCCAGCGCCAGCACGCCCACGCCGATGCCCGCATAGAGCATCACGTCGCCGAAGCCCTGGCGCAGCGCGGCCTGCGCGAGCGCCTGCGAGCCGGCGGCCGGCAGCGTGTGGAGCTTGCCCGCGGCGATGTCCTGAGCGAACTGCAGCAGCGCCTCTGCGTCGGCGCCGGGCGCGGCGTCGCCGAGCCGGCGCGCGATGCCGCTCACGAGCACGAAGCCCATGAGCGCGATGTTGAAGGCCAGCGTGATCAGCCGGGCGCTGAAGTCGATGCCCGAGGCCATGCCCGCGCGCGCCGCCGACACCGAGCCGGTGCTGGTGTTGGTCACGGGCGAGTTCGTGAGGCCCAGGCCGATGCCGGCCGCGAGGCAGGCGGCGATCACCGCGGCGTCGCTGCCGCGCGCGTTGCCCGCGGCCATCAGCAGGAAGGACGCGGCCATCAGCCCGAGGCCGGCGGGAATGACGCGCTCGGCGCCGCGGCGCAGCGCGAGGCGCTCGGCCAGCGGCGGCACCAGCAGCGTGGGCAGCGTGTAGGCCAGCAGCGCCCAGCCCGCGCGCATCACGTCGTAGCCCAGCGCCGCCTGGAAGTAGATCGGCAGGTAGATCATGAACGGCCAGAAGCTGAAGTTCATGCCCATCGAGCCCATCATCGCGCCGTTGAAGCGGTGGATGCGGAACACCGAGAAGTCGAACATCGGATGCGCGCTGCGGCGCTCGGCCGCGACGAACAGCGCCAGGCTCAGGGCCGCGCCCGCGAGCAGCGCGAGGCCCAGGCCGGTCGCGAAGCCCTGCACGGTGCCGAGCGTGATCAGGTAGACCAGCGCGAACACCGCAAGCGTCAGCGTCGCCATGCCGGCCAGGTCGAGCCGGTGCGCCTCGGGGTCGCGCGACTCCTGCACGCTCGCATGCACCAGGCCCAGGGTCAGCAGCGTGAGCGGCGCATGCGCGAGGAACACCCAGCGCCAGTCCGCGAGCGCCACGATCGCGGCGCCGACCAGCGGTCCGAAGCCGAGGCCGATGCCCGCGACCACCCCCCAGACCGCGAAGGCGCGCGAGCGCGCCGCGGGCTCGCGGAACTGCTGCGAAAGGATTGCGAACTGGCAGATCATCATCGCGCCGGCGCCCACGCCCTGCGCGAAGCGCGCGGCGATCAGCAGCGGCGCGCTGCCCGCCAACCCGCAGGCGAGCGAGGCCAGCCCGAAAAGCCACAGGCTCGCCACCAGCACGCGCCGGCGGCCGTAGCGGTCGGCCAGCGTGCCTGCGGCCATCAGCACCGAGGTGCAGGCCAGGGTGTAGGCGTTCATGATCCATTGCGCGTCCTGGAAGTCGGCGTGCAGCACCTGCTCGAGCACGGGCAGGATCACGGGCACGCTCGAGATCTCGAGCCCGAACATCAGGGCGACCAGGCAGACGGCGGTCAGCGCGGCGGCGTCGCGGCGCGGGGCGGGGGTGGGAAAACGGTTCATCGGGCGATCTTGGCGGGAAACCGTTTCCTCATTGGCGACATCTGGTCAGCGCATTCGGGAAGCCGAAGGCACAATCGCGCCCCATGACCGATCGTTTCGATGGCCTCCAGACCTTCCTCGAGGTGGTGGAGAGCGGCAGCCTCACGCTCGCGGCCGAGCGGCTGAACCTCACGCGCTCGGCCGTCGGCAAGGCGCTCGCGCGGCTCGAGGCGCGGCTCGGCGTGCGCCTTTTGCAGCGCACCACGCGCAGCCAGAGCCTGACCGAGGAAGGGCAGGCCTACTACGAGCACTGCCTGCGCGCGCAGGCCGAGCTCGAGGCCGCGGAATCGGCGCTCGAGAGCGGCCGGCGCGCGCCGCGCGGCCGGCTGCGCGCGAGCCAGCCGCGGGGCCGGCGGCCCCCCCACACCGCCCCCCCCCGGCGCGCGCGGGGC
>CBHTTS010000222.1:0-9250 GCA_966095775.1 uncultured Variovorax sp. | reverse complement strand
ACCGCGATGAAGCCCTCGAGGCCGGCATAGGACGGCGTCTCGTCGGAGTTGTCGACCGCGGCGCGGTACTCCTTGACGATCGGGATCGCCGAAGGACGCGGCGAGGGCACGACCTGCGTGATCACGACGCCGCCCGCGTCCTTGCCGAGCTGCGAATAGAGCGGATCGGTGCCCACGATCGAGAACGCCATGAAGCTGCTGCTGTAGCCGCTCTTGCGCAGGGAGCGGATCGCGCCGGCCGTGGTGCCCGAGAGCGAGACCAGCACCACCGCCTGCGGCTTCTGCGCGAGCACCGCCTTCAGCAGCGTGTCGAGCTTGTCGTCGCCGCCCGGCGGCACCATCGCGGTCGCGACCAGCGCGGGCATCTTGAGTTCGGCGAGCGCCTGCTCCACGGCCGCGCGGCCCGCGTGGCCCATGGCGTTGTCGTCGCCCACGAGCGCGATGCGCGTCTGGCCCACGGTGGCGCACTGGCGCGCGATCTTCAGCGCCTCGTCGATCATGCCGGGGCGCACGTGGAACACATGGGGATGGTTCGCGTCGCGCAGCGTGTCGGAGGCCGCGAAGGGCGCGAACAGCAGGCTGCCCTGGCGCGCGGCGACATCCGCGCCCGCGCTGCTGCTCGCGGTGCCGACGAAGCCGAACAGCATGTCGGCCTTGTCCTTGGCGAGCAGGGTCTGGGCGTTGCGCGCGGCGGTCGCGGCGTCGTAGCCGTCGTCGAGCTGGACCAGCTTGAGCTGCAGGCCGCTGTCGGCATGGCGCTCGTTGAAGTCGTTCACGCCGAGCCGGCTGCCGCCGGCGAACGCGAGGCCGATCTCGCTGGCCGCGCCGGTGAGCGGCACCGATTGGCCGAGCACCACCACACGGGCGCCGGCGCGGCCCGCCTGGGCGAAGGCACCGAAGGGCAGGCCGGTGCCCAGCAGCATCGCGGCGCCGGCCTGGCCGAGCCATTGCCGACGGGTGGGATCGATGTCGTTCATGCGCATCCTCCTGAAGTAGTAAAAAAGTGTAGCAAGTTCGATGCCTGTGTGAAAGGCACCGGCCCTGCCGCTTTTCACGGATGGGGAGGAGACCCGCGCGCCCGGGCGCGCGGCGGCGCCGTCAGGTGCGCGCGAACACCAGGTCCCACACGCCCTGGCCCAGCGTGAGGCCGCGGTTCTCGCACTTGGTCAGCGGCCGGGAGGCCGGCTTGGGCGCATAGCCTTCGGCGGTGTTGCGCAGCAGCGGCTCGGCCGACAGCACCTCGAGCATCTGCTCGGCATAGGGCTGCCAGTCGGTCGCGCAGTGGATGTAGCCGCCGGGCCGCAGGTGCTCGGCGAGCTTCCTGGTGAATTCGGGCTGGATCAGCCGGCGCTTGTTGTGGCGCTTCTTGTGCCAGGGGTCGGGGAAGAACACGTGCACGCCCGCGAGCGTGCCGGGCTGCAGCATGTGGTCGAGCACCTCGACGGCGTCGTGCGCGCAGATGCGGATGTTCGGGATCGACTGCTCGCCGATGCGCTTGAGCAGCGCGCCCACGCCGGGCTCGTGCACCTCGCAGCAGAGGAAGTTGGTCTCGGGGCGCACGGTCGCGATGTGCGCGGTGGCCTCGCCCATGCCGAAGCCGATCTCGAGCACGGTCGGCGCGGCGCGGCCGCCGAAGGCGGCGGCGAGGTCGAGCGGCTCGGGCTTGTAGGGCAGCAGGAACAGCGGGCCGAATTCGGCGAAGGCGCGCGCCTGGCCCTCGGTGGTGCGGCCGGCGCGCCGCACGAAGCTCTTGAGGCGGCGGTGCAGCGGATGCGGCTTGTCGTCGGCCGGTTCGTCGCCGGCCGGGGAATCGGGGTTGTCGGGGATGTTCATGAGGCCCGCGGATTGTAGAGAGCGCGCCATTCGGGCACCCAGCCCGCGAGCGCCTCCGCGCAGCCGCCGCCCGCTGGCGCGCCGAGGCCGAGCACGCGCGCGGCGGCCGCGAGCGCGGCCAGCGCCGCCGCGGGCGTGCCGGTGTCGACCGCCGCGGCACCGTTCTGCTTCGAGAGCTTCTCGCCGTCGGCGCCGCGCACCAGCGGCGTGTGCAGGTAGCGCGGCGTGGGCAGGCCGAGCGCGCGCTGCAGCAGGATCTGGCGTGCGGTGTTGTCGGCCAGGTCCTCGCCGCGCACCACGTCGGTCACGCCCTGGTCGGCATCGTCGACCACCACCGCGAGCTGGTAGGCCCAGGGCCCGTCGGCGCGGCGCAGCACGAAGTCGCCGACCTCGCGCGCCACGTCCTGCCGCTGCGCACCGAGGCGGCGGTCGCTCCACTGGAGCACGGCCGCCGGCTGCAGGGCCTGGAACTTCTCGACCGCGAAGCGCCAGGCGCGCGCGGGCTTGCCGTGCAGCCCGTCGCGGCAGGTGCCGGGGTAGACGCGCTCGCCGTGGCGCGCATGGCGCTGGCCGAGCCGTTCGAGCGCGAGGTCGATGTCCTTGCGCGAGCAGCCGCAGGGATAGGCGAGGCCGAGCGCGCGCAGCCGCTCGAGCGCCGCCTCGTAGCGCGCGGTGCGCGCGGTCTGCCACGCGGGCGGCTCGTCGGGCACGAGGCCGCAGTCGGCGAGCTGACGCAGGATGTGCTCGCCCATGCCGGGCTGGCAGCGCTCGGTGTCGGCGTCCTCGATGCGGATCAGCCAGCGCGCGGCCGGCCCGCGCGCGCGCACGTCGAGCCAGCTCGCGAGCGCGGCCACCAGCGAGCCGGCGTGCAGCGCACCGGTGGGCGAGGGCGCGAAGCGGCCGGTCTCATGCATCGCGCATTCAGATCGCCGCGAGCGCCAGCGACAGGCCCGAGACGAAGGCGTCTTCCACGCGGTGGCCGATGCACCAGTCGCCAGCCACGCCGATGCGCGCGCCGGCGTCCCAGAGATGGCTCTCGCCGACCGGCACCTGGGTCTGGGCCTCGGTCCAGCAGCGCGCCTCGGCGTGCGTGGGGGCCGCATGGATGCCGGTGATCTCGGCGAAGGCGCGCAGCAGCTTGGCCTGCACGCGCGCGGGATCGTCGCGCAGGTGCTCCTCGGACCAGGCGGCGCTGGCCTGCAGCGTCCAGCGCTCGATGCGCTCGCGGCCCGGCTTGGACGATTCGCGCGCGAGCCAGGCGACGCGGTGGTGGGTGCTGCGCGCCGCGTTCCATTGCGGCCCGAGGTGCGACATGTTGGCCTGGTTGGCCTGCGGGAAGGCGATCATCAGCGTCCAGCAGGGCGCGATGCGCACCGGCTCGACCTTGCGGCTGATCGCGGCCGAGAGGCTGCCGTCGCCGAGCAGCGCGCGCGTGCGCTGCGGCGGCACGGCGAGCAGCACGGCGTCGAAGCCCGAGTACACCTGCTGCGAGCCGTCCGGGCCCGCGGTGCGCAGCTGCCAGCGCGCGCCGTCGAGCGCGTCGGGCTCGATGCGCGTGACCTGCGTGTCCAGCACCAGCCGCCCGCCGAGCGGCGCGGCCCAGTGGGCGACGAGCGCGTCCATGCCGGGCTGCGCGACCCAGTGCGGCTCGTGGCCGGGCAGGGCGGCCTCGGCCACGCGGCCGTGGGCGTCGAGCACGCGCACGAGGTTGGCGCTCCAGGGGCGGCACAGCGCCGGCGTGGGCTCGAGCGCGAGCGCGAAGCGCGGATCGCGCACGGTGAAGTACTGGGCGCCGCTGTCGAAGCGGCCGAAGGCGGTCTGCACGCTCGCCATGCGCCCGCCGGGCGCGGCCTCGCGCTCGAACACCGTGACCTCGCGGCCGGCCTGCATCAGCGTGCGCGCGCAGGCGACGCCCGCGATGCCCGCGCCGATCACGGCAAAGCGGCGCGGTGCGGCCTGGGTTCGGTGGCGGTCGACGGAGGCGGGGCGGGGGCGAGTGGTCATGCGGGCTCTTTTCTGGTGAATCGAACGATGAAGGTGCACGGACTCTACAACGCCGGGCGCGCGGGGCGTTTCACCGGCCGCGGTGGCGTTCTAGCAGCGCGCGGCGGGTGGCCTCGTGCTCGAACTGGGCGAGCCACCATTCGAGCGCGCGGCCGGGACGCCCGGCGCTGCGCACGCGCCAGGCGCAATGCATGGTCGCGAGCGGCGGCTTGCGCTCGGTGCGGCGCTCGACCAGGTGCCCGGCCTCGATGTACGGCCGTGCCATCGGCTCGGGCAGGAAGCCGCCGCCGAGGCCGTGCAATTGCGCCGCGAGCTTGGCCTGCATGCTCGGCACGGTCAGCACGTCCTGCCCGCCGACCAGGTTGACCGTCATGCTCGGGCCGCTGCGCACCGAGTCGGCCGCCGCCACCGCGCGGTACTGCCGCAGCACCGCGTCGCTGAGCGGCTCCTCGAGCCGCGCGAGCGGATGGTGCGGCGCCACCGCGTAGACGAAGCACAGCTCGCCGATCGGCCGGCTGCGGATGCCGGTGGCGGTGAAGGCGAGGCTCGCGGCATCGAGCACCGCGCCGACCGCGAGGTCGGCCTCGCCGCTCGTGAGCGCCTCGATGGTGCCGAGCAGCGTCTCGTCGCGCAGCTTGAGCCGCGTCGGTGGCTCGAGCGCGAAGAAGGCGGTCGCGAGGTCGAGCAGCGGGTCGCGCGCGATCACGCCGTCGACCGCGATCGTGAGCATCGGCTCCCAGCCCGTGGCGACGCGCTTGACGCGGTTGGCGACCGCGTCGATCTCGCCGAGCAGCCGCGCCGCCTCGCGCAGCAGCTCGGCGCCGGCCTCGGTGAGCCGGGCCTGGCGCGCGCTGCGGTCGAACAGCAGCACGTCGAGCGCGTCCTCGATCTGGCGCACGCGGTAGCTCAGGGCGCTCGGCACGAGGTCGAGCGCGCGCGCCGCGGCCGCGAAGCTGCCGGTGCTCGCGACCGTCTGCAGCATCGCGAGCGCATCGGGGGTCAGTACGTCTCTGGCGCTCGGCATGAGGGCTTTCCTGTCATTCAAAAAATTTGAATGATGCCATCAAAACGCGGCGCTTTTCCCTCGGGGGCACGGACCTAAAGTTCCTTCCATCCGCTGCGCATCCGGCGCGGCATACCAGCAAGACGGCCCGGTGCTCCCACGACGGGGCAGGGCCGGAAAAGGAGTCAGAGATGTTGAAAGTTCGCAAGTCCCAGGAACGCGGTTATGCCGATCACGGCTGGCTGCGCTCGTTCCACAGCTTCTCGTTCGCGGGCTACTACGACCCGGCCTACATGGGCTTCGGCAACCTGCGCGTGATCAACGAGGACCGCGTCGCCGCGGGCGCCGGCTTCGGCACCCACGGCCACCGCGACATGGAGATCATCAGCTACGTGCTGTCGGGCGAACTGGCGCACAAGGACAGCCTGGGCAACGTGGAGTCGATCCCGCCCGGCGACGTGCAGCGCATGAGCGCCGGCCGCGGCGTGATGCACAGCGAGTTCAACCACAAGGCCGACCAGACCACGCACTTCCTGCAGATCTGGATCGAGCCGAACGTGCGCGGCATCGCGCCCGGCTACGAGCAGAAGAAGTTCAGCGACGCCGAGAAGCGCGGCAAGCTGCGCCTCGTGGCCTCGCCCGACGGCGCCGAGGGCTCGGTCACGGTGCACGCCGACGCGCGCCTCATGGCCGGCCTGTTCGACGGCGACGAGAAGGCCAGCCTCGCGCTCGATCCAGAGCGCAAGAGCTACGTGCACCTGGTGCGCGGCGAACTCGAGGTCAACGGCCAGAAGCTCGTGGGCGGCGACGCCGCGATGCTCGAGGGCGAGTCGGCGCTGACGCTCGGCGCCGGCAAGGACGCCGAAGTGCTCGTGTTCGACCTGGCCGCCTGATCCCCCTTGCCGGGCGTCCGGGCCCGGCTTTTTTTCTTTTCCCCTTCCATCATTCCATTCATACCGAGGAGTTTTCATCATGACCACCGCTTCCATCACCGCCGCCACCCCCGCCAACCCCAGCGCCGCCCAGGACACGCTCGCCCTGGTCGGCCGCATCCTGATCGCGCTGCTGTTCGTGCCCGCGGGCTTCGCCAAGCTCACGGGCTTCGCGGGCACGGTGGGCTACATCTCGTCCGTCGGCGCGCCGCTGCCGCAGGTCGCCGCGGCGATCGCGGTGCTGGTCGAGCTCGGCGTCGGGCTGATGCTGCTGGTCGGCTTCAAGACGCGCTTCGCGGCCGTCGTGCTGGCCGTGTTCACGCTCGCCGCCTCGGTGATGTTCCACAACTACTGGAGCATGCCGGTCGACAAGGCCTTCGTGAACCAGCTGATGTTCTTCAAGAACGTCGCCGTCGCCGGCGGCCTGCTCGCGATCGCCGCCTTCGGCGCCGGCCGCTTCAGCATCGACCGGAAGTAAGCTCGTTCCATCCATCCACGATCTCAGGAGAAAGATTCCATGGCCGACATCGTCGTTGTCTTCCATTCGGGCTACGGCCACACCCAGCGCGTGGCCCAGGCGGTCGCCGAAGGCGCGGGCGCGCAGCTCCTCGCCATCGATGCCGACGGCAACCTGCCCGCGGGCGGCTGGGAAACGCTGGCCGCCGCCGACGCGATCGTCTTCGGCTCGCCGACCTACATGGGCGGCGTGAGCTGGCAGTTCAAGAAGTTCGCCGACGCCTCGTCGAAGGTCTGGTTCACGCAGGGCTGGAAGGACAAGCTGTTCGCGGGCTTCACCAACAGCGCCACGATGAACGGCGACAAGGTCACGACCCTGGCCTACCTCTGGACGCTCGCGATGCAGCACAGCGGCATCTGGGTCAGCATGGGCATCATGCCGAGCAACAACAAGGCCGCGACGCGCGACTCGACCAACTACGTGGGCGGCTACGGCGGCCTGCTGACGCAGTCGCCGTCCGACGCGAGCCCGGCCGAGATCCCCAAGGGCGACCTCGAGACCGCGCGCGCCTTCGGCGAGCGCATCGCGACGGTGGCAAGATCGCGCGGCTGAATCCCAGCGACCCCACGGAGAACACCACGATGACCGACGCCGCCCCCGCCACCCGACTGCTGCAGCCGCACGACAAGGACCTGGGCGGCGGCTTCAAGGTCCGACGCCTGCTGCCCGCGGCGATGCGCCGCGCGGTCGGGCCGTTCGTGTTCTTCGACCATTTCGGCCCGGCCACCGAACAGCCGGGCAACGCGCACGACGTGCGCCCGCATCCGCACATCGGCCTGGCCACGGTCACCTACCTGTTCGAGGGCGCGATGATGCACCGCGACAGCCTCGGCAGCGTGCAGGAGATCCTGCCCGGCGCGATCAACTGGATGACCGCCGGCCGCGGCATCGTGCATTCGGAGCGCAAGCCCGAGCGCCTGCTCGAGTCCACCTACGTGAACCACGGCCTGCAGCTCTGGGCCGCGCTGCCGCAGGCGCACGAGGAGGTCGAGCCGAGCTTCGCGCACACGCCGGCCGACGCGATCCCCGCCGTGACCGAGCAGGGCGTGGGCGTGCGGGTGCTCGTGGGCGAGGCCTTCGGCGCGCGCTCGCCGGTGAAGACTTTCTCCCAGACGCTCTACCTCGACATCGCGCTGCCCGCGGGCGCGAGCTTCGTGCTGCCCGCGCTCGCGCCCGAGCTTGCGGTCTATCCGGTCGACGGCGAGCTCGGCGTGGACGGCAGCGTGGTGCCGGCGCACGCGATGGCGGTGCTGCCCGACGGCCGCGGCGCGCACCTCACGGCGCCCGTGACCGCGCCGGTGCGGCTCGTGGTGATCGGCGGTGAGCCGCTCGACGGGCCGCGCTACATCACCTGGAACTTCGTCTCGAGCCGGCGCGAGCGCATCCTGCAGGCCGGCGAGGACTGGGCCGCGCAGCGCATGGGCCAGGTGCCCGGCGAGACCGAGTTCATCCCGCTGCCCGGCAAGCCCTTCGGCGTGCGCGAGCCCGACGTCGGCACCACGCCGGTCTGAGGGCGCGGCTCAGCGTTTGAGCGCGAGGTCGGGGTCCTCGGCGGCGCGCGCCGAGGCCTTGTTGGCGCGCGCGCTGAGGTCGGGCGCGAGCGCCTCGCGGCCGTCGAACACGAAGCAGTCGCCGCGGTAGTGGGCGCCGCCCACGAGCTCGAAGTACTTGAGGATGCCGCCCTCGAGCTGCAGCACGTTCTCCACGCCTTCCTCGCGCATCAGGATCGCGGCCTTCTCGCAGCGGATGCCGCCGGTGCAGAAGCTCACGACGGTCTTGCCCGCGAAATCGGCGCGGTGCGCGCGCAGCGCGGGCGGGAACTCGGTGAACTTGGCGATGCGCCAGTCGATCGCCCCCTCGAAGCTGCCGTGGTCGACCTCGAAGGCGTTGCGCGTGTCGAGCAGCGCGATCTCGCGGCCTTCGTCGTCGTGGCCCTGGTCGAGCCAGCGCTTGAGCGTGGGCGCATCGACGCCGGGCGCGCGGCCGGCGGCGGGCCGGATCGCGGGATGGTCCATGCGGATGATCTCGCGCTTCAATTTCACGAGCATGCGGCGGAAGGGCTGCGCGGCCGACCAGCTTTCCTTGGTTTCGAGATCCGAGAAGCGCGGATCGGCGCGCAGCGCCGCGACGAAGGCGCGGACCGCCTCGGGCGCGCCCGCGAGGAACAGGTTGATGCCCTCGGGCGCGAGCAGCACGGTGCCCATGAGGCCGAGCGCCCGGGCGTGTCCGAGCAGCTGTTCGCGCAGTGCGGGGCCGTCGTCGATGGCCACGAACTTGTAGGCCGCGATATTCAGAATCTCTTGTTCCACGGGGGCCGATTGTAGTTGCCGGCCCTCGCACGGCCGGCTTTCAGGGATTGCCAACCCACATCGTGGAGGGCGCGCTTCCTACAATGGACGGATGTTCGTTCACCTGCGCCTGCACACCGAGTTTTCCGTCGTCGACGGGACCACCCGAATCGACGCTATCGTCAAGGCCGCCGCTGCCGACAAGCAGCCCGCGCTCGCCATCACCGACCTGAACAACCTGTTCGGGGCCATCAAGTTCTACAAGCAGGGGCGCGGCAAGGGCATCAAGCCGATCATCGGCGCCGAGGTGGTGGTCGAGGGGCTCGGCAAGGACGCCGGCACGCTCACGCGCATCGTGCTCCTGGTGCAGAACACCGAAGGCTACCTGCACCTGTGCGAGCTGCTCGCGCGCGCCTGGACGCAGAACGTGGGCCGCGGCCAGTCGCAGGCGGCCTGCAAGCTCGAATGGCTCGAGGAACTGCACGGCGGCCTGATCGCGCTGTCGGGCGCGCAGGCCGGGCCGCTGGGCGGGCCGCTCTTGCAGGGGCAGGACGAGCGCGCGGTCGAGCTCGCGCTGCAACTCGCGGGGATCTTCCCGCACCGCTTCTACATCGAGCTGCAGCGCGAGGGCCGTCCCGACGACGAGCCGCACGTGATCGCGGCCGTGAAGCTC
>CBHTTS010000221.1:0-9265 GCA_966095775.1 uncultured Variovorax sp. | reverse complement strand
CCACGTCCTCGAAGCTGCGGTACACCGAGGCGAAGCGCACGTAGGCCACCTTGTCGAGCTTCTTGAGCTCGCGCATCACGAGCTCGCCGACCTTGGTCGACTCGATCTCGCGCAGGCCGCTCGCGAGCAGCTTCTGCTCGATGCGCAGGAGCGCGTTGTCGATCTGCTCGATGCTGACCGGGCGCTTGCGCAGCGCCAGCATCATCGAGGCCCGCACCTTGGAGGAGTCGAAGTCGGCCCGGCTGCCGTCCTTCTTGACGACCACCGGAAAGTTGACGTCAGGCCGCTCGTAGGTGGTGAAGCGCTTGTCGCAGGCCCCGCACTGGCGGCGCCTGCGCACGAAGTCGGCGTCTTCCGAAACGCGGGTCTCGACGACCTGCGTTTCGAGATGACCGCAAAAAGGGCATTTCATGCGGCCACGTCTTCGCTGGCGATCGCGATCAGCGGTAGACCGGGAAGCGGCTCGTGAGCGCGTGCACCTTGGCGCGCACGGCGTCGATGTTCGCCGCGTCGCGCGGGTTCTCGAGCACGTCGGCGATCAGGTTCGCGGTCAGGCGCGCCTCCTCGTCCTTGAAGCCGCGCGTGGTCATCGCGGGCGTGCCGATGCGCACGCCGCTGGTCACCATCGGCTTCTCGGGGTCGTTCGGGATCGCGTTCTTGTTGATCGTCATGTGGGCGCTGCCCAGCACGGCTTCGGCTTCCTTGCCGGTGATGCCCTTGGCGCGCAGGTCGACCAGCATGACGTGGCTCTCGGTGCGTCCGCTCACGATGCGCAGGCCGCGCTGCGTGAGGGTCTCGGCCACGATCTGGGCGTTCTTCACCACCTGCTGCTGGTAGGCCTTGAACTCGGGCGACATCGCTTCCTTGAACGCGACCGCCTTGGCGGCGATCACGTGCATCAGCGGACCGCCCTGCAGGCCCGGGAAGATCGCGCTGTTGATCGCCTTCTCGTGCTGCGACTTCATCAGGATGATGCCGCCGCGCGGACCGCGCAGGCTCTTGTGGGTGGTGGAGGTCACCACGTCGGCATGCGGCACGGGGTTGGGGTACACGCCCGCGGCCACGAGGCCCGCATAGTGGGCGATGTCGACCATGAAGATCGCGCCGACGTCCTTCGCCACCTTGGCGAAGCGCTCGAAGTCGATGCGCAGCGAATAGGCCGAGGCGCCCGCGATGATGAGCTTGGGCATGTGCTCGTGCGCCTTGCGCTCCATCGCGTCGTAGTCGATCTCTTCCTTGTCGTTCAGGCCGTAGCTCACGACGTTGAACCACTTGCCGCTCATGTTGAGCGGCATGCCGTGCGTCAGGTGGCCGCCCTCGGCGAGGCTCATGCCCATGATCGTGTCGCCGGGCTTGAGGAAGGCCAGCATCACGGCCTCGTTGGCCGAGGCGCCGCAGTGCGCCTGCACGTTGGCCGCATCGGCGCCGAACAGCTGCTTGACGCGGTCGATGGCCAGCTGCTCGGCCACGTCCACGTGCTCGCAGCCGCCGTAGTAGCGCTTGCCGGGATAGCCCTCGGCGTACTTGTTGGTGAGCTGCGAACCCTGCGCGGCCATCACGGCGGGCGAGGCGTAGTTCTCGCTCGCGATCAGCTCGATGTGGTGTTCCTGGCGCGCGTGCTCGGCCTGGATGGCAGCCCAGATTTCGGGATCGGTCTGTTCGACCAGAATGTTGCGTTGGTACATGGCAGTCCTTTGAAGACGAGGTCCTTGTTCTTCAGGCAAACAAGGGCTGCCCAGGCGAACGGCTGAACGCCTGCATGGCTGCCAGGCGGCACGCTTCCCAGTGGTATTCCACGTCAGCGCGGACACCGGAGGGTGTTGCGCCTATCGCCAGTCGCGTACGGCGCCGAGTGTAACGCACCGCACGCGCCTGCCCAGGGGCAGGGGCTCGTCAGGACACGTCGGCGAGCAGGGCGACCTTCTGGTGGTCGGCGGCAGGTTCGGCGGGCTGCTCGGCCGTCTTCGGCGGCGCCGCGACCGGGATCGGCTGCGCCCGCACCACGGGCGGGTTCACCACCGGCGGATTGCGGCCGTTGGCCACCTGCAGCAGGCGGTCGCGCTCGGCGAGCACCTTGCTCGCATAGCCGCCGTCGTCCTCGAGGTTGGCGGCGCCCACGTAGTAGCGCAGGCCGCCCTCGAGCGAGCCGGCGCGGGCGATGCATTCCTGCAGCACCTTGACGCCCACGCGCATGTTGGTGACCGGATCGAAGGCGGTGAGCGTGCCGCCCGCGCTTTCGTACTTGTCGCCGTGCACGCGCGTCATGACCTGCATCAGGCCCTGGGCGCCGACGTGGCTCTGGGCGAAGGGGTTGAAGCTCGATTCGACCGCCATGATCGCGAGGATCAGCGTCGGGTCGAGCTTGGTGCTCTTGCCGAGCTGGTAGGCCTCGGCCACCAGCACGCTCAGCGGTTCGGGCGCGACGCGGTACTTCTTGCTGAGCCAGTAGGCCACGGCGGCCTGCTGCTTGGGCAGCTCGTCGGGGCTCGCGGCCGTGGTGCGCACGATCGCCGAGGGGTCGAGGTCGGTCGCCTCGGGCGCGGGCTTGCGCGACTGCAGCCAGCCCATGAGCTGTTCCTCGCCGGTCTGGCGCAGGTCGGGGCGTGCCACCAGCGCGAGCGCCGCGAACACGATGGCCAGGCCGACCAGCGCGAACCCGTTGTGGGTGATTTCGAAAAAGCCGTCTGCCACGTCGGACAGAAAAGTCCGTAGCCCTCGGGCCGTGGCATCGAACGCCTTGTTCATCGCTCTTCCTTTCTTATGCGGCACCTGTTCGGAGCGCCGGAAAGGGCGATCGAAGGAGGCGGCGGCGCTTGGATTGGTACGTATCAGGCTCCGCGCGTGGAGGGAGGTTGTGGGTGGGAGCGCGGCGACCTGATCAAGCCGGGGAATTCGGCGGCGGATTCAGGAGGCTCCCGCCGGACGGCCGGTCGGGAGCAGGCGGGATTCTAGCGTGGCTAAATACTCGGTCAAGAATAACGCATGCCATCTTTATGCTATTACAAGTTTAAACAATCGCCTCGGGTAATCCCTGATAAGCGCCCATTGCCAGCGCGCGCCGCGGCGCCTAATCTGGCCGTGCCTGAGTTCTCAGGCGGCTTTCCGAAGCCCATCGGTCCGAGGTGCAAGTCGAGGACCCGAGACGGCGGAGGATCCACGGCGGCAATCTCTTGTCGCCAGCGCGGCAGGAACCATCGACTTCCGGTCGCGCGAAAAGATGGCATGGGTCTCAGGCCCGCCATCGAGCCCGGTAACAAGACATAACGTCGCGTTACCGGGCTTTCTTGTTTCTTTGCTTGCACTTCTTTGCGGCACACTCGCCCGCATGGATGTTGCCTCGCTCAGACAGAACAAATGGTTGCGACGGGGGATCGTCGCGTTGCTGGTGCTCCTGGGGCTGTGGCTCGTCGCCTGGCTCGCGGTCCCGCCGATCGCCAAGAGCCAGCTCCAGAAGATCGCGAGCGAGAAGCTGGGCCGGCAGGTCACCGTCGGCAGGATCGATTTCAAGCCCTGGACGCTCGAGCTCGCGCTCCACGACCTGCGCATCGCCACGGCCGACGGCGCCGGCGCCCAGGTCGCGGTCAGGCGCATCTATGCCGACGCGGAGCTGCAGTCGATCCTGCGCCTCGCGCCCGTGATCGATGCGGTGTCGGTCGAGGCGCCGGCGGTCCTGCTGACCCACCTGGCCGACGGCAAGTACGACATCGACGACATCCTGCAGAAGCTCGCGTCCGGCCCGCCGCCCGATCCGAAGGCCGAGCCCGCGCGCTTCGCCATCTACAACATCGCGATCACCGACGGCGCGGTGGACTTCGACGACCAGACCGTCAAGCGCCGGCACGAACTGCGCGACTTCGTGCTCAAGGTGCCGTTCCTGAGCAACCTGGCCTCCCAACGTGACGTCAACACCGAGCCCAAGCTGGCGTTCTCGCTCAACGGCAGCAAGTTCGATTCGGCGGCGCTCACCACGCCCTTCGCCGAGAGCCGCAAGACCGATGCGCACGTCCAGTTCAAGGGGCTCGACCTGGTCCCGTACCTCGGCTACATCCCGGGCGGGCTGCCCGTGAAGCTGCAGGCCGGCAGCCTCGACGCCGACCTGAAGATCGATTTCGAGCAGGCGGCCACCGCCGGCCTGAAGATCACCGGCACCGTGGAGGCGCACGCCGCCAAGCTCGGCGACGCGCGCGGCCGCGACCTGCTGGCCTTCGATTCGCTCAAGCTCGCGCTGGCCGACGTGCGCCCGCTCGAATCGGTGTTCCACCTGAGCGAGGTGGCGCTCGCGGCGCCGCAGCTCGCGGTGGCGCGCGACGCCAAGGGCCAGCTGAACCTGCTGGCGACCGATCCGGCCGGCGGCGCGCCCGAGAAGGTGGCCGCCGCGCCGGCCCCCGCCGCGAGCGCTCCGGCCGGCAAGGCGGCCGAGAAGCCGAAGCTCAAGGTCCGGGTCGACAAGGTGGCGCTCAGCGGCGGCCGCATCGGCTGGCGCGACGAGACCGTCGCGCCCGCGGCCGCGGTCGAGCTCAGCGCGCTCGGCATCGATCTCGCGGGCGTCACCTGGCCGATGGAGAAGCCGGCCGAGTTCAGCGGCAGCGCCGCCGTGGCCGGCGCCGCGCTCAAGTTCAAGGGCGATGCCACCGACAAGGTCGCCAACGTGCAGACCGAGGTCGAGGCACTGCCGCTGTCGCTCGCGGCGCCGTACCTCGCGCACAGCCTCGAGCCCGCGCTCGACGGCAAGCTCAGCGGTCAGATCGACATCGCCTGGGCCGACCCCGAGCTCAAGTTCAAGGCCCGCCGCGTGACGGCCGACGGCCTCGCGCTGACGCAGGAGAAGACCGCGCTCGCGAGCGTCGGCCGCTTCGAGCTGCTCGATGCCGAGGTCGACATGACGAAGCACACGCTCGACGTGGCCTCGTTCACCGCGACCGATCCCAAGATCCGGATCGAGCGCGACAGCGAAAAGCGCTGGATGTTCGAGCGCTGGCTCAAGGCGCCCGCGGGCGGGGCGCCGGCGCCGGCCGCGAAGGTGGCGGCGCCGAAGCCCGCGGCGGCCCAGGCCAATGCCAACACCAGGCCGTGGGCGCTGACCATCGGCACGCTGGCGGTGGGCAACGGCACGGTCTCCTATGTCGACAAGGCGAGCGCCACGCCCGTCTCGGTCGAGATCACGGCCTTCAAGCTCGAGGCCCAGAAGCTCGCGCCCGAGACCGCGACCAAGTCGCCGCTGCAGGTGTCGGGACGCATCGGTTCGGGCCGCCGGGCCGACCCGGGCCGCTTCGACTACAAGGGCCACGTGGTGCTCAAGCCGATCGCCGCCGAGGGCCGGCTCGAGGTGGCCTCGTTCCCGGCCCATGCCTTCAAGGCCTACTACGCCGATGCGCTCAACGTCGACATCCGCCGCGCCTTCGTGAGCTACCGCGGCAGCGTCAACTACGCGAGCGCGCCGGCCGGCATGAGCCTCAAGCTCGCGGGCGACACGGCGCTCGACGATTTCCGCGCCAACAGCGTCTCGCTGACCCAGTCGCCGGGCTTCGACCGCAACAACAACCAGCTGCTGAGCTGGAAGACGCTGAGCCTGCGCGGACTGCAGGTCGGCCTCGCGCCCAACGCCGCGCCCACGGTCGACGTGCGCGAGACCACGCTGACCGACTTCTTCGCGCGCGTCATCGTCGATCCGAACGGCCAGCTCAACCTGCTGAGCCTGACGAAGAAGGGCGAGGCCGAGGCGAACGCGGCCACGGCCGCGGCGGCCGAGACCCGCTCGCGGCGCAGCCTCGGCGGCACCACGACCACCACGCGCGGCCCGACGCAGCCGCGTTCGGGCGGCGCGCCGGTCTCGGCCGAGGCGATGGTCGGCGGCGGCCCCGAGCCCGCGGCGAGCGCGCCCGCGCCGGTGGCGGCCGCGCCGGCCGAGGCCGACACCGGGCCGAAGCCCGTGATCAACTTCGGCCCGATGAGCCTGGTCAACGGCAAGATCGACTTCACCGACCTGTTCGTCAAGCCCAACTACTCGGCCGACCTCAGCGAGCTCACCGGCAAGCTCAGCGCCTTCTCGTCGAACCCGCCGAAGGGCGAGGGCGGCCGTCCGGCGCTGGCCGACCTCGAGCTGCGCGGCAAGGCGCAGCAGACGGCCTCGCTCGAGATCACCGGCAAGCTCAACCCGCTCGCCAAGCCGCTCGAGCTCGACATCACGGCCAGGATGCGCGACCTGGACCTGGCGCCGCTGTCGCCGTACTCGGTGCGCTACGCCGGCCACGGCATCGAGCGCGGCAAGATGAGCATGGACGTCAGCTACAAGGTCGCGCCCGACGGCCAGCTCACGGCCACCAACAAGCTGGTGCTCAACCAGCTGCAGTTCGGCGAGGAAGTGCAGGGCGCGCCCAACAGCCTGCCGGTGCGGCTCGCGGTGGCGCTGCTGGCCGACCGCAACGGCGTGATCGACGTCGACCTGCCGCTCAGCGGTTCGCTCAACGATCCGCAGTTCAGCATCGGCCCGCTGATCTTCAAGGCCGTGGTCAACCTGATCGTCAAGGCCGTGACCTCGCCGTTCAGCCTGCTGACCGGCGGCCTCGGCGGCGGCAGCGGCGAATCGAGCACCGTCACCTTCGAACCGGGCAGTGCCGTGCTCAGCGACAGCGCGAAGCAGAGCCTCGACAAGGTCGCGAAGGCGCTGAACGACCGCCCGACCCTGCAGATGACCGTGGTCGGCACCGCGAGCCTCGAACGCGAGCGCGACGCCTACCAGCGCCAGCGCCTGCGCCAGCTCGCGCAGGCCGAGAAGCGCCGCATCGCGGTGCGCGGCGGCCAGACCGGCACCGACGTGCCGCCGGTCACCGACGCCGAATACCCCGAGCTGCTGACCGCCGTCTACAAGCGCGCCGACATCACCAAGCCGCGCAACATGGTCGGCCTGGCCAAGGACCTGCCGGTGAAGGAGATGGAAAACCTGCTGCTCGCGAGCATCCCGGTCGACGAGGAGTCGATCCGCCAGCTCGCCGTCGAGCGCGGCGCCGCGGTGCGCGACTACCTGCTGGCGCAGAAGCTGCCGAGCGAGCGCCTGTTCCTCGGGGCCGTCAAGACCCGCGCGACCGGCAACGACTGGAAGCCCGGCGCCGAGCTCGACCTGGCCATGAGGTAGCCCCGCGGCGCGCAGCCGGTCACGAAGACGGCTTGCTTTCGGCCGCGGTCGCGGCGCGGATTTCGACCAGGCGCCCCAAGTGGGTGAAAATGTCGCGCTGGGCCGGCTTTGCCGGCGCCTTCGCTTTCTCCATCCCAGACAACGATTCGCGCAAGTGACCTCTACTTCTTCCAAGCCCAACGACCTCCAGGCCCTCGACACGCTCACCGGCGGCGCCTTCACCGCGCCGACCTCGGGCGAGCGGGCCGCGCGCATCCGTGAATGGCTCGCGCGGCAGCCCGCGCCCGAGCAGATGCAGGAGGTCTTCAAGGAGCTGAGCGGCCGCGACAAGGGCGCGGCGCGCCTGCTGCGCGAAAAGCTCGACGAACTCAAGCGCGCCAAGGGCCAGGAAGCCATCGCCGCCGAATGGGCGCAGAAGGCCGAGGCGCTGCTGGCGCAGCCCAAGCTCAACATCGCCGACGCGCTCGCCTGGCAGCGCGATGCCGCCAAGGCCGGGGCGCCGCTGTCGCGCGAGCCGCTCGCGGGCTTCAAGGTGCAGCTGGCCGAACGTGTCAAGGGCATCGAGGACCTGCAGCATCGCGCCCAGGTGCACCGCGAGGCCGCGGTGCTGCTCGCGCAGCGCTTCGAGGTGCTCTCGACCAAGGGCTGGCAGGACGCCCAGGCGGCCGAGGAGTCGCTGCGCTCCGACGTCGCCCACTGGCAGCAGCAGGCGAACGAGATCACGGCCGATCCCAACTGGACCAGCCTCGACGCGCGCTTCGCGCCCCAGCTCGAAGCCTCGAAGGCACAGCTGCTCGTGGTTTCCGATGCCTTCCATGCCGCGCTGGCGCAGGCGCAGGCCGCGGCCGCCGATGCCGCCGCACCGCTGCCGCCGGTGCCCGTGTGGGCCGACGAGCTGCGCGCCGCGCGCGGCGAAGTGGTCGCGCCCAAGCCCGCGCCCGCCAAGCCCGCGGCGCCCAAGGTCGATCCCGCCGTCCGCGCGGCGGCGCAGGAGGCCGTGCAGGCCGCGCTCGCCAAGCTCGAGCAGGAGACCGCCGAGGGCCACGGCAAGGCCAGCGCCGGCGCGGCCGCCGCGCTGCGCGCGGTGCTCAAGGAGCACGGCAAGCTCGTCGACGCCGCGCTCGAGGCGCGCGTGCATGCGGCGCTGGTCGCGGCCGGCGAACTCGAAGGCTGGCAGCGCTGGAGCGCCGACAAGGTCCGCGAGGACCTCGTGGCCAAGGCCGAAGGCCTGCTCAAGCGGCCCGAGGGCCAGGCGCTCGGCGGCCGCAAGATGCAGGAGACGCTGCGCTCGCTGCGCGACCAGTGGAAGCAGGCCGACCAGGGCGGCGTGCCCAACCATGCGCTGTGGAAGCGCTTCGACGAAGCCTGCAACGAGGCCCACAAGGTGGTCGAGGCCTGGCTCGAGAAGGTGCGCGCCGATGCCGCAGAGCACCGCGCCCATCGCGTGGCGCTGATCGAGGAGGTCCGCGCCTGGGCCGCGGCCCATGCCCAGCCGAGCGACCTGAAGGCGCACAACCGCGCGCTGCACCAGTTCGCCGACCGCTGGCGCGATGCCGGCCACGTGGGCGAGAAGGTGTTCGCCGAGCTGCAGCCGCAATGGAACGAAGCCTTCGGCGCCGCGCGCGCGCCGATCGAGGCGGCCCAGAAGGCGAGCATCGACCGCCGCCAGGCGATGATCGCCGAGGCGACCGAGCTCGGCGCCCAGCCCGTGCTGCGCATCGATGCCGTCAAGGCGCTGCAGCAGCGCTGGCAGGCCGAGGCCCAGAGCGTGCCGCTCGACCGCCGCCATGAACAGAAGCTCTGGGACGCGTTCCGCGCGCCCATCGACCAGGCATTCAACCGCAAGAGCGCCGAGCGCGAGAAGGCGTCGGCCGCGATGAACGAGCACGACCGCCATGTGCTCGAGGCCTCCAAGGCGCTCGAGGCGGCCAATGCCGAAGGCGATGCGCAGAAGATCCGCGCCGCCATCGCGCGGCTCGAGGCCGCGTTGCGCGGCGAGGTGCCGCCGCCGGCCGCCAAGTCCGCGGCTGCCGCGCCGAGCGACGGACCCGCGGTCGGGGCCACCGAGGTGGTGGCGCCGGGCCAGGCGGCGGCCGAATTCGGCAAGAGCGCCGAGCAGGCCCCCGCGCCGGG
>CBHTTS010000220.1:0-9296 GCA_966095775.1 uncultured Variovorax sp. | reverse complement strand
CGCCTTCGCCGCGCACCGCCTCGCTGATCAGGAAGGACTTGGCGTGCGGGTGGTAGAGGCAGGTCGGGTGGAACTGGATGAACTCCATGTTCGACACCCGGCAGCCCGCGCGCCAGGCCGCGGCGATGCCGTCGCCGGTCGCGGTGTCGGGGTTGGTGGTGTAGAGGTAGACCTTGCCCGCGCCGCCGGTGGCGAGGACGGTGTGCGGCGCGCGGAAGGTCCGCACCTCGCCGCTCGCGCCGTCGAGCGCGTGGAGGCCGCGGCAGGCCGGCCCGTCGGGCCCCGGGCCGGTGATCAGGTCGACCAGCGTGTGGTGCTCGAACAGCGTGATGCCCGGCGTGCCGCGCACGCGCTCGATCAGCGTCTGCTGCACCGCGGCGCCCGTGGCATCGGTCGCGTGCACGATGCGGCGCTGGCTGTGGCCGCCCTCGCGCGTGAGATGCAGGTCGCCGTCCTCCTCGGAGAAGGGCACGCCGAGCGCGCGCAGCCAGCCGATCGCCTCGGGCGCCCGCTCGACCACGAAGCGCGTGGCCGCGGCGTCGCACAGGCCGGCACCCGCGACCAGGGTGTCCTCCACGTGGGCGTCGAAGCTGTCGCCCGCGGCCAGCACCGCCGCGATGCCGCCCTGCGCCCAGGCGCTCGAGCCGTCGTTCAGCGCGCGCTTGGTGAGCACGGCCACGCGGCGGGTGGGCGCGAGATGCAGCGCCGCGCTGAGCCCCGCGAGGCCGCTGCCCACGACGAGGACGTCGAAGTCGTGCACGGCGGGTCGGCTCACGGGCTGGTTCAGGCGGGCGAGTACGCCAGCCGCACGTAGATGGGCGCGAAGGCCTCGGCCTGCGTGATGTCGATCAGCGTCTCCTTCGCGAGCTCGAGCATCGCGATGAAGGTCACGATCAGCACCGGCGCGCCGCGCGAGACGTCGAACAGCTTCTCGAATTCGACGAAGCGCTGGCCCTGGAGCTGGCGCAGCACGATGCTCATGTGCTCGCGCACGTTGAGCTCCTCGCGCGAGATCTTGTGGTGCTGGACCAGCTTGGCGCGCTTCATGATGTCGGCCCAGGCGTCGCGCAGTTCGATCACGTCGACGTCGGGGAAGCGCGGCTTGAGCGACTGCTCGATGTAGACCTGCGCCTTCCAGAAGTCGCGCCCGTACTGCGGCAGCGCGCTGATCGCGGCGGCCTGCAGCTTGGTCTGCTCGTATTCGAGCAGCCGGCGCACGAGCTCGGCGCGCGGGTCCTCGGCCTCCTCGCCGTCGGCCACCTTCTTGGGCGGCAGCAGCATGCGCGACTTGATCTCGATCAGCATCGCGGCCATCAGCAGGTATTCGGCCGCCAGCTCCAGGTTGCGCGAGCGGATCTCCTCGACGTACACCAGGTACTGGCGGGTGACGGCCGCCATCGGGATGTCGAGGATGTTGAAGTTCTGCTTGCGGATCAGGTAGAGCAGCAGGTCCAGCGGGCCCTCGAAGGCCTCGAGGAAGACCTGCAGCGCCTCGGGCGGGATGTACAGGTCCTTCGGCATCGCGAACAGCGGCTCGCCGTAGAGGCGGGCGATCGCGACCTGGTCGACGACGTCGGGCATCTCGGCCACGAGCGTGTCGTTCTCCTCGTTGTCCTTCATCGGGTGCGCGCTATCAATTGAATAGCGTCAGGCGCGCGGGCGACGGGCGTTGCCGCAGCGAGCCATCACTTGCCGCGGGTCTGGTAGACGTAGGGCTGCTGGGGGATGCGCGCCTGCTGGTATTCGGAGAGCAGGCTGCGGTCGAGGTGCTTGTCCCAGAGCAGCGCGCGGCCGGCACGCTGTTCGGCCTCGAGCGTCGGCTTCTTGGCCTTCATCTCCTCGATGAAGTTGGTGATCTCGGAGGTGTAGTGGGGGCGGCGGAAGATGGACATAGACTGGACCTTTGGAGCGCGAATTTTACCGGGGATGGCATGAAGCAAGGACAAGGGCGCCGGATCGGCGCGGCGGCGGTGCTCGCGGCGGCGGCGCTGGCCGCACTTTCGGGCTGCGATCCGCAGCGCATCGGCGAGCTGGAGGAGGGCGTCTCGACCGAGGCCGACGTGCGCGCGCGCTTCGGCGAGCCGGAGAACATCTGGGACGCGCCCGGCGGCCGGGTGTTCGAATACAACCGCCAGCCGCAGGGCCAGAAGAACTACATGATCACCATCGACCCCGACGGAAAGATGAGCGCGCTGCGCCAGGTGCTCACGCCCGAGAACTTCGCCAAGGTCCGGCCCGGCATGATGATGGAGGACATGCGCAAGCTGCTCGGCAAGCCCGCCAGGGTCACGCCCTACGCGCTGCGGCGCGAGTACGAATGGGAATGGCGCTGGGTGCAGCCGCCGAACGCGCCGATGGTGTTCACCGCCGTGCTCAACGACGACCAGCGCGTGGTGAGGAGCGGCTCCTCGCCCGACCGCAGCACCGAGGCGCCCTGAGCGGCTAGGCGTCCGCGCTGGGCCGTCCGCTCGTGAGCTCGTCGGCGAAGCCCGAGCGCACGATCACTTCGAGCGGCTGCGGCTGCAGCGATTCGATCCGGAGCAGCCCGTCGCGCGCGAGCACCGCGCGGTGCAGCTGGCGCAGCGCGTCGACGCCGGTCGCGTCGAGGTAGATCAGGTGCGTGGCGTCGAGCACCAGCGTCATGCCGCGCGGCGCGCTCTCGGCGGCATGGACCGCCTCGTCGAGCTTGGCGGCCGCGCCGAAGAACAGCGCGCCGTAGAGCCGGTAGGTCAGCACCGGCGGCTGCAGTGTGACCAGCTCGACGCTGAACAGCCCGCTCATGCGCCGGATGAACAGCGCGCACGCGAGCACGATGCCCGCCTGCACCGCCACCGTCAGGTCGAACACCACCGTGAGGAAGAAGGTGCCGAGCATCAGCAGCCGGTAGTGGCGGCTGAAGTGCCGCAGCTGCCCGGGCGTGAACTCGCGCCATTCGCCCATGTTGAGGCCCACGAAGACCAGGATGCCGGCCAGCACCGCGAGCGGCACGTGCCGGGCCAGCGGCGCCGCGAGCAGCACCACCGCGGCCAGCGTCAGCGCGTGCACCATGCCCGCGACCGGCGAGGTGGCGCCCGAGCGGATGTTGGTGACCGTGCGCGCGATCGTGCCCGTGGCCGGCATGCCGCCGAAGAAGGGCGTCACGACGTTGGCGATGCCCTGCGCCATCAGCTCCTGGTTCGGATCGTGGCGCGGCGGATCGACCAGCTGGTCGGCCACGCGCGCGCACAGCAGCGACTCGATCGCCCCCAGCAGCGCGATCGTCAGCGTGGGCGTGACGAGCTGCTTCACGGTCTCCCACGAGAAGTCGGGCAGCGCGAACGCCGGCAGCCCTTCGGGAATGCCGCCGAAGCGCGTGCCGATGGTCTCGACCGGCAGCGCGAAGCCCCAGGACACCAGCGTGAGCGTGACCAGCGCCACGATCGGCCCGGGCAGCCGCGCTCCCGCCTGCACCGGCCGCGTGCGCGCCAGCCGGCCCGCGACGCGCAGCACCGTCCGGCCCAGGCCCGAGCCGTCGTGCAGCAGCAGCGGCCAGACCATGAGCCCGGCCACGCAGGCGAGCCCGAGCGCGAAGGCCCAGGGGTTGAATGTGCCGATCTGCAGCGCCATCGCATGCAGCTGCGAGAACACGTCGGCCGGCATCTTCTCGATGCGCAGGCCGAGCAGGTCCTTGAGCTGCGACAGCAGGATCAGCACCGCGATGCCGTTGGTGAAGCCCACCACGATCGACAGCGGCACGAAGCGCACCAGCCGGCCGAGCCCGAACAGGCCCGCGAGGAACAGCAGCACCCCGGCGCAGGCGGTGGCGATCAGCAGGTTGGCGACGCCGTAGCGCTCGACGATGCCGTAGACGATCACGATGAAGGCCCCGGCCGGGCCGCCGATCTGCACCGCCGAGCCGCCCAGCAGCGAGATCAGGAAGCCCGCGATGATCGCGGTCCAGATGCCGGCCTCGGGCGGGAGTCCCGAGGCGATCGCGAAGGCCATGGCCAGCGGCAGCGCCACGATGCCGACCGTGGCGCCCGCGCCCAGGTCCTTGAGGAAGCGCTGCCGGTCGTAGCCCGCCAGCGCGTCCAGCAGGCGCGGACGGAAGCGGGTGAGGTGCAGGGGCGATCGCATGCCGCCCCATTGTGTACCGGACGGCGGCGCGCCCCGCGCGCGGCTACTCGTCGCTGTCGGGAATCACCGCATCGGCCGCCGCGCCGACCGCCTTGCCGGTGATGCGCGCCGTGCCGATCGCCGCGTCCGCGGCCAGGCCGACCGCGCCGGCACCCACGCTCACGGCCGTGCTCGCGACGGTCACGACCGCGCAGCCGCCGAGCAGCAGTGCACTCGCCAGGCCGAGCGCGGAAAGCAGGAAGGAGCGGCGGTGGTCATTGCGTGCCATGCCCGGATTCTGCACCCGGCGCGCCGGTGCCGTTCGGGTCCCGCGCCAGCGCCGCGAGGATGGCCGCGCGGTCCTGGTCCAGGCGTGGCGGCTGGCGCCGCACCTGCGTGCGGTGCCCGCCCACGTGCACCGGGTTGCCTGCCACCGTGAGCGGCTGGCCTTCCCGCGTGCGCACCTGCACCAGCATCTCGCGCGCCTGCACCTGCGGATCGTTCACCACGGCGGCCACGTCGTTGTAGTCGCCCGTCGGTATGTCGTGCTGCATCAGCAGCGACTGCCAGTGCGCGCAATCGGCGCTGGCGAGGCGGGCCTCGAGCAGCTGCTTCAGCGCCTCGTGGTGCCGGCAGCGTGCCGGGTTGGTCGCGAAGCGGGCGTCGTCGGCGAGCGCGGGCATGTCGAGCGCCGTGCACAGGCGCCGGAACAGCGCGTCGTTGCCGACCGCGATCACGAACCAGCCGTCCGCGGCACGGAACACGTCGAAGGGCGTGATCGACGGATGGCGCGAACCGATCGGGCCCGGCGCCCGGCCTTCGGCCTCCATGCGCGAGATCGCGTTCTCGAGCAGCGCGACCTGGCAGTCGAGCATCGCCACGTCGACCCGGTCGCCCCTGCCCGTGCGGGCGCGCTGCAGCAGCGCTGCCTGCGTGCCGATGGCGGCGTACAGGCCGGCGCCGAGGTCGCCGATCGACACGCCGACGCGCGTCGGCGGCCCGTCCGGCTGGCCGGTGAGGCTCATGATGCCGCCCATCGCCTGCACCACCATGTCGTAGGCGGGCCGGCGGCTGTACGGCCCGGTCTGGCCGAAGCCGGAGACGGAGGTGAACACGAGCCGGGGGAAGAGCGCATGCAGCGTGGGCCAGTCGTAGCCCAGCTTCTCCATCGTGCCGGGCCGAAAGTTCTCGACCAGCACGTCGGCCGTGGCCAGCAACTGCTCGAAGACCGCCCGGTCGGCGGGCGCCTTCAGGTCCAGCGCGATCGACTCCTTGTTGCGGTTGACCGACATGAAATAGGCCGAGTCGCCGTCCACGAACGGTCCGATCTGTCGCGCGTCGTCGCCCAGGCCTGGCTGCTCCACCTTGATCACGCGCGCACCCAGGTCGGCGAGCAGCAGCGTGCAGTACGGGCCGGCGAGCACGCGCGTCAGGTCGACGACGGTGAAGCCCTGCAGTGGACCGGCCGCCGGCAGGGGAGCGTCCTGCGTCATTCCACGCTCGCGCCGGAGCGCGCCGTGAGTTCCTTCGACTTCGCGCCTTCGGCCGTGGCCCAGGCGCGGAATTCGGCGAGCGATGCCGAGGGGGCCGACTCGTTGCCCGATTTCTCCAGCCGCGCCTTGACCTCGGGGTCGTTCAGCGCCGCCACGCTCGCGTCGAACAGCTTCTGCGCCACCTCGCCAGGCAGGCCGGCCGGACCGAAGAGGCCGAACCAGAAGGTGTAGTCGTAGCCCTTCACGCCGGCTTCGGCGACGCTGGGCACGTCGGGAAACAGCGGCGAGCGCTGGCCCGAGGTGACGGCCAGCACGCGCAGCTTCTGGCCCTGCGCCATCGGCAGCACCGAGGGCGGGGTACCGAAGGTGAGCTGCACGTCGCCCGCCGCCAGCGCCTGGACCGATGCGGCGCCACCCTTGTACGGCACGTGCAGCATCTGCACGCCGGCCGCCTTTTCGAACGACAGGCCCGCCAGGTGCGTCACAACGCCGGTGCCCGACGACGAGTACGCGAGCTTGCCGGGGTGCTGCCGCGCCTCGGCGATCAGCGCCTGCACGGTCCTGGCGCTCAGGTCCTTGTGGACGGCCAGCAGCATCGGCGCGGAGCTCCAGCGCGAGATCGGCACGAAGCTCTTCGCGCCGTCGTACTTCACGCTCTTGTAGAGCAGCTTGTCGCTGCCGTAGAGGCTGGCGCTGCCCAGCAGCAGGGTGTAGCCGTCGGGCGCGGCGCGCGCGACCTGGTCGGATGCGATGGTCGTGCCCGCGCCCGGCCGGTTGTCGATGACGATCGGCTGGCCGAGCAACTTGCTCATCTTGTCGCCGACGATGCGTGCCACGGTGTCCGCGCCGCCGCCCGCAGGAAAGCCCACCACCAGCGTGATCGGCCGCGCCGGATAGGTCTCGGCCAGCGCGCCGGCCGCAGACAGCAGGGCTGTCGCGGCGAGGGAGAGGGCTCCGAACATTTTCTTCATGCGTTGTCTCCTTGTGTTCTGTCGCAAAGGGGGGCGTCTTCAGCGGCCGTGGAACACCGGCTTGCGCTTCTCGCGCCAGGCGCGCCCGCCTTCGGCGAGGTCCTCGGACGCCACGGTTCGTTGCACTTCGTGCCGGATCGAGGCGGCATCGGCGGTGCCGCGGGCGATCTGGTTCAGGTGCTTCTTCATGCCGAGCAGCGCGAGCGGCGCCATGCCGGCGAGCGTGGTGCACAGGCTCTGCACCTCGGCATCGAGCGCCGCCGCCTCGTCCACCAGGTGGGTGAGGAAGCCGCAGTCGCGCATGGCGGTGCCGTCGAGCCGCTCGGCGGTGAGGAACAGCCGCTTCGCCATGTCCAGCCCCAGCCGCGAGACGTAGCGTTCCATGCCGCTCTGGTAGTAGTGCAGGCCGAGCCGTGCCGCCGGCATGAACATCTCGGCGGCCCGGACGCCCACACGGAAGTCGCAGGCCAGCACGAGATCGGTCGCGCCGCCGTAGACGCCGCCGTGCACGGCCGCGATCGTCACCGCCCGACAGTTTTCGAACACGTCCACCATTTCGCCGAAGCTGCGCCCCTCGCTCTGGCTCCGTGCGGCCACTTCTGATATATCAAATCCGCTGCAGAAGTGCCTGCCCTCCGCGCCAAGGACCAGCACCAGCACCTCGGGCCTCCGATTGACCGTTTGCACATGGTCGATCAGCACGGGAAGGTCGTCGGGCGTGAGCTTGTTCGCGGCCTCGGGGCGACGCAGCGTGATACGGGCGACTGGGCCTTCGACGGCAAGCGTGGGCGACATTGATGTACCAAATGAGCGAGTTGATATATCTACAAGTTTGACTAATATCCAGCTCCCCATGCAACCCGCGAAAACCCTCGACACCGCCGGCCTGCCGCACCGCATCCGCGCCCGGCTCGAACAGGACATCCTGGCCGGCGTGCTGTCGCCCGGCATGGCCATCGACGAGAAGGCGCTGGCCGCGAGCTTCAACACCTCGCGCACGCCGGTGCGCGAAGCCCTGCTGCTGCTGAGTGCGCGCGGACTGGTCGAGATCGTTCCGCGTACCGGCATCTACGTGCGCCAGCTGCGCGCGAGCGAACTCGTGGCGATGATGGAAGCGCTCGGGGAACTGGAAGGCGTGCTGGCGCGGCTGGCCGCGCTGCGCATCGGCCCGGCCTTGCGCGAGGAGCTGCAGCGCGCCCTGGCCGCCACCGCCGCAGAGGCGCGGGCCGAGGACGCCGAGGCCTACCAGCGCGCCAACGCAGCCCTGCACGAGGTGATCTATCGTGCCAGCGGCAACCCCTTCATCGTGGAGCAGGCGCAGGCGGTGCGGCTGCGCATTTCGGCCTACCGAGGCCGGATGTTCGAGAAACCCGGCCGGCTCGCCGCTTCACAGCGGGAGCACGAACGGGTGGTGGCGTGCATCCTGAAGGGCGACCCGGACGCCGCCGCCGAGGCGATGCGCGACCACATCTCGCTGGGCGGCAAGGTCTTTGCCGACCTCGTGCTGAACAACAGATTCGACTAGCGGCTGTCCGTTCTTCTCAGCGAACCCGCATGCCGGGCGTCGCGCCCGGCCAGGGCTCGAGCACGTGGATGCCCGGCTGGGCCTTCTCGTCGGCGTGGCTCGCGGCCAGCACCATGCCCTCGCTGACGCCGAACTTCATCTTGCGCGGCGCGAGGTTGGCGACCAGCACCGTGAGCTTGCCCACGAGCTGCTCGGGCTGGTAGGCCGAGGCGATGCCGCTGAACACGTTGCGGGTGCGGCCTTCTCCCGCATCCAGTGTGAGCCGCAGCAGCTTGGTCGAGCCTTCGACCTTCTCGCAGGCCACGATCTTCGCGATGCGCAGGTCGATCTTCGCGAAATCGTCGATGGTGATGGTGGGCGCGAGCGCCTCGCCGCCCGGCAGCGCCTGGGCATCGGCGGCCGGGGCCGCGGGCGCAGCCGGCTCGGGCGCGTCGAACAGCTGGTCGACCTGCTTCGCGTCGGCGCGCTGCATCAGGTGCTTGTACTCGCCGATCGCGTGGCCCGGGGCCAGCGGCTTCGCGGCGTCCGCCCAGGCCAGCGGCGCGATGCCGAGGAAGGTCTCGACCTTGGTCGCGAGCGCCGGCAGCACCGGCTTGAGGTAGAGCGTCAGCAGCCGGAAGGCCTCGATGCAGACCGTGCACACGTCGTGCAGCCGCGCCTCCTGGCCTTCCTTCTTGGCCAGCTCCCAGGGCTTGTTCTGGTCCACGTACTCGTTGACCTTGTCGGCCAGCGCCATCACCTCGCGCAGTGCGCGCGCATAGTCGCGGCCGTCGTAGAGCGAATGCAGCTGGGCCGCCGCGTCGCGCAGCGCGAACAGCAGCGCGTCGCCGTCGGCCGAGATCTCGCCGAGCCGGCCGCCGAAGCGCTTGCCGATGAAGCCGGCCGCGCGGCTCGCGATGTTGATGTACTTGCCCACGAGGTCGCTGTTGACGCGCGCGACGAAGTCCTCGGGATTGAAGTCGATGTCCTCGTTGCGGCCGTTGAGCTTGGCCGCGATGTAGTAGCGCAGCCACTCGGGGTCGAGCCCGAGCGAGAGGTAGCGCAGTGGATCGATGCCGGTGCCGCGGCTCTTGCTCATCTTCTCGCCGCTGACCGTGAGGTGGCCGTGCACGTACACCGCGTCGGGCGCCTTGCGGCCGCTGAAATGCAGCATCGCGGGCCAGAACAGGGTGTGGAAGGTGATGATGTCCTTGCCGATGAAGTGCACCTGCT
>CBHTTS010000219.1:0-9336 GCA_966095775.1 uncultured Variovorax sp. | reverse complement strand
GCGAGCTCGTTCATGAAGCTGATGCGCGTGGCGAGCATCGCGTTGGCGGCGTACTTGGTGAACTCGGCCGCCTTCACGTCCATGTGGATCATGCGGTCGCGCTGGCGGTTGAACGGCGCATAGAGCCGCGTCATGATCTCGCGCGCCTGCCGCCCCGCCTCGCCGGGCTCGGTGCCGATCACGATGCGGTCGGGTCGCATGAAGTCGTCGACGGCCGCGCCCTCCTTGAGGAACTCCGGGTTCGAGACGATCGCCACCGGGATGCCCTGCAGGCTGCTGCCGGCCGCCGGGTCGCCGCTCGCGCGCCGCGCCGAGAGCTCCTCCTCGATCGCCGCGCGCAGCCTGCCCGCGGTGCCCACCGGCACGGTGGACTTCTCCACCACCACCTTGAAGCCCTGCATGTGGCGCCCGACGCTGCGGCCCGCGGCGAGCACGTACTGCAGGTCGGCGCTGCCGTCCTCGCCCGGCGGCGTGCCCGCCGCGATGAAGACCAGGTCGCCGTGGTGCACCGCGCGCGCCACGTCGGTCGTGAAGTCGAGCCGGCCCGTGCGCACGTTGCGCTCGATCAGCTGCGGCAGCCCCTCCTCGTGGATCGGCACGCCGCCCGAGCGGAGGATGTCGACCTTGCGTTCGTCGACGTCGAAGCAGACGACTTCGTTGCCGATCTCCGCGAGGCAGCTGCCCGTGACAAGGCCCACATAGCCGGTACCGAGGACTGAGATTTTCATGAAGGAATGGAGGCGCGTGCCTGGTTGTGTTCGATGTCAGCGACTTGAAAAAACCTAGCAGAAATTTTTCGGGGAAGGAACAGGACAGCGCCTTCGTGCGCGGCGGACCCCATTGATGAGCGGCCATGCCGCCACACGCGAACGCACGAGGGATTGCCACGGGCATGCCGATTGCCCACACTGCGCAACGAAGATGACGACCTGGACACCCACCTTCAACTGGATCACGGACCAGCTCGCCGTCGGCGGGCGCTTTCCTTCCGAACGTGCCGAGGAGCTCGCGCGCGCGCACCGCATCCGCTCGGTGATCGACCTGCGCGAGGAGGACAAGGACGACGAGGCGCTGCTGCGGCGCCACGGCATCACGCTGCTGCACCTGCCGACCGAGGACATGTGCGGCGTCGATGCGGCGCAGCTCGACCGCGGCGTGCTGTTCGCCAACGCGTCGCTCGATCGCGGCGAGCGGCTGCTGATCCATTGCGAGCACGGCATCGGCCGCTCGGCCACGCTCGCGCTGTGCGTGATGGTCTCGCGCGGCGCGGCGCCGCTCGATGCGCTCGAGCGCATGAAGCAGCGCCGCGCGCTGGTCTCGCCCTCGCCCGCGCAGTTCGCATGCTGGAGCGGATGGCTCGCGCGCCATCGCGCGCAGCGCGGCGCGGCCTGGGAGGTGCCCGCGTTCGATGCCTTCCAGGCGATCGCCTACCGCCACCTCCACGCCGGCTGATGCTCGTCTATGGCGACGCCACGCGGCGCGAAGCCGTCGCGCACAAGCTCGCGCGCCTGCGCGCGCAGCTCGTGCAGGCGCGCGCGGCGCCGCCGGGCCTCGCGCGGCACGCGCTGCTGGTCGAAGCGCTGATCGAGGCCGGCGAGCTCGCGCAGGGCATCGCCGATGCGGGCTTCGCGGCCGCGGGCCGCTGCGATGCACGCCGGCCCGAGGCCGAGGCGGCGATGCGGCTCGCGTGCGCGATCGCCGCGCCCTGCGCGCGCTCGTGGCAGGCCGGCTTCGCGGCCGGCAGCGACGACGCGGCGGCGGCGGTGCTCGATGCGGTCGCGCCGCAACTGCCCGACATCGAGATCGACGTGAAGCAGCCCGAGGGCTATGCCTTCTATGCGCTCTACCCCGAGGCCTTCTTCGCGGCCGCCGCGCGGCTTCGCGCCGGCGCGCGCTGGCGCGTGATCGGGCTGCGCAGCATCGGCACCGGCCTCGCGGCGATGGTCGCGGCGGCGCTCGGCGACGCGGCGCCGCTGACCCTGCGTCCGGTCGGCCATCCGTTCGACCGGCGCGTGGCCTGGGCCGGCGGCGCGCTCTCGCTCGCGGGCGCGCAGCATGCGGTGGTCGACGAGGGACCGGGCCTGTCGGGTTCGTCGGTGGCCGGGGTGGTGCGGCAGCTCCGCGCCGAGGGCGTGCCGCCGCGGCACATCCATCTGTTTCCGGGCCACGGCCGGGGGCCCGGCGCGCAGGCGGGCGGGGCGACGCGCGCGCTCTGGGCCGGGAGCGCCTCGCACGTCGTGGGCTTCGACGAGCTGATCCTGCACGCGCCGCTGCCCGCGCAGCGGCTCCAGGCCTGGGTCGAGGGGATCGTCGGGCCGCTGCACGCGCCGCTCGAGGAGATCACGGGCGGCGGCTGGCGCGCCGCGCACGATGCCGCGGACCTGCCCGCGCATCCCTGGCAGGAACGGCGCAAGTTCCTCGCGCGCAGCGCCAGCGGCACCTGGCTCGTGAAGTTCGCCGGCCTCGGCGCGGCGGCGCGGCGGCGCATCGTTGGCGCGCGTGCGCTCGCGACCGCGGGCTTCAGCCCCGAGGTGGCGGGCAGCTGCCACGGCTTCCTCGTCGAACGCTGGGAGGCGCGGATGGCGCCGCTCGCGCGCGACCGGCTCGGCGACGCGGCGCTGCGCGCGCGGCTGCTCGCGCGCCTCGCCGACTACATCGCCTTCCGCGCGCACCGCTTCGCCGCGCCCGGCGAAGGCGGCGCCCCGCTGCAGGCGCTGCACGAGGCCGGCCGGCACAACGCGACCGAGGCGCTGGGCGGCGCGTTCGCGCGCGCATGGGAACGCCACGGCCGCGGCGCGGCGCGGCTGCAGCCGCGCGTGCGGCCGGTGCACACCGACAACCGCATGCAGGCCTGGGAATGGCTCGCGGCCGGCGCGCGGCTGCTCAAGACCGACGCGGTGGACCATCACGCGGGCCACGACCTGGTCGGCTGCCAGGACCCGGCCTGGGACGTGGCGGGCGCGGCCTGCGAGTTCGCGCTGTCCGGGCCCGAGCTCGGCGGACTGGTCGAGGGCCTCGCGCGCCGCGGCTGCGCGATCGATGCCGGACTGCTGGCCTTCTACGCGCCGGCCTACCTCGGCTTCCAGCTCGGCCACTTCCGCCTCGCGGCCGACGATGCGCCCGCGGGCGACGACAAGGCGCGCCTCGAACGCGAGGCCGAGCGCTACGCGCGGGCCCTGGACCGCCTGCTGTCGCAAGGCTGAGCGCACCGACCGGCAAGGCTTGCAGCGCTTCGTGCGGCAGCGCCTGCATGCGTGCGAACCAAAGCGTTCAGGGTCCGGGCCGCGCGGCGCCGCATGTAGTCTGCGCGCGCGCATCACACGCGAAACGCTCCTACGCGCCACCGCGCGCCGCCCGCCGAATCTTGCCCGCAGGGTGAATCAACACCGGCTCGACAACCTGGTTGTTTCTCGTGGGTGCGAGTTGGGCGGCGGCCGTGATGGTCGCCGCTCCTTTTTCGCGGGCAACGCTTCCTTCCGATCCAGCCGAATGACGACTCTCGAATTGCTGTTCGCTCGCACCGCACGCCGCCGCTCCTGGCGCCTGATGATCGGCTTCGGCATCGTCGTGACCGGCCTGGCGCTGCTCGCGCTGCAGGCCTTCGAGGCGGTGGCGGCGGGCGACGCCCGCGTGCGCGGCGCGCTGCTCGGCGGCAGCCTGGCCGCGCTCGCGACCGCGCTCGGCACGCTGCCGGTGCTGCTGTCGCACCAGTTCTCGCAGCGCAGCTTCGACAGCATGCTCGGCTTCGGCGCGGGCGTGATGCTCGCGGCCACCTCGTTCTCGCTCGTGATCCCGGCGCTCGAGGCCGCGGGCGCGCGCGGCTTCGGTCCGTGGGGGTCGGGCGGCATCGTCGGCGCGGGCGTGCTGCTGGGCGCCGCGCTGCTGCTCGCGATCGACCGGCTGGTGCCGCACGAGCATTTCGTCAAGGGACACGAAGGGCCGAGGGCGGTCAAGCTCAAGCGCGTGTGGCTGTTCGTGCTCGCGATCGCGCTGCACAACCTGCCCGAGGGCCTGGCGATCGGCGTGGCCTTCGCGGGCTCCGACCCCGTCGCCGCGACCGCGCTCGCCACGGGCATCTCGATCCAGGACGTGCCCGAGGGCATGGTGGTGGCGCTCGCGCTGCGCGGCGTGGGCTACGGCCGGCTGCTGTCGGCGGGGCTGGGCGTGGCCTCGGGCCTGGTCGAGCCCGCGATGGCGGTGCTCGGCGCCACGGTCGTGACGCTGACGGCCAGCCTGCTGCCCTGGGGCCTGGCGCTCGCGGCGGGCGCGATGCTGTTCGTCATCAGCCACGAGATCATTCCCGAATCGCACCGGCAGGGCCACGAGGCGTTCGCGACCGGCGGCCTGATGGTCGGCTTCGTCGTGATGATGGTGCTGGACACCGCCCTCGGTTGACACCGCGGCAAGAACAGGAAAGGCACAGAGACATGACCGCACTGGACCTGCTGAACCTCGACGTGCTGCTGGCGCGCAGCGTGCTCCTGCGCGCCGACTACGTGCAGGTGCAGCGCCGCGTCGGCGACGCGCTGGCGCGCGAGCGCGAGAGCGGCGACGTCGAGGACGGCGCGTCGGAGAACGACTTCGAGGAACTGGTGGCCGCGATGAGCCGCTCGCTCTCGGCCGACGCGCGCTACCTCTGCGCGCTCTCGCTCGCGGTGCGGCGCATCATCGAGCAGGCCCGCGCCGCGGCCTAGGGCCCCGTGCTCAACCGCCCAGCGCCGGCTTGGCGATCATCAGCCAGAACAGCGCGAGGAAGAGGAAGAAGGCCGGCACGCCGAGCCCCACCCACCAGCCGAAGAGCCGCCAGTAGCGCGCGGGCAGCGCGGTGCCGTCGCGCGCGGCCTCGGCGGCCAGGTCGCGCAGCCGCATCTGCAGCCAGACCACCGGCAGCCAGCAGGCGATCGCGAGCGCATAGCAGACCAGCGAGGCCTCGACCCAGGGCGTGGCGAGCGGCAGCCCGAGCCGGTGCACGAGCATGAAGCCCGTCAGGGGCTGCAGCACCGCGGTGGTGGCGGTGAACAGCCAGTCGGCGCGCACCACCATGCGCGCCACCACCGCGATCGCGCGCACGTCGCGCGACAGCGTGGTCGCCAGCAGGTAGAAGGCGGAGCCGATGCCGGTGCCGAACAGCAGCGTCGACGACAGCACGTGCAGGTATTTCAGGATCAGGTATTCCATCTCGGCATCTCCGTTCGCCGGGTCCGGGCCGGCGGTTCCATGGCCCAGAGCAGCCCGATCGCCGCGGCCATGGGCAGGTTCTTCGACAGCGGCCCGAAGGGATGCAGCCAGAACTCGGGCATGGCCCAGCTGATCGCCGCGGTGTAGAAGGCCATCAGCGCGAGCTGCAGCGGCCAGAGCAGCCGCGCGCGCCAGGCCGGCGCGAGCGCCAGCGTGCCGATGCCGAGCGCGAGGTCGAACACCGCGGCGCCGTTCAGAAGCCAGGTCGCGAGCGCGCCCTCGGCGCCCACGCGCGCGAGCAGCGCGAGGCTCTGGTCGCGCGGGTAGAGGCCGATCGAGACCACGAAGGTCCAGATCCAGACCAGCGCCACCGCGAGGCGCACGAGCGGCAGCAGGATGGCGAGCCAGGCGGCGCGCCGCGCGGCCCCGGCCCGCGCCGGCGCCACGAAGCCGCGGTGCGAGCGCGGCGCGCGGCCCAGCCAGTGCGCGAATTCGTCCGCGGGCGCGGCATTGCCGCGCAGCAGCATGTCGGCGGTCTCGGCGTCGAGGAAGCTCGCGCGCGACCGCCCGGCGAGCCGCGCGCCGAGGCGGAACAGCGGCTCGGGCAGCGGCAGCACGCGGGCCGCGTGCCGGTAGCCGAGCTGGCGGCGCAGGTCGGCGAGGTAGTCCGCGAAGCGCACGGGCTCGGGGCCGACGAAGGCGATGGTGCGGCTGCGCGCGGGCCGCGCCTCGGCGAGCGCGAGCACGCCGTCGACCACATCGTCCAGATGCACCGGCTGCAGCGCCTGGCGTCCGCCGCCGGGCAGCGCGAGCAGCGGCAGCACGGCCAGCGCCGCGAACAGCCGCGCGCTCGCGCCCTCCTCGCCCCAGACCAGCGAGGGCTGCACGATCACCGAGGCGGTGCGGCACCGCCGCAGATGGGCGTCGGCCTCGCCCTTGCTGCGGTGGTAGGCGCTCGCGGCGTCCACCGCGGCGCCGAGCGCCGAGACCTGGATCACCAGCGCCGCACCCACGGCGTCGCAGGCGTCGAACAGCTGCGCCGGCGCGCGGTGGTGGATCGCGTCGAAGCCGCCCGCGCGCGGCTCGCGCAGCACGCCCGCGGCATTGACGACCACGTCGCCGGGGCGCAGGTGCGCCAGCCAGAAGGCGGCGGGCGGCACCTGCATCAGGTCGGCCGCGATCCATGCGGCGCGCGACTGCGGCCAGCCGGCCTCGGCGCGCCCGCCTTCGGGGTCGCGCGCGGTGCACAGCAGCTCGGCGCCGCGCGCGGCGAAGGCCGCCGCGAAGGCGCGGCCGAGGAAGCCCGAGGCGCCGACGATCACCACACGCATCGCGCCGCCCCTCCCGCCGTGGCGCCGCGCGGCCTCAAGGCCGCGGCGCGCGGTTCGCCACCGCGCAGCCGAGCGCCAGGCCGACCGCGAAGCTCGCGTAGACCGCGGCCATGGCGGTGCGCGACAGATGGTGCTCGAAGCCCGGACGCAGCCGCCGCGGCGTCGCGAGATAGTCGACCGCGCACGCGGTGGCCGCTGCGACGCCCGCGCCCGAGAGCGCGGCCGGCACCGACTGCGCGGGCCGGCGGTTGGCATGGAGCCAGGCATAGAGCACGGCCCAGAAGGTCGCGGAGCCGTGGTGGATGGCATAGCCGAGCACCGTGTGGCGCAGCGAGGGCGACTTGCGGAACAGCGCCCGCCGGTTCCAGACCCAGTGGCTGATCGCGTTCGTCGGCGCGCTCGAACTGCCCGCCTCGCGGCGCCCGAAGAACGAGAGCGCGATCGTCGAGGCCACGCTCGCGAAGGCGCCCGCGATCAGCCCGGTGCGCAGCGCCGAGCGGGCCCGCGGCGCGGCGCAGGAGCGGCCCGCGCCGGAAGCGTCGTCTTCATCATGGTCTTGTGACTGCATGCCCGCAGCTTGGACGCGCCCGCGGCGCCCGCGCGTGCGACGGGGAGCAGCGCCGCGTAGGCACGCATCGCCAGGCGGCCGAGCCGCTGTCCGACATTGCGGGCCCGCCTGCGGGCGCAGCGTCGACGCATCGAACCGAAGGGGTGAACCGACGATGATGAAGGCCGAACAAGCGAAGCGCGACGAGCGCGACAACCGGCGCGCATTCCGCTGGGGCATCGGCGCGGCGATCACCGTGCTGCTGCTCGCGCTGCTCTACAACCTGCTGATCCAGACGCGCGAGGAAGGGCCGCTCAAGCCCGACACGCCGGTGCAGAGCGCACCGCAGGTCACGCCGCAGGGCACGCCGGGCGCTCCCGCGGGCGGCGCCGCCGGCGGCAGCACGCCGCCCGAGAGCGGCAGCGGTCCCGCCGGCTCGCGGCCGGCCGAACCCACGGCCGGCAACGCGCAGGGCCGTTGAGCAGCGCTCAGGGTTTGAGACGGGACGCGCGGCGCAGGCAGTCGACGAGCTGCTGCGTGCTCGGCGTCCGGCGCCGTCCGCGCAGCGTGATCAGGCCCACGGGCGGCAGCTCGATGGGCACCGCGAGCGGCAGCACCTTGAGCATGCCCTGGCGCTCGAAATGGCGCGCGACCGAGCGCGCCATGAACGCGACCGCGTCGCGCTGCTGCACGAAGCTGACCTGCGCGAGGAAGGACGCCGACTCGATGATGTCGGCCGGCGGATGCACGCCGTCGCGGAAGAACATCTGGTCGAGCTTGACGCGCAGCGACGCCCAGGGCGGCGGCATCACGCAGCGCTCCTTCGCGAGCCCCGCGAAGTCGAGGCGGCGCTTCGCCGCGAGCGCATGGCCGGGCCGCACCACCGCCACCATCGGCTCGGCGAGCAGCGCCTCGGTCTCCAGGTCGGGCGCCGCGTAGCCGGGCTCGAGGCGGCCGACGAAGAGGTCGAGCTCGCCGAGGCGCAGCCGGGGCAGCAGGCGCGTGAGATCGCCCTCCTCGACCAGCACCGTGGTCTGCGAGGAGCGCGCCTTGAGCATCTCGACCGCGCGCGCGAGCAGCACCGGCGTGGCCACCACCATCGCGCCCACGCTGGTGCGGCCGGCGGCGCCGCTCGCGACCGCGGCGATCTCGTCGCGCGTGCGGTCGTAGTCGGCGAGCACCGAGCGCGCGAAGCGCACCACGCTTTCGCCGTAGGGCGTGGGCTCGGTGCCGCGCGTGGAGCGCTCGAACAGCGCAAGGCCGAACATGCGCTCGATCTCGGCGAGCGACTTCGACACCGCGGGCTGCGTGACCGAGAGGAACTCGGCCGCGCGGCCCAGGTGGCGGAACTGGTCGAGCGCGACGAGCATCTGCAGGTGGCGCAGCTTGAGGTTGGAACGCAGGACGCGGTCGATCTGGCTCATACATAACCATCATGACATGAAGCGAGTCCGCTATTTCATTGGATTGCAATGATGGTCCGCGGAAGAATCGCGCTGCACTTTCTTTCGAACAACGAACGTCGGAGACAAAGACATGATCGATCGCTCTCTTCAGCGGCGCCGCCTGGTGCTGGGCGGCCTCGGCGCCGCCGCGCTCGCCGCTGCGGGCCGTGCCTCGGCCGCGAACTATCCGGACCGCCCGATCACCTTCATCTGCCCCTGGCCCGCCGGGGGCACCGCCGACCGCTCGATGCGCGCGATCTGCCAGGTCGCGGCGCGCGAGCTGGGCCAGCCGATCGCGGTCGAGAACCGCGCGGGCGCCTCGGGCATGATCGGCACCAAGGCGCTGGCCGCGGCGCGGCCCGACGGCTACACCATCGGCCAGATCCCGATCTCGGTGACGCGCTTCGCGCAGATCGGCACGGTGCAGATCGACCCGCTCAAGGACCTGAGCTTCATCGCGCGCACCTCGGGCCAGACCTTCGGCCTCGCAGTGCCCGCGAACTCGCCCTTCAAGACGCTGCGCGATCTCGTGGCGCAGGCCAAGGCCCGGCCCGGCGCGATCAGCTATGCGCATGCGGGCATCGGCGGCGCGACCCACGTGGGCATGGAGCAGTTCGCGCAGGTCGCGGGCGTGAAGTTCAACGCCATCGCCTACAAGGGCGGCGCCGCCGCGCTGCAGGACGTGCTCGGCGAGCAGGTCGACGTGCTGGCCGACAGCGGCTCCTGGGCGCCGCACGTCGAGGCCGGCAAGCTGCGCCTGCTCGCGACCTGGGGCGAGGCGCGCACGCCGCGCTTCAAGGACACGCCCACGCTCAAGGAGCTGGGCTACGACGTG
>CBHTTS010000218.1:0-9358 GCA_966095775.1 uncultured Variovorax sp. | reverse complement strand
AACGCGCTCCCCGGCGGCGAGGGCCGCCGCGTGCCGCCGCTGCGCCGCCGCACCTTCATGAGGGCCACGGCCGCCGGCGTCGGCGCCGCGGCCGCCTGCGGCGCCGGCGCCGCAGACCAGCCCGCGCCTGAAGGCCCGCACGAAGGCAGCCAGCCCACGCAGGTGACGGTCAACGGCCAGGCGCACCTGCTGCGGCTGCAGCCGCGCACCTCGCTGCTCGACATGCTGCGCGAGCAACTGGGCCTGACCGGCGCCAAGAAGGGCTGCGACCACGGCCAGTGCGGCGCCTGCACCGTGCACGTCGACGGCCGCCGCGTCGCGTCCTGCCTCACGCTCGCGGTCAAGACCGACGGCTGCGCCGTCACCACGATCGAGGGCATCGCCGCGGCCGACGGCACGCTGCATCCGATGCAGCAGGCCTTCATCGACCACGATGCGCTGCAGTGCGGCTACTGCACGCCGGGCCAGGTGATGGCCGCGATCGCCTGCGTGCGCGAGGGCCATGCCACGAGCGAGGCGCAGATCCGCGAGTACATGAGCGGCAACCTGTGCCGCTGCGGCGCCTATGCGGGCATCCTCGAGGCGATCCGCGAGGCCGCGCCGCGGATGCTGCGCGCGGAGGGCCGCCGCCATGCGTGACTTCGCCTACCTGAGGCCGCGCGACGCCGCCGAAGCGATCGCGCTGCACGGCCGCCACAGCCCCGGGGCGCGCTACTTCGCGGGCGGCACCACGCTGTTCGACCTCATGAAGCTCGGCGTCGAAGCGCCCGCGACGGTGATCGACATCACGCGCATCGACGGCCTGCGCGGCATCGATGCGGGCCGCCGCGGCGAACTGCGGATCGGCGCGCTCGCGCCGATGAGCGAGGTGGCCGAGCACCCGGTCGTGCAGCGCGAGTTCCCGGTGCTGGCCGAGTCGCTCTGGAAGGCCGCGTCGCAGCAGTTGCGCAACATGGCGACCGTGGGCGGCAACCTGCTGCAGCGCACGCGCTGCGCCTATTTCCGCGGCGGCGGCGAGTTCGCCTGCAACAAGCGCGTGCCGGGCAGCGGCTGCGCGGCGCTCGGGGGGCTCGACCGCGGCCATGCGGTGCTCGGCGGCAGCGAAGCCTGCGTCGCGGTCTATCCCGGCGACATGGCGGTCGCGCTGAGCGCGCTCGATGCGGTGGTCGACACGCTGAGCCCGCGCGGCGAGCGCGCGGTGCCGGTGCGCGAGCTGCACCGCGCGCCGGGCAGCACGCCGCACCTGGAGACGGTGCTCGCCGACGACGAGCTGATCGTGCGCATCCGCGTGCCGCGCGGCCCGGTCGGCCGCGCCTCCACGTATCACAAGATCCGCGACCGCGAGTCCTATGCCTTCGCGCTCGCCTCCGCCGCGGTGGCGCTGCACCTGCAGGCCGGCCGCGTCGCCGATGCGCGCATCGCGCTCGGCGGCGTCGCCACGCGCCCGTGGCGCGCGGGCGAGGCCGAGCGCAGCCTGGTCGGCCGGCCGCTCACGCGCGCGGCGGCGCGGCGCGCGGCCGAGCTCGCGTTCCAGGACGCGCGGCCGCTCGCGCACAACGCCTTCAAGGTCGCGCTCGGCATCGAGACCGTGACCGACGCCCTCATGATCGCCAAGGACAGGAGCTGAACCGATGGCCACCTCGACCCCCACGGCGGCGCGCAGGCCGCGCCCCGGCGCCGAGCGCGTCGACGCGCGCGACAAGGTGCGCGGCGCCACGCGCTACGCGGCCGACGACGTGCGACCCGGCATGCTGCATGCGGCGCTCGTGTCCTCGCGCATCGCGCGCGGCCGCATCGCGCGCATCGACACCGCGGCCGCGGAGCGCGTGCGCGGCGTGCGCGCCGTGCTCACGCACGACAACGCCGGTGCCTTCGACGGCGGCGGCTTCCTGATGGCGGGCGGCTTCGGCTTCCAGAGCTTCTATCCGCTGCGCGGCGCGGAGGTCGCCTACCGCGGCCAGACGGTCGCGATGGTCGTGGCCGACACGCTCGAGGCCGCGCGCGAGGCGGCTGCGCGGGTGGAGGTGGCGTACGAGGCCGCCCCCTTCGTGGCCACCCTCGACGCGCCCGGCGCCGAGCCGCTGGCGCAGGCCGAGGTGCTGCCGCAGCCGATGTTCGCCGACCGCCGCGCCGGCGACCCGGAGGCCGCGCTCGCGGGCGCCGCGGTCGACGTGGACCTGCGCTACGAACTGCCGCCGCAGCACCAGAACCCGATGGAGATCATCGCCACCGTGGCCGAGTGGCAGGACGGCGTGCTGACCGTGCACGAGCCGACGCAGAACGCCGAGGGCGTGCGCCACGGCCTCGCGAAGCAGCTCGGCATCCCGCCGGCGCAGGTGCGCGTGCTCTCGCCCACGCTCGGCGGCGGCTTCGGCCAGAAGAACTCGCTGCAGTCGCACACCGCGCTGGTCGCGCTCGCGGCGCGCCGGCTCGGCCGTCCGGTCAAGCTCGTGATGACGCGCGCGCAGCTGTTCCACAACGCGAGCTTCCGCCCCGCGGGCCGGCACCGCGTGCGCCTCGGCGCCGACCGCGACGGGCGGCTCGTGGCCGCGGTGCACGAGATCGACCAGCAGACCTCGCGCCACGACCTGTTCCCCTCGGTGGGCACCGAGATCACCGCGCGCCTCTACGGCGTCGCGCATTTCCTCGGCCGCGAGCGGCTGGTGCGCACCGACGTGCAGACGCCCGGCTACATGCGCGCGCCGTTCGAGCATCCGGCCGCCTTCGCGTTCGAGAGCGCGATCGACGAACTGGCCTACGCGCTCGACCGCGACCCCGTGGCCTTCCGGCTCGCCAACGATGCCGCCGCCGATCCGCTGACCGGCAAGCCCTTCTCGTCGCGCCACGTGCGCGAATGCCTGCTGCGCGGCAGCGAGATGTTCGGCTGGCAGCGCCGCACCATGGCGCCGGGCTCGATGCGCGCGCCCGACGGCAGCCTGGTCGGCTGGGGCGTGGCGCTCGGCATCTACAAGGCCGCAGTGGCGCCGGCCGTGGCGCGCGTGCGGCTGCGCGCCGACGGCACGGTGCGCGTGGCGGTCGGCGGCCACGAGATGGGCCAGGGCATGCGCACCGCGGTCGCGCTCACCGCGGCGCGCGCGCTCGGCGTCGGCGTGGCGGCGGTCGAGGTGGTGCTCGGCGACACGGCCGCGGTGCCGCAACACCTGACCGCGGGCTCCTGGGGCACCGCGACCGTGGTGCCGCCGGTGCTGGAAGCGGCGCAGAACCTGGTCGCCGCGCTGCGCGCGCAGGCCGGCGATGCCGCGGCCGACGCCGCGCCGCTCGCGCTGCTGCGCGCCTCGGGCCGCCCCTTCGCCGAGGCCGAGAGCCGGCGCCGCGCGCCGGGCCAGCCCGAGCAGGTCTACGGCCGGCTCGAAGGCGGCCTGCCCGCGGCCGCGGGGCCGGTGTACCCGGACTTCGTCGCCTTCAGCTTCATCGCGCATTTCGTCGAGGTGCGCATCGAGCCGACCACGCGCCGCATCCGCGTGCCGCGCGTGGTCAGCGTGGCCGACTGCGGCACGGTCGTGAGCCCGCGCACCGCGCGCAGCCAGGTCGAGGGCGGCGTGGTCTGGGGCCTCGGCGCGGCGCTGCGCGAGATCAGCGAGGTCGATCCGCGCCATGGCGGCTTCGTCAACGCCGACCTCGCCGAGTACGTGCTGCCGGTGGCGGCCGACATCGGCCGCATCGAGGTCGACTTCGTCGGCCAGGCCGACACGCGCTTCAACGCGCTCGGCGCCAAGGGGCTCGGCGAGGTCGCGATGGTGGGCGTGGCGCCTGCGATCGTGAACGCGGTGTTCCACGCGACCGGCAGGCGCGTGCGCAAGCTGCCGGTGCTGGTCGAGGACGTGCTGCAGGCCTGAGGCCGGCCGCGGGCGATCAGTCGTCGTAGGGGCGGTAGTAGTGCTCGCGCTCCCACTGGCGGCGGCGCCATTCGCGGCGCGCTTCACGGCGGGCTTCCCAGCGCTCCTCCCAGCGCCGCTCCCAGCGCCGGGCGTGGCGTTCCTGCCAGCGGGCCTCGTCGTCGTAGACGGGCGCGGGCACGACGTAGGCCGGCTGCGCGGGCTGGTAGTAGATCGGTGCCGGACGCGAATACACGGGCGCGGGCGCCGGGTAGACCGGCGCCGGCTCGGCCACGACCACGCCGGGCACGTTGATGCCGACCGACCAGCTCGTGCCCGCATGGGCGGCGGCCCCGGCGAACAGGGCGCCGGCGGCCGCGACGGCAGCGGCGCCCAGCTTGAGCGTGATGCGCGAAAAAGAAGAAGTCATCGGGTTCTTTCCTGAAGGGCGGGGCATGGCCCCGATGCTTCTGCCAACGCCCCGCCGGCCGTTGCGGCGCACATCGCAACGGTGAAGAAGGTTCCCAAATGTCACACGATCCGGGCCGCGCGCGCCTGCCGGGTTCGTTCACGGCTTCTCAGCGCTGCATCCCGCGCGCGGTCGCCACCACCACGTCGCGCAGCGAGCGCACCATCGCCTGCCCCTCGAGCGCCTTGAGCGTGAAGAAGCTCACCGGCGGCAGGTTCCAGCTCAGCCGGTAGGGCAGGGCGGCCCAGTGGCCGGCACGCTCCATCTCGGCGACCACGTCGCGCGGGAGGATCGTGATCGCGTTCGGCTCGGTGCGCAGCACGGTCTCCATGCTGCGGATCGCGGTGGTCTCGAGCATCGGCACCGGGGGCTGCACGCCGGCGCCGACGAAGATCGCGTTGTAGGTCCTGCGCATCGGCGTGTTCGGCGGCGGCAGGATCCAGTCGAGCGCCGCGAGCCGCGCCCAGTCGAGCGGGCCGCGCGAGAGCCGCTTCGCGCTCTTCGCGGCCACCACGAGGCAGGGCTCCTGCTGGTAGATCGCCTCCTGCACCAGGCCGGTGGCGTCGCCGTCGTAGGAGCGGCCGATGGCGCAGTCGAGCTCGCGCGCGACCAGGCCCGTGACGAGCTCGTCGGTCGTGCCCTCGCGCGTCATCACGGCCACGCGCGGCGTGCGGTCGAGCAGGTGCGCGAGCGCGGCCGAGAGCAACTGCTGCGGCACCTGCTGCGTGAGGCCCAGGCGCAGGCGGCCGCCGCGGCCCGCCTCGAGCGAGCTCAGCACGCGCGTCGTGGCCTCGAGCTCCGACAGCCAGCGCCGCGCGTAGTGCAGCACCGCCTCGCCCGTGGCCGTGGGCAGCAGGCCGCGGCTCGTGCGCTCGAACAGCGGGCTGCCGAAGATGTCCTCGGTCTCGCGCAGCGCCTTGGTCACGGCGGGCTGGCTGATGCGCATCTCGGCGGCCACGCGGCCGAGCGTGCGGTGTCGGTCGATCGCCTGCAGCAGCGCGAGCTGGCGCAGCTTGAGGCGCGAGAGCAGCGCATGCTGCAGTTCGGCGGCGGGGTCGCGGGCGCTCGGGACGGGCATAACCGTCAGGTTATCGCCCTATCAAAAATTAGTCTACTTTGGTGAATTGCGAGGCATAGACTTTTTTCCATGCCCGCCACCGAAGCAACGACGCTCATGGCCCTTCTGGCCGATCTCCTCGACGCCACCGCCGAGGCGCGCAGCCCCGAGGCCGCGCTGCAGCAGGTGGACGGCTGCCGGCGGCTGCTGGTCCCGGGCAGCATCTTCAGCATCCAGCAGAACGTGACCACCGCGCAGGACCCGGCCGGCGAGATCCTGCTGCGGCGCTTCTATTCGTCCGAGGCCCGCTACCCGGTCAACGGCGGCAAGCGCAAGACGCACACGCCGTGGACCGACGTCCTGTTCCGCCGCGGCCGGGTGTTCGTGGGCGAGGGCGAGGCCGCGCTCGCGGCCGCCTTCGACGACTTCGAGCAGATGCGCGCCGCCGGCCTGCGCAGCGTGGTCAACGTGCCGTTGCTGCAGGGCGCGCTGTGCTTCGCCACCTTCAACGTCTTCGGCACCTGCGAGCGGTGGCAGCCGCACGAGGTGCTCGGCATCCGGCTGCTCGCGCTGGCCGCGGCGCGCTGGGTGCCGGTCGCGCCGGGGCTCGCGTACCGCCTCGATGCCGATGCCGCGTCCCCTTCCCCTTGTTCTTCCCTCGAGGCTTGACCATGTCCAACCAGAACCTTGTCGTGATCGTCGGCGGCGGCCCCGTGGGCCTGTCGATGGCGATCCTGCTGCAGCGCTTCGGCATCGACTTCGTGCTGCTCGAACGCAGCCGCGGCACGACCGACCATCCGAAGGCGCGCGGCACCTACACGCGCACGATGGAAATCTTCCGCCAGTGGGGCATCGACGGCCTCATGAAGCGCCACGCGCTGCCCGACGGGTCCGACTTCTTCTCGTTCTGCGAATCGATGACCGGCCACGAGTGGGGCCGCACCAACCCCGAGCCGAACCTCGGCCATTCGCCCTGCTGGAAGATCATCCAGTCGCAGGACACGGTCGAGATGGAGCTGCTGGCCCATGCGCGCAAGAGCGCGGTCGGCCGCATCCTCTACGGCCACGAGTTCCTGCACTACGCTGAGCACGCCGACGGCATCGCGGTGACGAGCCGCGACCTCGACAGCGGCGAGACCACCACCTGGCAGGCGCGCTACCTCGTCGCCGCCGACGGCGCCGCGAGCTCGGTGCGGCGGCAGGCCGACATCGAGATGCGCGGGCCCGCGACGATCGCGGTGATGGCCAACGAATACTGGCAGGCCGATCTCTCGCAGGTGCGCGACGCCGACCTGTGCGCGGGCTGGCGCGTCTACGCCAAGGACTCGCCCTATCCGATCACGACCGTGCTCAACACCAACGGCCGGGACCGCTGGCTCAACCTGCTGCCGGTGGGCCGCGAGGCCGACGAACGCGCCGGCGAGCGCGACGACGCCGAGGTGGTGCAGCTCGCGCGCACGGTCTCGGGCGTGCCGAACCTCGAGGTCAAGGTCATCAACCGCTCGGTCTGGCGCATGAGCCGCCAGGTCGCCGCGAGCTTCCGCCGCGGGCGCGTGCTGCTGGTGGGCGACTCGGCGCACCGCTTCCCGCCGAACGGCGGCTACGGCATGAACTCGGGCATCCAGGACGCGCACAACCTCGCGTGGAAGCTCGCCTTCGTGCTCACCGGCCGCGCGGGCGCGCGGCTCCTGGACAGCTACGACAGCGAGCGCCGGCCCGTGGCCGAGTCGAACGCCGACTTCAGCCTGCACAACGCGATGCGCTTCACGCAGTGCGACGAGGCGCTGCGCTCGGGCAACCGCGAGCGCATCGACTTCTGGATCCGCGACAGCGACAACCACATCCACAGCATCGGGCAGTCGCTGGGCTTTTGCTACGAGGAGGGCGCGGTGATCCCCGACGGCACCGGCCGGCACGTGCTGCGCGCGCGCTGGTACGAGCCTTCCGACCGGCCCGGCGCGCGCTTCCCGCACCTGTGGCTGGACCTCGCGCGGCGGCACTCCACGCTCGACTGGTTCGACCGGGATTTCGTGCTCGTCGCCGGCCCCCGGGCCGACGACTGGGTGGCGGCTGCGCACGCGGTCTCGGGCCGCAACGGCCGCGTGGTGCAGGTGCGGCAGCTCGCGGATCCGCACGAGAAGGACGGCCTGCTGCTGGGCTCGCGCGGCGCGGTGCTGGTGCGCCCCGACGGCCACGTCGCGTTCCGCATGCCGTGGACGCCCGCCGACCCGGCGGCCACGCTCTCGGCCGCGCTCTCCCAACTGCTGGACTGATGCCATGCCCCTCGCCGCACTTCACCACTTCACGATCCGCTGCACGCCCGACGAGCTGCCGCCGCTGCTGGACTTCTACACCCGCGTGATGCGCCTCGAGGCCGGCGCGCGGCCCGAGATCCCCGCGCCCGGCGCCTGGCTCTACGCCGAGGGCGAGCCGATCGTGCACCTCTACGCCCACCTCGCGGCGGGCGATGCGCCGGCGCAGCCGCCCACGGGCCACGTCGACCACATCGCGTTCCGCGCCCGCGGCCTGCAGGAGATGCGCGCGCACCTGCATGCGCTCGGCGTGCCCTTCGCCGAGGCGCCGATCCCGGGCTGGGGGATCCACCAGCTGTTCCTGCACGACCCGCGCGGCCTGAAGATCGAGATGACCTTCTGGACGGACCGCGAGCCGCAGGGCGCCGAGGCGGCGCAACGGACCGGAGGCGCGCCATGACCGAGTTCGTGCAGGCCGGCGAGGTGCGCGTCGCCTTCGACCGCGCGGGCGAGGGTCCGCCGCTCGTGCTGATGCACGGCGCCGAGGCCTCGCGGCGGATGTTCGCCGCGCTGGTGCCGCTGCTCGCGCGGCACTTCACGGTGATCGCCTACGACCAGCGCGACTGCGGCGAGACGCAGGCGCCCGAGCGCGACTGCACGCTCGCCGACCTCGCCAACGACGCGCAGCAGCTCGTCAAGGCGCTCGGCTTCAAGCGCGCGCACGTGTTCGGCTCCTCCTTCGGCGGGCGGGTGGCGCAGGCGCTCGCGCTGCTGCATCCGCGCAGCGTCGACCGGCTCGTGCTCGGCAGCACCTGGCCGCTGCCGCGCCCCTACGAGGAGCTGTGCCCCGACGCGCCGCGCCTCGCCGAACTGCGCCTCGGGCTGCCCGCGACGGCCGAGGCGCTCGCGGGCTGGTTCTTCCCCGAGAGCTTTCTCGCCGAGCGGCCCGAACTGCGGCGCATCTTCGCCCAGGCCCGGCCCGCGTCGGCGCGGTCCATGCGCCGCGCCGCGACCGTGCTGACCACGCTGCCGCACGGCGTCGCCGACATCGTGGCGCCGACGCTGGTGCTCGCGGGCGAGCTCGACCGCGTGGTGCCGCCGAGCGTGACGCTCGCGATGGCCGGGCGCATCCGCGGCGCCGACGCGGTGCTGCTGCCCGCGATCGGCCATGTCACGGCGGTGCAGGCGCCCGAGGTGCTCGCGCACCACATCGTCCGCTTCCTCAACCCCGAAGGAGTCATCGCATGAGCACGAACCTCGCCGAAGCGGCGCCCCCGGCGGCGCAGGCCGCGCCCGGCCAGCCCGGCTACATCCGCATCGAGGGCCTGTCGAAGGCCTTCGGCGCCGGCGGCGACGGCGTGCTCGCGCTCAAGGACGTGGACTGCAGCATCCCGCAGGGCGCCTTCGTCACCATCGTCGGCCCGAGCGGCTGCGGCAAGAGCACGCTGCTGCGCATCCTCGCCGGGCTGCTCGACTACGAGGTCGGCCGCGTGCTGCTCGACGGCCAGCCGATCCGCGGCACCCGGCGCGACGTGGGCGTGGTGTTCCAGAGCTCGATCCTGCTGCCCTGGCGCACCATCCTCGAGAACGTGATGCTGCCCGCCGAGGTGCTCGGCCTCGACCGCGCCGCGGCGCGCGAGCGCGCCATGCAGCTGCTGCGCATGGTGCGCCTCGAAGGCTTCGAGCACCGGCTGCCGCGCCAGCTCAGCGGCGGCATGCAGCAGCGCGCCTCGATCGCGCGCGC
>CBHTTS010000217.1:0-9398 GCA_966095775.1 uncultured Variovorax sp. | reverse complement strand
TGACGATGGTCAGGATGTCGCCCACGTTGCGCGGCCGGCGGTCCTCGAACAGCGCCGCGCCGCCCGGGCCGGCCTGGAAGATCGCGCCGTTCGCGGGCCGCGGCGCCATCGCCATGCTGTCGGCGCGCGCGGTCATCGGCTGGTGCACCAGCGGCTCGCGCGGGATCTGCGCGCAGCCCGTGGCGGCCGATGCCGCCAGCAGCAGCCAGAGCCTGCGGGAAGTCATAGCTGGGCCAGGCGCTGCAGCATCTGGTCGGAGGCCTGCACCGCCTTGCTGTTGATCTCGTAGGCGCGCTGGGTGGCGATCATGTTCACCAGCTCCTCGACCACGTTGACGTTCGAGGCCTCGACGTAGCCCTGGCTCAGCAGGCCGGCGCCGTCGACGCCGGGGTTGACCTGGTTGGGCGCGCCCGAGGCGTCGGTCTCGGCATAAAGGTTCTCGCCCTTGCTCTGCAGGCCGGTCGGGTTCAGGAAGGTGGCGAGCTGCAATTGTCCGACCTGCACCGTGTTGGTCTGGCCGGCCTGCGTGATCGACACGATGCCGTCGCGGCCGATCGTGATGCTGGTGGTGTTGGCCGGCAGCGTGATCGCGGGCTGCACCGGGAAGCCGCTCGCGGTCACGAGCTGGCCGTCGCGGTCGGTCTGGAACGAGCCGTCGCGCGTGTAGGCGGTGCTGCCGTCGGGCATCAGCACCTGGAAGAAGCCGCCGCCGTTGATCGCGACGTCCGTGGGCTTGTCCGTCTTCGTCAGGTTGCCCTGCGAATGGATGCGCTCGGTGGCGACCACGTGCACGCCGGTGCCGACCTGCAGGCCCGAAGGCAGGCGGGTCTGGTCCGAGGTCTGGCCGCCGACCTGGCGCAGGTTCTGGTACATCAGGTCCTCGAACACGGCACGGCTTCGCTTGAAGCCCGTGGTGCCGACGTTGGCGAGGTTGTTCGACACCACGTCGAGCTGGGTCTGCTGTGCGTCCAGACCGGTCTTCGCGATGTAGAGCGAGCGCATCATGATGGGGATTTCCTTGGGGGTGGGTGGGGGTCAGCCGGCTCAGCCGTAGGCGAGCAGCTTGTTGGCGGACTGGGCGTTGTCGTCCGCGGTGCGCATGGCCTTCATCTGCATCTCGAAGCTGCGCGCGTTGGCGATCATGGCCACCATGGCCTCGACGCCGTTGACGTTGCTGCCTTCGACGGCGCCCGTGGTCACGGTCACGGTCTCGTCGGCATCGGCGGGCGGCAGGCCCGGGCGCATGCGGAACAGGCCGTCGTCGCCGCGCACGAGGTCCGTGACGGGCGGGTTGACGAGCTTGAGGCGGCCGACCTCGGCCACGCCGATCGCCGGATCGCCCGCGCCGCGCGCGGTGACCAGGCCGTTGGCCGCGATCGTGACCGCGGAGCCGGGCGGCACCGCGAGCGGGCCCGCGTCGCCGGCCACGGGCAGCGAGCCCATGGTGGTGAGCTGGCCCTCGGCGTTGACCTGCAGGTTGCCGACGCGCGTGTAGGCCTCGCCGCCGTCCGGGGTCTGCACCACGAGCCAGCCGTCGCCGTGCACCGCGACGTCGAGCGCGCGGCCGGTCTCGGTGAGCGGACCGTGGCTGAAGTCGGCCCCGGGCGTGGCGGCCACCACGTAGGCGCGCGTCGGCGCCTCGGCGCCCGTGACGGGCACCGCGCGGAAGCTGTTGATCTGCGCGCGGAAACCCGGCGTGGACGCGTTCGCCATGTTGTTGGCGACCGAGGCCTGCTGCTCCATGGCCTGCTTGGCGCCGCTCATGGCGACGTAGAGCATGCGGTCCATGGGCGGATCAGCGGATGTTGATCAGGGTCTGGACGACCTGATCCTGCGTCTTCACGGTCTGCGCGTTGGCCTGGTAGCTGCGCTGCGCGACGATGAGGTTGACGAGCTCGGAGGTCAGGTCGACGTTCGATGCCTCGAGCGCGCCCGAGGCGAGCGAGCCGAGCTTGGTGCCCGCGCCCGGCGTGCCGGTCAGCGGCTGGCCCGAGGCCAGCGTCTCGGCCCAGACGTTGTCGCCCTTGGGCTCGAGGCCGTTGGGGTTGGCGAACGAGGTCAGCACGACCTGGCCCATCAGCGTGGTCTGCTCGTTGGAGAACTTGCCGGTGATGGTGCCGTCGGGGTTGATCGAGAACGAGGTCAGCGTGCCCGAGGTGTAGCCGTCCTGCTTGAGCGTCTTGATCTCGTTGACGTTGCCGAACTGCGTGGTGCCCGAGAGGTCCACCGTGGCGTTCACCGCGGCCGAGCCGTTGGCGAAGTTCATGGTGGGCAGCGTCAGCGAGCCCGACGCCGGCGTGAGCAGGTTGCCGTTGGTGTCGAAGGTCAGGCCCTGGATCGCCGCGCCGCCGTTGAGCGCCGCGCCGTCGGCCGCGGCATACACGTCCCAGGCGTTGGCGCCGGTCTTGACGAAGAAGACGTTGAGCTCGTGCGGGTTGCCCAGCGAGTCGTAGATCGGGCCGAGCGCGTTCGAGTAGTTGTAGGTGTCGGAGTCGGTCGGCGAGAACGGCGTCTTCGTCGGCACGGTGCTGCGCGAGTCGATGTTGAAGGAGGCGCGGATGCCGCTGGTCGCCTTCGGGTTCATCGCGGTGGTCTGGATCTGCAGCGGCCCGGGCGTGCCGCCGTCGAGGCTGCCGGTGGCCGACACGCCGTAGCCGGTCAGGCGCAGGCCGGCGGCGTTGACGATGTAGCCGTCCTTGTCGGGCGTGAACTGGCCATTGCGCGAATACATCACCTCGCCGCCCGGGCTGCTGAGGCGGAAGAAGCCGTCGCCGTTGAGGATCGCGACGTCGAGCGGCCGGCTGCTGGTCTGCACCGAGCCCTGGGTGAAGTTCTGCACGATGCCCGAGACGGCGACGCCCAGGCCCACGCGCGAACCGGCGTAGACGTCCTGGAAGGTGACCGAGCCCGACTTGAAGCCGACGGTGCCCGAGTTCGCGATGTTGTTGCCGATGACGTCCAGGTTGGCGGCGGCCGCGGCGAGCCCGCTGATGCCTTGGGTGAAGCCCATGATCGATTCCTTGTTGAGTGCGGAAGGGGTGAAGGAGAGATGGAGGAAGTGGGAGCCGTGCGCGCGCTCAGAGGAACATGCGCACGTCGGCCAGGCTGATGCTTCCGCCCGTCACCAGTTCGAGCGTCACGCCGCTCGCGCCCTGCTTGACGGCGGCCACCTGCGAGAAGGTCAGCGCGGTGGCCTCGACCTTGCTGCCGTTGTTGGTGGCCGAGACGGTGAAGGTGTAGTTGCCCGCGGGCGCGACGCTGCCGTCGTCGGCCTTGCCGTCCCAGGTCACGGGGTTGACGCCCTCGGCCATGGAGCCGAGCGACAGGGTGCGCACGGTGCGGCCCGCGCCGTCGACGATCTTCACTTCGACGTCGCCCGCGGTGTCGGGCAGCTGCACGGCGAAGGGCACCGGCGCGGGCTCCTCGCCCTCCTTGGGCGTGCTGGTGCCGATGGTGTTGCCGGGCGAGAGCACGTTGTAGCCGATCAGCGAGGCGGCCTGCAGCACCTGGTTGGTGCCGGTCTGGTTGACCAGGCCGCTGAGCGTGGCGTTGAGCTTCTCGATGCCGCTCACGGTACTCATCTGCGCGAGCTGCGAGGTGAGCTCCGCGTTCTCCATCGGATTGAGCGGGTCCTGGTTGTTGAGCTGGGTCACGAGCAGCTTGAGGAAGCGCTGCTCGCTGTCGGCCGAGGTGACCTCCTTGCCGCTCGATGCGGCGGTGGTCGCGTTGAGGCCCTTGATGGAAGAGGTGTCGGAGATGGCCATGCGTGTTCTCGTGGTGTGCGTGCGGGGGGATTACTGGCCGATGCTCAGCGTCTTGACCATCAGCGTCTTGGCGGTGTTGAGCACCTCCACGTTGGCCTGGTAGCTGCGCGAGGCGGAGATCATGTTGGTCATCTCCTCGACCACGTTGACGTTGGGCATGGCGACGTAGCCCTTGGCGTCGGCATGCGGGTTCTTCGGGTCGTAGACCATCTTCAGCGGGGAGCCGTCCTCCACCACGCCCGCGACCTTGACGCCGCCGATGTCCTGCTGGCCCGAGGCGGCCACCTCGAACACCACCTGCTTGGCGCGGTAGGGCTTGCCGTCGGGACCGGCCACGCTCTCGGCATTGGCGAGGTTGCTCGCGGTCACGTTCATGCGCTGCGACTGCGCGGCCATGGCGGAGCCCGCCACGCTGAAGATGTTCATGGAAGCGGTGGGTTGGGGCATGGGTGCTCCTCGGTGCGTGCGGCTCGCTTACTGCGCGGCGGCGAGCAGCGACTTGATCTTGGCGCTGACCACCGTGAGGTTGGCCTCGTAGCGCAGCGCGTTGTCGGCGAAGTTGATGCGCTCGGCATCCATCTCGACCGTGTTGCCGTCGATGCTCGACTGGCTCGGCACGCGGTAGAGCAGGTCGGCCTCGGGGATCGCCGCCTGCGTGCCGGCCTGCATGTGGCGTGCCGAGGTGGTGGTCATCGCGAGCGCGCCGGCGCCGCGGCCCTGCGCCATGGCCTGCGTCAGGCGGCCGGCGAAATCGAAGTCACGCGCCTTGTAGTTGGGCGTGTCGGCGTGGGCGATGTTGGCCGCCAGCACTTCCTGGCGCTGGGTCCGGAGGTTGAGGGCTTCGCGGTTGAATCGAAGCGCCGCATCGAGCTTGTCGATCATGTGTTTCCATCTTTGGGAGGCATCGCGGCCCGGCTGGGCGTGGCGACAGATGGAAAGCGAGTCTATGCACGGCCTGCGTTCGCAATGGGCCGAACAAAGGGGCATTTGGGGTGCACTTCGAATCTTCGGATCGGGGGCGTCTTCCTAGAATCGTCGGCACCGATGATGGAAAAGAACCACTCCAGACTGCGCGCCTTCGCGCATGCCCTGCCGGCCCTCGCGGCCGGCCTGGGTGCGGCCGCCTCGCTCGCCGCGGCGCCGCTCGCGGGCGATGCGCGCGCGGCGGTCGACAAGCTGCTGCAGGCGCAGACCGCGGGCCTGCCCGGCAAGGTCGCGATCCGCGTCGACGCGCCGGCATCGGGCGGGCTGCCGCCGTGCGATGCGCTCGAGGCCTTCCTGCCGCGCGGCGCCACGCCCTGGGGCCGCGTCTCGGTCGGGCTGCGCTGCCATTCGGAACTCAAGCCCTGGACGCGCTTCGTGCTCGCGCACGTCGCGGTCGAGGGACGCTACTTCGTGGCGACGCGCGCCATCGACGCCGGCCAGCCCTTCGGCGCGGGCGACGTCGCGGCGCGCGAGGGCGACCTCACCACCCTGCCGCGCTCGGTGCTGACCGACCCGGCCGAGCTTCAGGGCGTGGTCGCGGCCAACCGCATCTCGGCCGGCGTGCCGCTGCGGCGCGAGCTGGTGCGCGGCGCGACGGTGATCCAGCAGGGCCAGACGATCAAGGTGGTCGCCGAGGGCCCGGGCTTCGCGGTCAGCACCGAGGCGCGCGCGCTGACCAGCGCCGGCGTGGGCGCGACGCTGCGCGCGAAGACGCTCGACGGCCGCGTGGTCAGCGGCGTGGCCGACGAGGAGGGCCAGCTGCGGCTGCCGCAATAGCGGCTTCGAGGCGCCAGAGGCTAAAGTTTCGGACCGGGCTGCCGATATACGGGGCAGCCCTCTGAGGAACCATCTTGAAAATCGATCCATCCACCCCTTCGGCCACACCGCTCACCCGCGCAAAGAAGGGCGCATCCCCGTCGGGCGCCGGCGGCGCCGACGGCGTCCAGGGCGGCAAGGACGTCGTGCAGCTCTCGTCGGGCCAGGTCCATGCGCTGCCCGACGCGCCGAACGCCGACTTCGACGCCGCACGGGTGGCCGCGATCCGCGAGGACATCCGCGCGGGCCGCTACGAGGTCCACCCCGAGCGGATCGCCCGCGGCCTGCTGGCCAGCGTGCGCGAACTGCTCGACGGCAAGGGAAAGCTGTAGCACGCCATGCTGGTCCACCTGTTGGCCGAGAAGAGCTGCCTGGAGGAATTCCTCTCGGTGCTCGCGCAGGAAGCCGAGACGATGAAGGGCGGCCGCTTCGCGGAACTGCCGCAGCTCACCGAACGCAAGGCCGGCCTGCTCGACCGCATGGCGGCGCTCGACCGGGCGCGCGAGGCGGCGCAGGTGGCGCGCGGCTTCGAACCCGGGCGCGCGGGCGCCGAAGCGGCGGCGGCGGCCGACGGCACGGCCGCGCAGGCCGCATGGCACGCGCTGATCGAACTGGCCGGCCAGGCCCGCGAAGGCAACCGCCGCAACGGCACCATGGTCTACAGCCAGCTCGACTTCACGCAGAACGCGCTGCACTACCTGCAGGCCACGAGCGCGCCACCGGTCTACGGGCCCGACGGCATCCGCCGCACCGCGGCCGGCCCCGGCACGCGGATCGCGGCGGGCTGAGCGCCGGCCGCCCCGTTCAGCCCTTGCCGGGCTTGGGCGGGTTGTCGAGAAACTCCGAGAAGAACGAGGGGTCGACCTCGCCGCCGGGCTTCTCGTCGGCCGCGGGCGGCATGCTCGGCGGCAGCTCCTGGAAATCCGACGACGCGAAGTGCGGCGGCACATAGACGCCGTGCTCGTCGCGGCGCACGAGGCCGCGGCGCTCGAGGTCGCGCATGGTCTTGTTGACCTGCATCCGCGACAGGCCCGAATAGGAGGCGATCACCGACTGCGTGATGCGCTTGTCGTAGCCGCCGCCGCTGCCGGGCGCCAGCTCGGTGAGCTCGTGCAGGATGCGGCTGATGAGCCGCTCCGACGACGCCGAGGAGATCTGGCGGATCTGCCGGCGCAGCGCCGTGGTGCGCTTCATCACCATGCCCAGCAGCCCCATCGTCACCGCCGGATAGCGGTTGCACAGCGCCCGGAACTCGACCACCGGGATCAGGTAGAGCGAACTCGGCAGCGCCGCGACCAGCGTGGCGCCGGCCTGGTAGCGGTCCTCGGTGAGCGTGGAGTTCAGGAAGAAATCGTCGGGCCGGATGAAGTCGGTCGTGACGTCGCCGCTGTCCTCGCTGCCCTGGACCACCACCCGCAGCAGGCCGGTGGCCACGCAGTAGATGCGGTCGGTCCAATCGTCGGCCCCGAGCACGACTTCGTTGCGACGACAGGAGCGAAGCTCGATGCGCTGCACGAACGCAGCCCGCTCATCGGGGGGAACACTGGCAATAAGTGGATGTAAATACATCAGTGGCGTCCCATCGACCGCCTTGTCTTCGCGCCCAAGGCCCTTTTGCCCGTCATATATTTCGCAAAAATGCGAAAAAATACCAGAACCGAGTGAATATGTTAACCCAAGTAACATAATGAAACTCGGTCTGCCCCGATGGGCCGCCGGATCAAAGGCCTATTTCTGCCACCTGCGCGACACCATCCATTGGCTTGTACCGCTGGCGACGACGAGCGCCGCGTAGGCGCTCATCGTGCCGTCGCGTCCCCAGAAGACCAGTCCGCCGACGAGCGCAGCCAGCCCGGCCGCCGCGTTGATCGCGCCCTGGATCCACCAGGCGGGCGCGCCCGGCCTGGGCCGGGAGAGGCGGCCCGCGAGCGCGCAGAGGAAGCCGACGGCGAGCGCCGGCGCGGCGAAGTTCAGCAGGTGGTTGAGCAGATCCAGCAGGGACATGGGACGGAGCGACGAGGGGAAGAGCACGCGAGGGCTGCCGGACGGACGGGGTCTCCCATGCGCGGCCAAGCCCCTCCGGAGCCGCGCGATGCCTGCTGATTTTATAATCAGGGTCTATGTCAGTCTGGGCCCTCGGCTTGAACCACACGACCGCGCCGCTCGATCTGCGCGGTCGTTTCGCGTTCGCGCTCGATCAGATCGCGCCCACGCTGCAGAGCCTGCGCAACTCGTTCGCGAGCGGACGGCATCCGCAGGTCGAGGCGGCGATCATCTCGACCTGCAACCGCACCGAGATCTATTGCGCCGCCGACCATGCCGCGCTCGACCACACGGTCGGCTGGCTGGCGCAGAGCGGCGGCGTGGCGCCCGCGCTGCTGCGCTCGCATGCCTACACGCTGCACGACGGCGAAGCCGCGCGCCATGCCTTCCGCGTCGCGAGCGGCCTCGACTCGATGGTGCTCGGCGAAGCCCAGATCCTGGGCCAGATGAAGGACGCGGTGCGCGCGGCCGAGACCGCCGGCGCGCTCGGCAGCACGCTCAACCAGCTGTTCCAGCGCTCGTTCGCGGTCGCGAAGGAAGTGCGCACCGCCACCGAGATCGGCGCCCATTCGATCAGCATGGCGGCCGCCGCGGTGCGCCTGGCCGGCCAGCTGTTCGAGGACCTGCGCCAGACGCGCGTGCTGTTCGTCGGCGCGGGCGAGATGATCGACCTCGCGGCCACGCATTTCGCGGCCAAGGAGCCGAAGGCGATCGCGATCGCGAACCGCACGCTCGAGCGCGGCGAGAAGCTGGCCTCGCGCTTCGGCGGCGAGGCGATGCGGCTGGCCGACCTGCCCGGGCGGCTCGCCGAATTCGACATCGTCGTGAGCTGCACCGCGAGCACGCTGCCGATCATCGGCCTCGGCGCGGTCGAGCGCGCGCTGAAGGCGCGCAAGCACCGCCCGATGTTCATGGTCGACCTCGCGGTGCCGCGCGACGTCGAACCCGAGGTCAAGGCGCTCGAGGACGTCTATCTCTACACCGTGGACGACCTGGCCCAGGTCGTGCAGCAGGGCCAGGCCAACCGCCAGGCCGCGGTGGCGCAGGCGGAGGCCATCATCGACGCCGGCGTGCAGAGCTTCATGCACTGGCTCGGCCAGCGCGGCACGGTGCCGCTGATCCAGCAGCTCAACGCCCAGGCCGACGAATGGCGCGCCGCCGAGATGGCGCGCGCGCGCAAGCTGCTGGCCCGCGGCGAATCGGTCGATGCGGTGCTCGAGGCGATGTCGCGCGGGCTCACGCAGAAGATGATGCACGGCGCGCTCGCCGAGCTCCATGCGGGCGACGCCGCCTCGCGCGAGCAGACGGCCCAGACCATCGCGCGCCTCTTCCTGCGCAAAGAGCGTTAGCGACGCTGGCTCGCGCTTCGTGCCGCCGAATGCGGACGCCCGAACGCAGAAGTCGCAGAGGTTTCGCAGGGAACGCAAAAGAAACCTCCGAAAAGATCTCTCCTTCTGCGACTTCTGCGGGACCTTCGCGACTTCTGCGTCCGGTCCCCGCCTCCCTCCCCCGTTGAGCCTCCTTCCGTGAAACCCTTCCTCCGCCAACAACTCGAACGCTACGCCGCCCGCCTCGGCGAACTCGACTTCCTGCTCTCGCGCGACGACATCATGAGCGACATGGCGCAGTACCGCACCATCTCGCGCGAGCATGCCGAGGTGACGCAGATCGCGGGCCGCTACGCGCGCTACCGCCAGCGCGAGAACGACGTCGCGGGCGCGAAGGAGATGCTCGAGGACCCCGACATGGCCGAGATGGCGAAGGAGGAGATCGCGGCGGCCGAGGCCGAGC
>CBHTTS010000216.1:0-9417 GCA_966095775.1 uncultured Variovorax sp. | reverse complement strand
GCGCGCCCCAGGCGATGCCGTAGCGGGCCGAGTTCAGGCAGGTGAACGGGCCCTTCAGGCCGCGCACCTCGGGGAAGGCGTTCTCCTCCGGGCAGAACACGTTGTCCATCACGATCTCGCCGGTGATGCTGGCGCGCAGGCCGACCTTGCCGTGGATCGCGGGGGCGCTCAGGCCCTTCATGCCCTTCTCGAGCACGAAGCCGCGGATCGGGCCGACGGCGCCGCTCTCGCTGACCTCCTTGGCCCAGACCACGAACACGTCGGCGATCGGCGAGTTGCTGATCCACATCTTCGAGCCCGTGAGCGAATAGCCGCCCGGCACCTTCTTGGCGCGCGTGGCCATGCTGCCGGGGTCGGAGCCGTGGTCGGGTTCGGTGAGGCCGAAGCAGCCGATCCATTCGCCGGTCGCGAGCTTGGGCAGGAACTTCTGCTTCTGCGCCTCGGAGCCGAACTCGAAGATCGGCACCATCACGAGCGAGCTCTGCACGCTGGCCATCGAGCGGTAGCCCGAATCGACGCGCTCGACCTCGCGCGCGATCAGGCCGTAGGCCACGTAGTTGAGGCCGGGGCCGCCGTACTGCTCAGGGATCGTCGGGCCGAGCAGGCCGAGCGCGCCCATCTCGCGGAAGATCGCGGGATCGGTCTCGCCGGTGCGGAAGCCCTCAAGCACGCGCGGCGCGAGGCGTTCCTGGCAGTAGGCGTTGGCCGCGTCGCGGATCATGCGCTCGTCGGCGGTCAGTTGCTGGTCGAGCAGGAGCGGGTCGTCCCAGTGGAATTGCGCTTTGGCGGCCATGTGGCTGTCTCCGGAAAAAGGGGGGGAAGGAAAAGGAGGGAAAGACGGGGAAATGGGCTCGATCGTAGCCCCGCGCCGGGCCGGGTGCAAACGATGAATCCTCACCCAGATATGCGCCCAGCGCACATCTTGCGCACATCGGCACCCGGCTTTCCATTGGTAACACGGCCGCGCCAGTCATACACTCGCGGCATACATGCGCCGCAAGATCCCGCCCCTCCAGACCCTCGTGTGCTTCGACGCAGCCGCGCGCCACGAGAGCTACACGCGCGCGGCCCAGGAGCTCGCGCTCACGCAGAGCGCGGTGTCGCGCCAGATCGGCACGCTCGAGGCATTCCTCGGCGTGGCGCTGTTCCGCCGCACGCGCCACGGCGTGGCGCTGACCGCGAGCGGCGCGGCCTATGCGCGGCAGATCGCGCGCCGGCTCGAGGCGATGGAGCGCGACACGCTCGACGCGATGGCGCACCAGGGGGAGGGCGGCTCGCTCTCGCTCGCGGCCGTGCCGACCTTCGCTACGCGCTGGCTGATGCCGCGGCTTGCGGGCTTCGCGGCGCTGCAGCCCGACGTGGTGGTGCACATCGAGACGCGCACCCGTCCTTTCCTGTTCGCCGACGCCGAGTTCGACGCGGCGCTCTACGCGGGCACGCCCGCGCAGGTCGAGAACTGGGCCGGCACGCGCGCGCTGCTGCTGATGCACGAGGACGTGGTGCCGGTGTGCAGCCCCTCGCTGCTGCCGCGCGGCCGGCCGGTGACGCCCGCGGCGGTCGCGAAGATGCCGCTGCTGCAGCAGAGCACGCGGCCCGACGGCTGGCGGCAGTGGTTCGACGCGCAGCAGGTCGATGCGCCCAATGCGCGCGGCGGCCCGCGCTACGAGCTGTTCTCGATCCTGGCCGCGGCCGCCTCGCACGGCCTGGGCGTGGCGCTGATGCCGACCATGCTGGTGGCCGACGAGCTCGCGCGCGGCGAGCTCGTGGTGGCCTGCGCGCGGCCGCTCTCGGGCGAGCGCAACTACTACCTCGTGACGCCAGAGCGCGCCGACCAGCGGCCGCTGCTCAAGTTCTTCAGCGACTGGCTGCTGGCCGAGGCGCGCGGGGGGCGGGCGATATGATGGGTTCGACGCCCTTTTGCCGCCAACCATGCTGAACAACCTCGTCCCCTTCCTCGTGCATTGGGCCATCACGGCGCTGTCGCTGTGGGTCGCGAGCCTGATCTTCCGCGGCCTCAAGTTCGAGACCACCTCGGCGCTCGTGGTCTCGGCGCTGCTGCTGGGGCTGGCCAACGCGATCGTCAAGCCGCTCCTGATCGTGCTCACGCTGCCGCTGACGCTGCTGACGCTGGGCCTGTTCCTGCTGGTGATCAACGCGCTGATGATCATGCTGGTGGCGGCGCTGGTGCGCGGCTTCCGGCTCTCGGGCTTCTGGACCGCGTTCTTCGCGAGCATCTTCATCTCGCTGCTGAGCATCGCGATCGATTCGCTGGTCAACAGCGGCGATCCCGCGACCACGATCCAGATGCCGACCGGCGGCACCTGGCTCTGACGCTTCGCCGGTCCGGACCGATGTCCGGAAACGGCGAGCACCGGCGCCGCCGCGGCGCCAGACTCGCGCCATGCCCACTTCGATCGAACGTGCCGTGGCCGCCCTCGACTGGCCGCGCATCGACAACGAGCTCGCCGCGCGCGGCTGCGCGAACGCCGGCCGGCTCTTCAGCCCCGAGGAATGCCGCGCGCTGGCCGCGATGTACGACGAACCCGCGCGCTTTCGCAGCCGGGTCGTGATGCAGCGCCACGGCTTCGGCCAGGGCGAGTACCAGTACTTCGCGAACCCGCTGCCGCCCAAGCTCGCGGCCTGGCGCGCCGCGCTCTACGAACGCCTCGTGCCGCTGGCCAATGCCTGGGCCGCGGCGACGGGGCAGCCGGCCGACTATCCGGCCGCGCATGCGGACTACCTCGCGCGCTGCCATGCGGCGGGCCAGTCGCGGCCCACGCCGCTGCTCCTGCGCTACGGCGAGGGCGACTACAACTGCCTGCACCAGGACCTGTACGGCGAGCTGCAGTTCCCGCTGCAGCTCACGGTGCTGCTGAGCCGGCCCGGCGAGGACTTCGAGGGCGGCGAGTTCGTGCTGACCGAGCAGCGGCCGCGCATGCAGTCGCGTGCCGAGGTCGTGGCGCTCGCGCAGGGCGAGGCGGTGGTGTTCGCGGTCAACCAGCGGCCGGTAGCGGGCACGCGCGGCAGCTACCGCGTCACGATGCGCCACGGCGTGAGCCGCGTGCGCGCGGGGCGGCGGCACACGCTCGGCATCATCTTCCACGACGCGCGCTGACCTCCGGGCGCGATGCCCGGACAAACCCGCAGCGCGCGTGCGGTACCTCGCGCGCTCGCGCGGAGTCGCGCACAATGGGCCCTTCCGTTGAAAGGTCGCAGCGACAACGAGGTCGCCTTTTTCTTTCGTGGAGACAATCCCGCCGCCACTTGCCGCCCCCGGCGCACAACGCAGACCCCGCCGCTTCCGGGTGGACGTGGGCACCATCGTCAGCGCCGTGGCGCTGAGCCAGTCGCTGCTGCTGCTCGCGGTGGGCTACTGGGGATCGGAGCGGCTGGTCTCGGGCATCGGCCGCTCGGCCCACAAGGCCAACCACGACCGCACCGAGGACAAGGTGCTGGCCTTCCTCGCGCGGACCGAATCGGCCGTGGGCGCGATCGCGAGCTCGCCCACGCTGCATCCCGCGGGCGACGGCAAGGGCCCGACGGCCGAGCTGCTCTGGACGCTGCTGCAGCAGTCGCCCGAGCTCGACAGCACCTACGTCGCCGACGGCGAGGGCCGGATGCTGATGGTGCTGCGCTATCCGGTGCCCGCGGTGCGCGAGATCGTGCGCGGCAGCGCGTTCACCACCGAGATCTGGCACTTCAAGCCGCCGCCCGGCGGCGCGGGCGATGCGCAGAACCGCTACGAGACCACGCGCACCGAGGTCCGCCGCAGCAGCTACGACCCGATGGGGCGCAGCTGGTACCTCGAGGCCTCGAAGGCCGGCGGCCCGGTCTGGACCCGCCCCTACGTGTTCGCCGCGGCGCAGGAGCTCGGCGTGACCTACGCGCAGCCGAGCCGCCGCCGCCAGGCCGACGGCAGCAGCCGCACGATGGTGGTCGCGGGCGACGTGTCGCTGGGCCGGCTTTCGGAGTTCGTGCGGCTGTTCAGCAGCAGCAGCGGCCGCGGCAACAGCGCGCTCCTGAGCGCCGACCACCAGGTGCTCGCGCGCAGCGACGTGCCCGGCGTGGTGCGCGCGCTCCAGCCCGCGTGCGGCGGCGTGCTCGGGGCATTGAGCGAGCACATGGTGGCGGACGACATCGCGGCGGGCCGGCAGGACGCGAGCTTCTCGGTCAGCTTCGAGGGCCGGCGCTACCTGGTCGAGAGCTCGCGCATCCCCGCCACCGGCTGGCAGCTGGTGAGCTGGGTGCCCGAGGACATGCTGCTCGGCGGCCTGCGCCGCGCGGTGCTCTGGGGGCTGCTGCTCGCGGTCGGCTTCCTCGCGGCGACGCTGCTGCTGTCGCTGCGGCTGTCGAAGCTCGTGACCTCGCCGGTCGAGAACCTCTCGCGCATCGCGCGGCGCATCGGCCAGCTCGAGCTCGACAACCTGCCGCGCGAGCCGAGCCGGGTGCTCGAGATCCAGCACCTCGACCAGGCGCTCGACGAGTCGGCGCGCAGCCTCAAGGCCTTCAGCAAGTTCGTGCCGGTCGACGTGATCAAGCGGCTCGTGGCCGAGGGCCAGGCGCTCGCGCCCAGCGGCGTGCCGCGGCGCGTGACGGTGATGTTCACCGACATCGAGGGCTTCGCGAGCATCTCGGAGTCGATCCCGGCCGACGTGCTCGTGGGCCTGCTGACCGAGTACTTCAACCTCGCGGCGCGCATCTTCGCGCAGCACGGCGGCGTGATCGACAAGTTCATCGGCGACGGCATCATGGTGCTGTGGGGCGCGCCCGCGGACCTCGCCGACGCCGAATACCAGGCCTGCACCGCGGCGCTGCGCCTGCATGCCGAGATGGACGCGCTCAACGCGCGCTGGCGCGACGAGGGCCTGCCCGCGTTCCGCACCCGCATCGGCATCCACACCGGCGTGGTGATCGCGGGCGTGCTGGGCTCGAACGACCGGCTGTCGTACACGGCCTTCGGCGACGTGATCAACGTCGCGAGCCGCATCGAAGGCATCAACAAGCAGCTCGGCACGCAGACGCTGGTGTCCGAAGCCACCTTCGAGGCGCTCGGCGGGCGGCTGCCGACGCGGCGCATCGAGGAGATGGCAGAGCTGCGCGGCCGCCAGACGCGGATGGTGCTCTACGAGCTACTGCACTGAGGCCGCGGCGGCCGGGGCCCGCTTCGCGGCGAACGCGACGAACCATTCGAGCGAGCCCGGGTTCGCCATCGCCTCGCGGTTGACCACCTTCTCGATCGGCTGGCCCAGCAGCAGCTTCTTGATCGGCAGCTCCTGCTTCTTGCCCGACAGGGTGCGCGGGATCTCGGCGACCTGGAAGATGTCGTTCGGCACGAAGCGCGGCGAGAGCGAGGTCTTGATCGCGTCGTTGATCTTCGCGCGCATCGCGGCGTCGAGCGCGACGCCGGGGCGCAGCACCACGAACAGCGGCATGTAGCTCTCGCGGCCGAGGTATTCGAGGTCGACCACCATCGAATCGAGCACCTCGGGCAGGCCTTCGACGGCGCTGTAGATCTCGCTCGTGCCCATGCGCAGGCCCTGGCGGTTGATGGTGGCGTCGCTGCGGCCGTAGATGATGCAGCCGCCGTCCTCGCCGATCCGGATCCAGTCGCCGTGGCGCCAGACGCCGGGATAGGTGTCGAAATAGCTCGACAGGTAGCGCGCGTTGTTCTCGTCGCCCCAGAAGTAGAGCGGCATGGACGGGATCGGCCGGGTGCAGACCAACTCGCCGACCTCGCCAATCACGGGCTGGCCCGCCTCGTTCCAGGCCTCGACCGCATGGCCGAGCTCGCGGCACTGCATCTGGCCCGGCACCTCGGGCAGCTCGCGGTGGCCGCCGATGAAGGCGCCGCAGAAGTCGGTGCCGCCCGAGATGTTGCACCACCAGACCGCCTTCGCGCCGGCCTCGAGGAGCTGCCGCGTGCCCCAGCGCTGCACCTCCTCGGACAGCGGCGAGCCCGTGCTGCCGAGCGCGCGCACGCGCGAGAGGTCGCCGCAGTCGGCCGCGACCAAGCCGGCCTTCATGCAGTTGGTGAAGTAGGCCGCGCCCGCGCCGAAGAAGGTGATGCGGTGCTTCGCGGCGAAGCGCCAGAGCACGCCCCAGTCGGGCTTCTCCTTGCTGCCCGCCGGATGGCCGTCGTAGATGACGATGGTCGAGCCGAAGGCCAGGCCCGCGAGCTGGCAGTTCCACATCACCCAGCCGGTCGAGCTGTACCAGTGGAAGCGCTCGCCGAAGTTGTTGGCGCCGTAGCTCGCGCCGATGTCGTTGTGCAGCCCGCAGGCGTACATCGTGAGGATGATGCCGCCCTGCCCGTGCACGATCGGCTTGGGCAGGCCGGTGGTGCCGCTCGAATAGACGATCCAGATCGGATGGTCGAAGGGCAGCCACTCGGGCTCGAAGGCCGCGACGGCGGCATCGTCGCGCGCGGCCGCGTCGCGCCAGTCGGCCTCGGCATCGAGCGCGCCCGCGGCATGCGGCGTGCGCAGCAGCAGGAGCTTCTGCACGCTGGGCAGCGCGGCGCGCAGCTCCTGCACCACCGCGCTGCGGTCGAGGGGCCTGCCGCCGTAGTGCACGCCGTCGACCGCGAGCAGCAGCTTGGGCTCGATCTGGCGGAAGCGGTCGACCACCGCGGCCGTGCCCATGTCGGGCGCGCACACGCTCCACACCGCGCCGATGCTCGAGCAGGCGAGGAAGGCCACCATGGTCTCGGGCACGTTCGGCATGTAGGCGGCCACGCGGTCGCCGCGGCCGACGCCGAGCGCGCGCAGCGCGAGCGCGACCGAGGCCACCTGCCGCCGCAGCTCGGGCCACGACATCTCGCGCACCTGGCCGAGCTCGTCGTCGCTCACGATCGCGGGCATGCCCGCCGCATGCGCGGCCTCGGCATGGCGCAGCACCTCGCGCACGTAGTTGACCTGCGCGCCCGGAAACCACTTCGCCCCCGGCATGCGCCCGTCGGCGAGCACCGCGGTGTGCGGCGTGGGCGAGTGCATGCCCATGTAGTCCCAGATGCTCTGCCAGAAGGCGTCGAGGTCGGTCACCGACCAGCGCCAGAGCGCGTCGTAGCGGTCGAACGAGAGGCCGCGCGCGTCGCGCAGCCAGTCCTGGTAAAGGCGGATCTGGGGGATGTTGGGGGCGGGCATTCGGCGAGCGTAATGCCGCGCCCTGCGGCGCTCAATCGGGGTTAGCTCAGGGTTTGTACGTGTGTTCAATGCTTTTGTACAAGCGTTCAATGCGCCCCATGAATGCCCGTGCCCCCGTGGCGAAGCGCAGCCCCCGCCGCACCGCGCCCGCCACCGCAGCCGACGCGCCCCGGCCCGACCGCCGGCAGGCGATCCTGCTGGCCGCCGAGAAGCTGTTCGCGCAGCACGGCTACCACGCGGTCACGATCCGCCAGATCGCCGAGGAGGCCGGCGTGCCGCTCGCGCTCGTGGGCTACTACTTCGGTCCGAAGCACGAGCTCTTCCACGCCATCTTCGAGCACTGGAGCCACAGCATCGAGGAGCGGCTCGCGCGGCTCGCGGCGGTCGACAACGACCCCGAGGACCCGCGCACGCTGCCGCGCATCATCGAGGCCTTCACCGCGCCGGTGCTGGCGCTGCGCGCGAGCCCCGAGGGCGAGTACTACGCGCTGCTGGTGGCGCGCGAGCTCTACCACGCGACCGAGGAGGCCGACCGCGTGCTGCGCGGCTACTTCGACCCGCTCGCCGAGGCCTACATCGACGCGCTGCACGTCGCGCTGCCCCATGCCACGCGCGCCCAGGCCGCCTGGGGCTACCAGTTCGCGCTCGGCGCGCTGCTGCACCACCTGAACGACACGCGCATCGAGCGGCTGTCGCGCGGCGAGAACCGGCGCAGCGATCCCGCCGTGGCGCCGATGCTCGTGAACTTCATCGCCGGCGGGCTGCGCGCCGCGCTGCCGCGCGCCAGGGCCACCCCGAAGAAAACCACCTCCAGGAGACAGAAGACATGATGAAACGACGCACCCTGCTGTCGGCGCTGGCCGCCGTCCCGGCCGCCGCCGCCCTGCCCGCGCGCGCGCAGGCGAACCCGAAGATCGTGTTCGGCTACACGGCCGTGTCGGACTTCGCATCGGTCTTCGTCGCCGCCGAGGAGGGCTACTTCAGGAAGCGCAGCCTCGAGGTGGAGCTCAAGTTCATTCCGCTCAACTCCACCATCCCGGCGGCGCTGCAGTCCGATTCGCTGCAGATCGGCGGGCCCACGCCCTCGGTGTTCCTGCAGGCGGTGGACGGCGGGCTCGACCTGGTGCTCGTGGCCGGCGGCGGCCTGACCTCGAAGACCATCACCGGCTTCGGGCTGGTGGCGCGCGCGGGCTCGGGCATCAAGAACGCGCAGGACTGCGTGGGCAAGAAGATCGGCGTGCCGGGCCTGGGCGCCTTCCTGCACGTGACCTTCCGCGCCTGGCTCAAGGACAGCGGCGTCGACTACCGCAAGGTCAACTTCGTCGAGGCCTCGTTCCCGCAGCATGCCGACCTGCTGCGCGGCGGCTCGGTCGACGCGGTGGTGTCGGCCGACCCGTTCATGAGCCGCATCACCGAGAGCGGCGCGGGCTACGTGGCCTCGTACTACTCGACCTTCCTGCCGGAGAACAACCAGACCATCGTGCATGCGGCCAAGCGCGAATGGGTGCAGAAGAACCCGGGCGCGGCGCGCGCGTTCCGCGAGTCGCTGGTCGAGGCCGCGGCCTTCATGCAGCAGCCGAAGAACGACGCGAAGGTGCGCGCCGCGATCGGCAAGTACATCAAGCTGCCGCCCGAGGTGCTCGCGAAGATCCAGATCTCGCCGCCGGGCGCCACGGTGAGCGAGAAGCAGCTCGGCTACTGGGTCGGGCTGATGAAGGAGCAGGACATGCTCAAGACCGGCGTCGACGTCGCGAAGCTGATCGCCAAGTGAGCGCGGCCGCCGACTTCCTTCGCTTCGACGCGGTCTCGATCCGGCTCGGCGGGCGCGAGATCCTCTCGCCCACCTCGTTCGAGGTGGCGCGCGGCGAGTTCGTCTGCATCGTGGGCCCGAGCGGCTGCGGCAAGACCACGCTGCTGCGCGCGGCCAGCGGCCTGGTGTCGCCGAGCGCCGGCGAGGTGCGGCGCCACGGCGCGGCCGTCACCGCGCCCTCGCGCGAGGTCGCGTTCGTGTTCCAGGACTACGGCCGCGCGCTGCTGCCCTGGCGCACGGTCGAGGGCAACGTGAGCCTCGCGCTCGAGGCGGCCGGCGCGCCCGCGGCCGAGCGCGCGCCGCGCATCGCCGACGTGCTCGCCAAGGTCGGGCTCGCGAAGCATGCGCAGAAGTTCCCGGTGCAGCTCTCGGGCGGCATGCAGCAGCGCGCGCAGATCGCGCGCTGCCTCGCGCAGAAGCCCGAGCTGATGATGATGGACGAGCCCTTCGGCGCGCTGGACGCGC
>CBHTTS010000215.1:0-9481 GCA_966095775.1 uncultured Variovorax sp. | reverse complement strand
CCCACGGGCGCCCGCGGGCCCGCGGCGGCCGGCGCGGCGGCCACCGGCCCCGGCGGCGCCACGGCCTTGGGCGGCGTGAAGCCGAACTGGTCGATCGGCAGATGGTCGGCGCGCGGCGCCGGCGTGGGCGGCGCCGCGCTCTGCAGGGCCGCGAGCGGATCGGCCGCCGAGGCGGTGTTGGGCTGCAGCAGCGGGTCGGCGAGCGGCGAGAGCGCGAGCGGATCGCCGCCGATGCCGCCGCCCCCCGTGGCGCCGCCGAACAGCTCGTCGATGCTCGCGGCCTTGCCGTGCGCGGGCGGCGCGCCGAGGTCGGAGAAGTCGTCGAGCGCGCCCAGGCCAGTGGCCGGCGCCGAGGCCGGCTCGGGACCGAGCAGGTTCGCGAACGGATCGATCTGCGCCGCCTGGGCGTTGCGCGAGCCGGTCGCCATCGGATCGGGAAAGAGCAGCGGGTCGGCCGGTGCCGCCTTCGCGGCTGCCGGTGCCGCGGCGGGCGCCGCCGGCGGGGCCAGCCCCGCGAGCAGGTCGGCGAACGGATCGTCGCTGCCGCCGCCGCTCACCGCCGCCGGTGCCGGCGCCGACATCACGGTGTTGGGAATCGCGAGCGCCGGCGGCGCCGCGGCCGTCGCGCGCACCGCGAGCTCGAAGCTGCCGATCACGAGCCGCGCGCCGTCCGTGAGCGGCGCCTCCTTGCCCGCGCCGAGCGAGACGCCGTTGCACTGCATCGGGTTGCTGCCGCGGTCGATCACGAAGAACTGGCCGTCGCGGCACAGCACCTGCGCATGCACGCGCGAGACGGTGCGGTCGGGATCGTCGAGGACCAGCGTGTTGGTGTCGGCGCGGCCGATGGTGCCGCCGTTGGGGCCGAAGTCGGCCGACAGCGCGGACCCCGCCGGGATGCCTTGGCGGGTGACAACTGTGATTTGGATCATGGATCGGCCCCCGGGGCGGCGCCCGCCCTGTTGCGCGCGCGTGTACATAAAAACTCCGGAGGAGTATTCATTCCGTGGGGCGGGTTGGCAATCTCGCCGGAAGAGGTATGCCGTCGGACGCTGTCCGCAATGTCTAGGGCGCGAGCAACAGCACCATGGGCTGGCTGGGCACGGTGCGCACGCCGGGACAGTTGGTGCTGTTCTGCAGCGACACGCTCGTCAGCCGCGTGGCGGGCATGCCCATCATCAGCACGGTGAACGCGCCGGTGAGATGGCGGCTCGGCCCCATCACCGTGCCCGAGGCAACGCCCAGCAGCACGCCGGGGTTGTCACCGTTGGTCATGGGGATGGTGGTGGCCAGGTTGTGGGCCGGGCCCCCCATGATGAGGATCGTGGGACAGTTGGGAATCGCCATCGGCCCCATCGCGATGTTCGGGTACGGCACCGGAATCGGCGAGGGCGCGGCGGGCGTGATGCAGACATCGGGAAAGCCCATGTCCGTTCCCATCAACTGGCAGTTGGCGAACACGGCGGCCTCGCCTCAACCGAAGTGGATCTGCGCGCCGCGCGCCTTGACCAGTTCCCGCCCGTTGACGAGCGTGTGCTCGCCATCGATGCGCATCAGCTGGCTGGCCTCGCATTCGACGTGCGTGGCCGACACGCGGTCGATGCCCTCGGTCGTACGCAGGTAGCTCTTGCTGAAATGCTGCACCCGGTCCATCACGGAAGAAAGCATCGCTCCCACGATGCGGATGCGCGTGCCGATGAAGCTCAGTTCACGCCCGACGACCTCTGCCGTTTCGGTAGAGAACGTGCTGGCGCGCGTGGACACCGCCAGCGCCTGCGTCTCGATACCGACGCGATCGGCGTCGAGGTCGAGCGAGCCGCCTGTCACTGCGATGCGCAGGCCGTCGTCGCAGCGCAGCACGTTGGCCGTGCCCTCTTCGCGCTGCAGCACGGCCATGATCCAGACCTCGTCGGGCGCGATGCGCAGGCAGGCGACGCTGTCGCCCGCGGCGGGTTCGAGCAGGCAACTGGCCGCGCGCCTGGCGTTCAGCGTCGCACTGCCGCTTCGGACCTGGAGCCGGCCTTGCGCGTCGGGCACGAGGATGCCGACGCAGCAGGTGCCGCCGATGGGCTCTTCCGACCGGGGCTTGCGCCCGCGCGCGCGCGCCCTCGACGCGGCCGGGGCTCCGGTGTTGGCGCCGGCAATGGCGGCGTTCGAGTGGACGTTCATGGCTGGGTCCTTTCTTTCATCGTTCTTCTAGGCAACAAGCGGCTGCCAGCGTTCCGCCGCGGCCAGCTCGGGGTCGGACTCGATGGCGCTCGCACGGTCGGTGATCTGTGCGTTCTCCGTATTGGCGCCGTGCAACACGGTGCGCATCAGCCGGGCACGCCGCATGTCGGCCTCCGACAGGTCGGCATGCCGGAAGTCCGCGTAGGTCAGATCCGCGCCGCTGAAATCGGCCCGGGAGAGCTTGGCGCCGGCGAAATGCACCTGATGCAGGTCGCAGTCGGGGAAGCGCCCGCCCGGCAGCACCGCGCCGGTGAAGAGCGCCTGGCGAAGGCGCGCGCCCGAGAAGTCCACGGCCGCGCCCGTGGCATCGCAGAAGATCGCTCCCGGTGCCACCGCCCTCGCGAAGCTCGCGGATTCGAGCGTGGCCCCCTGGAAGTTGCATTGCCGCAGCACGATGCCGGCGAAGTCCGCCCCCGACAGATCGGAGCCGCTGAACTGGCAGCCCTCGAGTTCGAGCCCCGTGAAGGACTTGCCACGCAGCGGCGTCTTGAAGAACACGTTGCGCAGCATCCGCGCGCCGTGCCATGTGAGGTGCGTCAGATCGCAGGCTTCCATGGTGGTGTAGGCCCAACGGGTGTCGTCGGCGCACACGTCGAGCAGGCTCGACCGCGAGATCACCGCTGCGTCGAGCTGCGCGCCACGCAGGCTCGCGTGATCCAGCTTGCAGCGCGTGACGGTCGCCATCGACAGCGTCGCGTCGGCGAGTTGGGCGTGCACCATGTCGCATTCGCTGAACACCGCGCCATGCAGGTTGCATCCGCGCAGGTCCGCATGGTCGAGCAGGCATTGGTTGAACACCGCCTTGCGCAGGTTCGCACCCGGCGCGATCACGCCGCGCAGGTCGCACCGCTCGAACACCGTTTCGCGCAGGTCGGCGCCACGCAGGTCGGCCTCCGTGAAGCGCGTGGCCGAGAAGATGCCCCCGCCCAGCGAAATACCCGCGTACCCGCCTTTGGACAGATCGCGCCCCTCGAGCGTCTCGCCCATGCAAACGGCCAGTGCCAGCAGCGTCGGCGTCATGCGACCGCCTGCTGTTCGGGGCTCAGCCGCGGCCAGGTGCGCGCGCGCTGGAGCAGGGCGCCTTCGAAGCGCGTCGAGCCGTCCAGCCGGACCCGGCCAAGGTCGGCGCCGAACAGGTTGCTGCGCCGCAGGTCTGCACCGCGCAGGTCGGCCGACTGGAAGACGGCATCGCTGAAGTTCACGCCCGACAGCAGCGCCCGAGCGCAGATCGCCTTGCGCAGCAACGCGCCCTTGGCACTGGCCAGACGCAGGTCGGCGTCGTCGAAGCGGGCGTCGCAAAGGTTGGCGCCGTCCAGCGTCGCGCGCACCAGCGTCGCGCCGCGCACGTCGCTCGCGCCGAAATTGAAGTTGCGCAGGTCGGCCTGGCTCATGTCGGCACCTGCAAGGCTCGAGCCCTTGACGGCGACGGCACCGGCGCAGCGCGCTCCCATGAGCCGTGCGCCCGCCAGGTCGCAGGTCGCGAAGGTGGCGTTCGCCAGCGTCGCACCGCGCATGTCGACACCCGCGAGCTTCGAGGACAGGAAGCTGCACGCGGTCAGATCCGCCTCGGGCCAGCGCATGCCGGACAGATCGAGCTTGTGGAAGATCTGCCCGGACAGCTTCGCCCCGCTCCAGTCGGCCTCGCCCCAGGTCGTCTCGAGCAGGTTGGCCTTGGCAAAGTCGGCGCGCCGCATCTGCGTGCCGGCGAAGTCGCAGTGCATCAACACGGCCAGGGTGAAGTCGGCGTCGTCGAACACGCCGCCGGCGAGGCGCGCGCGGCCGAGATTGGCCTTCGAGAAGTCGGTGCCTATGGCGATCGCGCGCTCCAGATTGGCATGCGCGAGCACCGCGGACGAAAGATTGGCACCGGACAGGTTCGCCCCCGATAGGTTCGCGCTTTCGAGCCACGCGCCCTCGAAGTTCATGTCGCGCAGATCGAGCCCCGACAGGTCGGCGCCCGTCAGGTCCATGCCCGCGAAGAACAGGATGCCGCGCGCGTGCGCGTCCGCGATCTCCGCGCGGAGGCGCTGCGCCTCGTCCTGCGGCATCGGAAAGGCCGGCGGCTGCGAGTGCGCGGATTGCAGATAGCCCACGCGCTGCGCCTGCTCGATGCGGCACAGCTTGGGATAGAGGGCGTCGAGGTCCGGCGGGGAGGTCGTGGCCGCGGCCAGCGCCTTCATTTCGGCCAGGTGCCGCTCCGGGCTGTAGCGCGGCGGGCCGCGGTGCTGCAGCGCGGCGAGATCGATCTCCTTTCGCTCGGCCATTGCGATCGCCTTTTCGACCGCCGCGACCGCCTGCTCCACCGCAGCCCACTGCTGCGCCTTGGCCTCCTTCATCTTGGCAGCCATGTACGGCACCAGCGCCTCCCCGGTCGGCACGACCTCGCGCGGCGGCATGCGTATGCCCAGCGCGTCGGGGTCCTGCCCCATCGCGACGGCTTTCTCGCGTGCAGCGAGCACGTCGAACTCGGCGCGGTAGCGCTGGGCCTCGGCCTGCAGGCCGTCGATCGCGAAGGGTACCTTCGCCGCCTCCACCTCGGGATCGAGCGTGTCGACGCCTTCGGGCAGCAGGTCGCTGTCGATGATGGCATAGAGCGGCCCCATGTCCGGGTCGGCTCGCTTCGCCACGGCCTCGACGTAGTGGGCATCGGAGCGCGGCTCGCCGACACGCTCGACCGCGCCCAGCAGGCTCACCACGTCCGAGCCGTCGTCGGTGCCGACCTCCGCCAATCCCTGGAAGATCGCGATGCAGCGCTCCGCATGCGGGAAGAACCACACCGTCGTGAGCCTGAGCGGCACTTCGCGCACCTTGGGCTCGTCCATGCCCATGTCGTAGCCGACGAAGACCCGCGCCTTCAGGCCGGGCAGCCGGCCTTCGACCAGCGGCTGCCGTGGGTGCATGTTCTCGAACGAGAACGACTCGTCGCCCGCGATCGGTGCATCCATCCACTGGTCCGGCGGTGCCAGGTTGAAGTAGCGCCAGTCGGTGTCCGGCGCGAAGCCGGGGGCGTGCTGCTTCAGGTAGTCCGCGTCGTAGGTGCCGCGGTACTGCGCGCGCTGCGGATGCATCGGGTCGAGCGCGCCCATGCCGCCCGGCGTCACGGCCTGATCGGGCCGCAGCAGCCGATCGTGCGGCAGTTCGATATTCGGCAGCCAGGTCACGCCGCCGGTTTCCTCTCGGCCTCGACCTGCCGGATTGGCCGCGAAATCCGGACCGCCGTAGGCCCTGGACCAGTCGATCGGCATGGCTTCGAAGGGCCCGGCCTCGCTCGGCACCGCACCGTTCCAGTAGCGGTCGCCCAGCACCAGCAGCGTTTTCTCGCGGGGTCCGAAACGTGCCCGCACGGCACAGCCGTTGGGCTGGCCCGGCGGCGCGAAGGCCTTGCCGTGGACCAGGAATTCCGGCGTGAGCTTGGCCACGCCCTCGTCGATCAGCGGCTGCGCCATTTCCTTCGACAGGAAGGACCACATCGACTGCTCGGCCCAGAGCGTCCCGCGCTCGCCCTGGACGAACGGCAGGTGCAGGCAGGCGCTGATGCTGAGGCCGAAGCGCTTGCGAAACTCGATCGGACGCGTCGACAGGCCGAGCGCCTGGGGCTTGAGGATCTGCATGACTTGCGCCTACGTGCCGCTGCCGCCACCGCTTCCGCTGCCGCCGCCATCGGAAGGCGGCCGCCACGACTCGCCCCGCGGCGTCCAGCTGGAGCTGCTCGATCCGTCGGCATTGGTCGGGGACCCCTCGCCCAGTTCCGCCGCGCCGCCGTCGTCGGTGGCCATGGCCGCCGCGCCAGCCGCGCCGAGCACCAGCGTCAGCGGCAGGGTGATCGGCATGAAAGCCCCGAAGGCGCCGGTGTACGCCGCGCCCGCCCCGCGGCCGCGTCGCCCGCGCGTGATGTCCGCGAGCTTGCGCAGCCGCTCGGCCAGGCCCGGCAGGTTCGCCTGCTCCGCCTCGGTCGCGGCCCGCTCCAGCTGGCCGGCCGCTTCTTCATACTGCTTGAGCGTGTCGCCGATGCTCTTGATCCCCATGCCCACGCCCGCCACCAGGCCCACCGCGCCGGCCACTGCGGCCGCGGCCGCGCTGCCGGCAGGCGCAGCGCCGGGGTTGAAGACCTTCAGCGGCGTCATGGTCACGTCGGAGGTGGAGACCGCCGTGATCTCCGGCGCCGCGACGTTGACCACCTTGAGCCCCGCCACGTTCTCGATGGCCAGGCCGAGGAAGTTGCTCATCGACAGCGCCACGGCGCTCTCGATGCTCAAACCCATGAAGGTGGAACTGGTGATGCCCAGGTTCGCCTCGGAGTTGTTGCCGATGTAGCCGCTGGTGTTGGCGCCGAGCACGGTGGTGTTGGAGCCGATCGAGGTCGCATCGATGCTGCCCACCGCCATCATCTCCAGCCCGGTGTTGCTCATCAGCTTGATCTTGTTGGCCATCAGGTGCAGCGGACCGGTGGGCACCGTGATGTACTTGGAGTTCGCACCGGTCACCATCCAGTCGATGTGTCCCGCCTCGAAGCTCATGGTGGCGGCCTTGTAGGTCACCTTGCCGCTCACGTTGATCGTCTGGTCGCCCGTGACGGTGCGGGTCTCCCCGGCGCGCGAAATGTCGCTGCGCGCGCCCACCACCTCGTGCGTGCCCGTGCCGGTCACCTTCAGCATGTCGTTGCTGTCGACGAAGGTATCCCGGTTGCCCACCACCTGGTTGTTCTGGTTGCCCTTGACCGTGTTCTTCTGGTTGACCACCACCATGTTGGTGTCGTTGCGCGTCACGGTGCTCTTGCGGTCCCGGTCCACGTGGCTGGTCTGGTCGCGCTTCACCGTGATCGTCTGGTCCCGATCCACCGTCGTCGAGTCGTCCAGCTCCACGCTGCGGCTCATGTTCCGCTCGGCGTGGATGTTGATGTTCTCCTCGCCCTTCTTGTCCTCGAACATGATCTCGTTGTAGTTCGCAGGACCGCCCCCGGGCGTGGAGCGGGTCTTGAAGCCGCTCTGCGTGGGCGATTTGTAGGGGATCGGCTGGTCGTCGTTGTAGACGCGCCCCACGATCACCGGACGGTCCGGATCGCCGTTGAGGAAGTCGACGATCACCTCCTGCCCGATGCGCGGGATGAAGTAGCCGCCCCACCCCTTGCCACCCCAGGGCTGCGACACGCGCACCCAGCAGGTGGACTTCTCGTTGCTCTCGTCGTAGCGGTCCCAGTGGAAGTGCACCTTCACGCGGCCGTGGTCGTCCACGTGCAGCTCGTCGCCCGCGGGACCGACCACGATGGCCGTCTGCGGGCCGGGCATGGTGACGCGTGGCGTGAGCCGCGGCGGGCGGTAGGTGCGCTCCATCGGGATCGCGGTGAGAAGGAAGGCGCTCGTGCCCGGCTGCGCGGTATGAAGCATCGGCGTGCCCGCGATCAGGTCCTCGAGCACCTGCAGCGTGTCGGCGTTCACGGCGTCGTCGCGCAGCGCGTCGGCCAGCGCCGCCTGGATCTGCCGCGGCTCGGCGGGGCGCGCATTGACGCTTTCGTAGCCCTGGTGGCTCACCACGAAGGTGCAGGCCGCGATGATGTAGTCGCCGTTGCGCGTGCCGTCGGGATCGCCGTCGAACTTGAAGCTGCGGCCGGCGGCCACGTCGGGCCAGCTGGTGAGCGCCCAGTGGCGGTCACGCCGTGCGTTGAGTTCCTCGCCGCGCCACTTGGTGCGGGTCTCGCCGTCGTCGCCGGTGAAGTAGCCGCCCGGGAATTCGAAGTCCTCGAAGTCGGCCAGTTCGTGGTCGTCCTTCGCATCGATCTCGACGCCGAGCTTCTTCTTGATCGCCTTGAAGTCGCTGTCGCGCGACGCCTGCTTGCCGGTGTCGAACTGGCGCGCGCTGACCCAGCGCAGGATCTCGTTGTGGCGCGCCTCGCTCGCGCCGTCGGGCGCGTGGTGCAGGGTGTCGGCCACGGGCAGTTTCTCGTGCGCGAGGTCGCTGGCGTCCGACAGGTGCATCGTGCCCGGCGCGTCGTGCGCGTCGAACCAGTAGTAGATGCCCTCGTCCTCGAGCAGGCGCGAGAGGAACTGGTAGTCGCTCTCCTGGTGCTGCACGCAGTAGCGCCGCGGGTTGTGCGTGCCGATCACGTTGCCCGTCTTGGTCTTCTTGAAGCGCTTGATCGGGCTGTCCTCGAACACCGCGTCGAGCACTTCGAGCACCTTCTTGTCCTGCAGGATGCGCGAGTTGGTGCGCTTGGTCAGCAGCCAGAACCATGAGCGCAGCGTGATGCGGTATTCCGAATGCCGCCCCACGTGCCCGTTGCGCACGAAGCGCACCGCATGGCCCTGGCAGTGGCGCTCGTGCTGGCGGCCGTCGGCGTCCTCGAACGCGATCACCACGTCGAAGGCGCGGCCGAGAATGTCCTTGGCATCGATCGCCTTGTTCTTCGACAGCACCGTGAGCTCGTAGGTCGACGGACGCGCCAGCGCCTCGTGACCCACGATGCGCCAGAACATCAGGTCGTCCTTGGCAGGTGAATCGGATTCGATGCGGAACGCGTGATCGGCCATGGGCAGTCTCTTGGGGATTTCTCAATCGAAGGCGTAAGTGAAGTCGGCATCCTTCACGTCCAGCGCGACGCGGCGGATCTCGCCGCCCGACGCGAGGCGTTGCAGGTACTCGACCGAGATCGTGGGCAGCACCGTGTTGGTCAGGATCGCGTCGATCACGCGGCCGCCCGACTCCGGGTCCTGGCAGCGCGCGACCACCTGGTCGACGACGGCGTCGCTGTACTCGAAGGGCACGCCGTGGTTGGTCTCGACGCGCTTCTTGATGCGGCCCAGCTGCAGCCGCACGATCTTCTTCATCATCTCGGGCGACAGCGGGTAGTACGGGATGGTGACGATGCGGCCCAGCAGCGCGGGCGGGAACACCTTCATCAACGGTGCCTTGAGCGCATCGGCGAGCGCGTTCGGGTCGGGCAGCAGCTCGGGGTCGCGGCACATGCTCATCACGAGCTCGCTGCCGGCGTTGGTGGTGAGCAGGATGATCGTGTTCTTGAAGTCGATCATGCGGCCCTCGCCGTCCTCCATCCAGCCCTTGTCGAAGACCTGGAAGAAGATCTCGTGCACGTCGGGATGCGCCTTCTCGACCTCGTCGAGCAGCACCACGCTGTAGGGGCGTCGCCGCACGGCCTCGGTCAGGATGCCGCCTTCGCCGTAGCCCACGTAGCCCGGGGGCGCGCCCTTGAGCGTGGAGACGGTGTGCGCCTCCTGGAACTCGCTCATGTTGATGGTGATGA
>CBHTTS010000214.1:0-9482 GCA_966095775.1 uncultured Variovorax sp. | reverse complement strand
GATGCGCCGGCCCAGGAACTCCTGCACCTGCTGCACGTGCCGCACCACGAGCCGCAGCGCTTCCTCGGTGCAGGGCAGGGGCAGCAGGTCGTGCGTGTTGTGGCCGTTCACGCCGGTGAAGCAGAGGTGGTCGGAGATCCACATCGGCTGCACGCGCTCGGCGAGCACGCGCAGCTTGCGCAGGTAGGCCGGGTCGGGCCCGTCGATGCTGCCGATCGACAGCGAGACCCCGTGCATCGCGACCGGATAGCGCTCGCGCACCGCGTCGAGCGTGGCGAGCGGCCTGCCGCCCGGGACCATGTAGTTGTCGGAGATGACCTCCAGCCAGTCCACCGGCTGCGGCGCGGCGAGGAAGTCGCGGTAATGGGCCGTGCGAAGGCCCAGGCCGAAGCCGGGCGCCGGGCCCGGCGGAAATGCAGGCGCGGCGCCCATGGTCGGTCCGGCTTACTTCTTCGCGGCGATGTCGCCGATGACGCCGTTCTTCGAGAGGCATTCGCCGGCCGCGGTCGCCTTGAAGCCGTGGCCCTTGCAGACGTTCTGGCCCTTGCAGGCGTTCTCGGTGGTCTTGCAGTCGGCCATGCCCTTGCATTCGTGCAGGCCGTAGCAGTGGACCTTGTCGCTCGCGGCGATGGCCGCGCCGGTGCTGCCCTTGGGCGGGGTCGCGGCGCAGGCCGAGAGCGCGAACATCGCGGCGGTGCCTGCGAGCGTGGCGGCGAAGGAAGGCTTGAGGGACATGGGTTTCTCTCCGAGTGAATCGATGAATCGACGATGGCGGAAGCCGCGCGATGCGATCGCACGACCGCTCCTGGGTGCAAGAGCACGGCGCGCGCAGGATTGCCCGCGCCGTGTGCTCAGTTCGGGCATCGGTGACGCCGGGTTACATGCGTCCGATGGGCGACGTCGATTTCGGAGGGGTCAATTGCAAATCAAGTCCTTCGTCCCTTGATTCGAATGTTCTCTGCAAACAGATGAATGAAGCATCGAGAAGTTGAACGTGCCGGTGTGCAAGGCCGGCGCCGCCGCCGCTTCGCTCAGCCCAGCAGCTCGAACGCCGCCTGCACGATCGGCCGCGCCCAGGCCGGCGTGGCCGCGAGCGCCGCGACGTCGCCGGCCTCGGGAAACACGATCCGGCCGGCCTCGAGCTCGAGCACCAGCAGCGGGTCGGCGATCTCGCCGCCCGGCGGCGCCTCGGCGCTGTTGTCGAATACCTGCAGCCGCGCGAGCTTCGGCAGCAGACCGATCAGGTTGGCGCGCGAGGCGGTCCAGCGCTCGCGGATCTTGGCTTCGGGAATGTCGTGGCCGCCGTGCGCCACCCGGGCGCGCACGCGCGCCATGTGCTGCTCGGGCGAGGACAGTCCGCAGAAGATCATCAGCACGTCGTGCGTCGCGGCCGCGTCGGCCAGCAGCGCGGGAATGGTGCGGGCGCCGAGCGTGGTCTCGAAGGCGTGGTTGCGGCGCTCGGCGATCGCGGCCTCGAGCCGCTCGCGGCCGAGGTTCCAGGCGCGGGCGTTGGCCTCCTCGGGCGTGAGCCCGAGCTGCGCGACGAGCTCGCGCGCGCAGGTGTCGGGATTGAACCAGCTCAGGCCGTGTTCGGCGAGCAGCGCGCCGCCGACCGAGCTCTTGCCCGCGCCGTTGACGCCCGCGAGCACCAGGATGAAGGGGCGCGCCGCGGCCGCCGGCATCAGAAGGTGCCGCCCGCCTTGGGACGGCGCCCGAGCTTGCCCTTGGCGGCGAACAGCGCGCCGGCGCGGGCCGCCGCGTCGGGCTGCTGCAGCACGCCGAGGCGCTCGTCGAAGCGGCGCGCGAGTTCGTCGAGCACCGTCTGCTCGCGCGCCTTCTGGGCCTGGGCATCCTCGACCAGCCGGCTGTAGGTGTCGGCGGTGAGCAGCACCATCTCGACCGTCGAGTGGTTGGTCACGGCCACGCTGCCCGACTTCTGGACCTGGCGGACCACATCGCCCCAGCGGTTCTTGACCTGGGAGGCGTTCTGACGCGGCAGTTCATCGAGGTGGGGCAGGGCGGCGGCCATGGTGTGTGCTCCTTGAGCCGCCATTATGGCAAAAATAGCCAAAATGGACAAAGCGCAGGGCCAGTGCCCCCGCGGCTCAGGCGGGCGCCGCGGCCCGGCGCGGCCAGGGGCCGACGCAGAACAGCGCCCAGGCGATGAACAGCGGCTGGAAGAAGGGCCGCAGCCAGAAGTACCAGGCGCCGAAGGCCAGGCCCTCGACCGTCTGCCCCGCGAGCGCCACATGGATGTTGGCCGCGACCACGCACACCAGCATCACCGCGAGCCAGAGACCCGCCTGGCGCTGCAGGTTCGGCAGGCCCAGGCGCCGGTAGAGCGCCACCGGCAGCAGCAGCCCGAGCCCGCCCGCGAGCTCGGCCGCGCCGGTCAGATGGACCCAGGCCAGCGCATGCGCGGCCAGCGCGTCGGGAATCATCGGCACGTAGCGCGTCGCGCCGTTCGCGAAGTGGTCGGCGCCCGTGAAGAGGAAGCCCAGGCCCATGCCCCAGCGCATCGCGCCGCGCAGGTCGAGCGGGCGCCGCAGCAGGCGGGAAACGGCCCACGCGAGGGCGGAGGCGAGGACGATCAGTGCGAGGAAGCTCATGGAATCCCTTGTTGTTTACAATGGAAACATTGTGGCGCCGCATGTTTACACTGTCAACTTCAAGCCCGGAGACGCATGAACACTACTTACCACCATGGCGACCTGAAGGCCGTGCTGCTCGCCCATGCGCGCGAGCGACTCGAGCGCACCAGCCTCGACGACGTCTCGATGCGCGAGATGGCGAAGGCGGTCGGCGTCTCGCACACCGCGGCCTACCGCCACTTCGCCGACAAGCGCGCGCTGCTCGACGCGGTGGCGGTGCAGGGCTTCGAGGAACTGCTGCTCGGCTTCCGCGCGCGCATGGAGGCCGTGCCCGCGCGGCCGAGGGTGCGGCTCGAGGCCTGCGGGCTGGCCTACGTGGCCTTCGGGCTCGCGTCGCCGCGGCTGCTGGCGCACATGTTCCAGGCCGTGGCGCAGCCGCAGGCGAGCGAGGCGCTGGTGGGCGCGGGCGCGCGCCTGTTCGAGGTGCTGCGCGAGCAGGTGGCCGAGGGGCAGGTGCAGGGCCTGTTCCGCGGCGGTGAGCCGCGCCAGCTCTCGCACGCCTGCTGGGCCATGGTGCACGGTCTGTCGACGCTGCTCGGCGTGGGCATGCTCAAGACGCCCGATGCGCGGCCCGAGGCGCTGCTGGAGAGCGCGGCCCAGTCGATCGGCGTCTTTCTCGACGGCCTGGCCGCGGATCGCGCGCGCCGCTGACTGCGGCGCGCGGCGCCGTCCGTCCTGCGGGGCCCGGGCGCCGGGCCTAGGCTGGTCTTCTCTCTCCCGCCGGCCTCCTCGCAGGCCCGACCCGCATGACCGTTCCATCGGCCCACGAAACAGTCGACCACGCAGCAGCGCCAGAGCCCGAGAACGGCTGGTTCACGCGCGCGCGCACCTCGGCGCTGGCGCTGATGGGCATCACCGCGCTCGCGCTCTACCTGTGCTGGAAGATGGTCGAGCCCTTCGTGCCGGCGCTGGCCTGGGCGCTGACGCTCGCGATCCTCGGGGCCGAGGCGCACTGCCGGCTCGCCGCGCGCTTCGGCCGGCCCAGCCTTGCCGCGGGCCTGGTCACGGCGGTGCTGTGCGTGCTGGTCGTGGCGCCCATCGCGGCCTTCGCGCCGAGCGCGGTCGACAGCGCACGCGAGGGCTGGGACAGCCTGCGCTCCGAGCCGGTGCGCCAGCGCGTGAGCGACGCCGTGCGCACCGTGCCGGCGCTCGGGCCGGTGGTCGAGTGGATCACGCGGCAGGCCCCCTCGAGCGAGGAGTTCGCGAAACAGCTCGCGCCGCGCGTGTCGGGGCTGCTCACCGGCTCGCTCTGGGCCGGGGTCCAGCTGCTCGTCACCTTCTTCGCGCTGTTTTACCTGCTGCGCGACCGCGAGCAGGCGCTCGGCTACCTGCGCACGGTGCTGCCGCTCACCGGCCCGGAGACCGAGCGGATGTTCAGGCGCATCGCCGAGGTGGTGCGCGCGAGCGTGCTCGGCACGCTGCTGGTGGCCGCGATCCAGGGGCTGCTCGGCGGGCTGATGTTCTGGTGGCTCGGGCTGCCCGCGCCGCTGCTCTGGGGCAGCGTGATGTTCCTGCTCTCGATCCTGCCGCTGCTCGGCGCCGCGGCGGTCTGGGTGCCGGCCGCGCTGTTCCTGCTGCTCGAGGGCAACTGGGAGAAGGCGCTCGCGCTGACCGCCTGGGGCTCGATCGTGGTCGCGCTGATCGACAACCTGCTCTATCCGATCCTCGTGGGCGACCGGCTGCGGCTGCACACGCTCGCGGTGTTCGTCGCGATCGTGGGCGGGCTCGCGGCCTTCGGCGCGCCGGGCGTGGTGATCGGGCCGCTGGTGCTCGCGGTCACGGTGGCGATCGTCGAGATCTGGCGCGACCGCACGCGCGCGGGCCGCGCGGCCGACGCGGCGCCCAAGGCGTCCTAGGCTTTCTCGCGCGGGCGGCGCCTTGCGGCCAGCGCCTTGAGCGGGCGGTTCAGGGCCTCGAAGTCGAGGTGGTCGATCTGCGCCAGCACGGCGCGCTTGGCGCTCGCCGTGCGCGCATTCTGGTCGGGGCCGATCACGGTGCCGCCTTCGAGCTCGTGGCGCACGTTGCCCGCGAGCAGCACGCGCGCCGTGTAGGTGCTGGATTCGTGGCCGTGGATCAGGCTCATCTCGTAGTCCACCGTGGCGCCGGTGCCCGTCTGTACATGCTGCCCGTCCATCGTGACCATGGCTTCTCCAGGTGATCGGCTTCGACTGCGACGCGGTCCCGGACTCAGGCCGGCACGGGTTCGGAGATGCCCGAGAGCGCCTCGGCCGCGGGCTTCATCTTGCGCTCCTTCACCGCCACGTCGCCGAGCGCGACGATGCCCACGAGCCGCTTGTCGCGGTTGATGACCGGCAGCCGCCGGACCTGGTACTGGGCCATGATCAGCGCCGCGCGCTCCACGGTCTCGTCCTCGTAGACCCAGCGGATGCCGTCGGACATCACTTCGCGCACCTTGGCGCTGCTGTCGCGGCCGTCGGCCACGCCGCGGATCGCGATGTCGCGGTCGGAGATCGCGCCGATCAGGCGGTCGTTCTCGCCGACCGGCATCATGCCGAAGTCGCCGTCGCGCATGCAGCGCGCGGCCTCGGCGATCGACGCGTCGGGACCGATGACCTGCACTTCGCGACTCATCACATCCTTGATCTTGTGCATGGAAAGCTCCTTTGTCCGTCAGGTGGAAGATCGGCCGGAACGCGCGCAGGCCGCCCGCCCGCGGAAAGGGGCCGGCATGCCGTCGTGCGGTTCCGTACCGTTTGCACACCACCTTGCAGCGCGGCGGCGCCCCGGTGTGTAGGACAACCGCCGGAAGCTTGCGGGACTGGTCTTTCAGGCCGGCGGCAGGCGCATGTCGGCGCGCCAGCCCAGCGTGCGCTTGGCCTTCTCGCTGCTGACCTCGGCGCTGTCTTCGGCGACGTTGAAGACGCCGCCTGCCGCATGCCCGAGCGCGAGCACCGCCGCCCAGGCCGCGGCCTCCACATGCACCGGGCTCGCGCCCTTGGGCACCGGCGTCGAGGTGCCCGGGCCGTAGAACTGGCCGTAGCGCAGCACCGTGCCCGTGAGGCCGGGGCTGCCGAGCGCGCACTGCTCGAGCGCGGCCACGCCGTCCACGCTGACGCGGCGCAGGCCCTCGGCCGCGAGGTCGAGCGGATGGTCCTCGGTGTGCGGCGTCGCGCCGGGCGCGTAGGCCCACGCGATGCTCTGCGCGATCAGGCGCCGCGTGCCGGCCGCCTGCATCGCGGCGACGAGGTGGCGCGTGCCCTCGGTGCGCACGCGTGCATTGCGCACCGAGGCCTCGGCCATCCGCTTCGGATCGAGGTCGGCCGGCAGGTCGGTCAGCTGGTGGATCACCACCGTCGGCGCGATGCGCACCAGCGCCGCGCGCAGCGCCCCGGCGTCGAACACGTCGACCACCACCGGCGTGACGCCGCGCGCCTCGAGCAGGGCGGCCCGGTCGGCGCGCCGCGTGCTGCCCCAGACGGCGTGGCCCGCCGCGCGCAGCAGCGAGGCCAGCGGGGTGCCGACGGCGCCGGCCGCGCCCGCCAGGAAGATCTTCTCGCGCATCGCTCTCTTTCTCTTTCGTTGTTCCGCCGTCGTCCGGCGTTGCCGAGCATAGGCCGCCGATGCCCGGGCGAAAGAGGCAAGAAGCGTCAAAACGACTGGGCCATCGGCTTCAGGCCGAGGCGGCCAGCCAGTCCCAGAGGCGCGCGGGCGCCTCGACCATCACGTTGTGGCCGTGCGGGCCGAGCTCCTGCGCCTGCGGGTCGAGGGCGCGCGTCTGCGCCATCGTCACCAGCGCATCGTCGCGGCCGCGGCCCAGGTGCACCGGGCAGCGCGCGAGCCGCGCCAGTTCCTCGACCGGCGGCTTGCCCACGCCGTTGGCGCGCGGGTCCATCGCGAGGCGCCAGCCGTCGGCCTCCTGCGCGACGCCGCGCGCCGTCACCGGCCCCGCCGCATCGGTGATGCCCGCGAGGCCCGAGACCTTGAGATAGCGCTCGCGCGCCTCGGCTTCGCTGGCGAAGCGCTTCGCCGGCTGCGCCGCGAGGGCCTCCATGCGGCGCAGCTCCTCGTCGTTCCAGCCGATCTTGATGCCGGCGGCGAAGACGCGCTGCGGCGCCACGCCGAACCAGCCGCTCGCGAGCGCCAGGCCGATCACGCCGCCGAGCGAATGGCCGAGCACCACGAGCCGCCCCGCCGGGTCCAGCCGCGGCAGCACCGCGCGCGCGACGGCCGCGGCCTGCTGGCCGATCGCGTACGAAGGCAGCGGCGCCGAGCGGCCGTGGCCGGGCAGGTCCGGCGCGAGCCAGCGGCCGCGCCAGCGCTCGCGCGCCTCGGCGCAGAAGGGCGCCCACACCGCGGCCGTGGCGCCCAGGCCGTGCAGCAGCAGGAGCAGGTCGGGGCCTTCGCCACCCTGTTGCGTGTGCATCTCGATCTCCATCCCGGTGGTCTCCTCGGTTGCGTTCGATGGCCCGGAGTATGGCCGCGGCCGCGCGGCTTTACGTAGTTCCCCTCACGCCGAGGTCAGATTCCGCTCAGTTCCGCGCAAGAGCATGGCCCCCGTCCGGAGACCCTTGTCCCGGATGGAGACAGCCCGCGCCGCCCCCGTCGGCGCCGGATGCTTTCGACCAAGAACGAACCACGGATCGCGAGCGTATGAAAAATAGAAACCTCGTCAGAGGCCTGTTCCTCATGGCGATTGCCCTGACCTTCGGGCTCACGGCGCTTCGCTACCCCATCGGCGACCTCAGCCGCGCCGGGCCGGGCCTCTTTCCCGCGCTGGTCAGCGGCATGCTGCTCGTGATCGGCATCTCGGCGGTGGTCCGCGCGCTGGTGGTGGAGCCGCAGCCGCTGGACTTCAACTTCAAGAACATCGCGCTGATCCTCGGCAGCCTCTGCGGCTTCGCGCTGATCTCGATGCACCTGAACATGATCGCGGGCATCGTCTTCATGGTGTTCTGCTCGGGCTTCGCGGGCACCTCGTACTCGTGGCTGCGCAACGTGAAGATCTCGCTCGGCCTGGTCGCGATGGCGCTGGCGCTGCAGAAGCTGCTCGGCCTCAACCTGCCGCTCTACTGAGGCCCGCGCCATGGACATCCTCAACAACCTCGCGTTCGGCTTCTCGCACGCCCTGACCTGGCAGAACCTGCTGTTCTGCGCCATCGGCTGCACCGTGGGCACGCTGGTCGGCCTGCTGCCCGGCCTGGGCCCGCTGGCCACCATCAGCCTGCTGCTGCCGCTGACCTATTCGATCCCCACCACCGGCGCGCTGATCATGCTCGCCGGCATCTACTACGGCGCGCAGTACGGCGACAGCGTGAGCGCGATCACGATGAAGATCCCGCATGCGAGCAGCATCGTGGCCTGCATCGACGGCTACGCGATGACGCTCAAGGGCCAGACCGGCCTGGCGCTCTTCACCGCCGGCTTCTCGAGCTTCATCGGCGGCACGGTGGCGATCCTGGTGCTGTCGTTCCTCGCGCCGGTGCTCGGCGAGGTCGCCTTCCTGTTCGGCCCCGCGGACTACGTCGCGATGATGCTCGTGGGCTTCGTCTGCGTGAGCTTCGTCACCACCGGCAGCCTGATCAACGGCCTCGCGATGTGCATGATCGGCGTGCTGCTCGGCACCATCGGCACCGACGTCAACAGCGGCATGCAGCGCTTCACCATGGACCTGCCGTTCCTCGTCGACGGCGTGGGCATCGTGAGCATCGCGCTCGGCTGCTTCGGCATCGCCGAGATCACGAAGAACCTCGACGCGCGCGAGGAGCGCTCGCCCTTCAACGGCAAGATCCACCTGATCCCGACCTGGACCGAGTTCAAGCGCATCATCCCGAGCGCGCTGCGCGGCAGCATGATCGGCTCCTTCCTCGGCATCCTGCCCGGCGGCGGCCCGACGATCGCGCAGTTCGCCGCCTATGCGCTCGACAAGAAGGTCAGCAAGTACAAGCACGAGATCGGCACGGGCTGCATCGAGGGCGTCGCGGGCCAGGCCGCGGCCGACGAGGCCGCCGCGCGCACCAGCTTCATCCCGCTGATGAGCATCGGCATCCCCGAGAACGCCGTCATGGCGCTGATGCTCGCGGCCTTCATCATCAAGGGCATCCAGCCCGGCCCGAACATGATCGCCAGCCATCCCGAGCTGTTCTGGGGCCTGGTGGCGAGCATGTGGATCGGCAACGTGTTCCTGCTCGTGCTCAACGTGCCGCTGGTGCGCTACTGGCTCTCGGTGTTCAAGATCCCGTACAACGTGCTGTTCCCGTCGATCCTGTTCTTCTGCTGCATCGGCACCTACAGCGTCAACAACAACCTCGAGGACGTGTTCATCACCGCCGGCTTCGGCCTCATGGGCTACATGTTCATGCGCCTGCAGCTCGACGCCGCGCCGCTGATGCTGGGCTTCATCCTCGGCCCGATGCTCGAGGAGAACTTCCGCCGCGCCATGCTGCTGAGCCGCGGCAGCTTCGGCATCTTCGCCTCGCGGCCGATCAGCGGCACGCTGCTGAGCCTGATCGCGGCCTTCGTGATCTGGCAGGTGACGGCCTTCGTGCTGCAGGCGAGAAGGAAGGGGGCGGGGCAGCCGGCGGGCGTGGCGCAGGGCTGAGCCCGCGGAGCCGGCGAGGGGGCCGCGCGCGTGCGGCCTCCCGATCTAGAAGGGGATGTCGTCGTCCTCGAAGCCCTTCGCGGCTGCAGGGGCCGCAGCCGCAGCGGGCGGCGCCGGCGCCCGCCCCGCGGCGCTGCTCTTGCGGGGCGGCGGCTCGGTGCTCTTCTCGGCGGCCGCGGCGGCGGGCGCCGCCGCGCCGACGCCCGCGCCGTCGAGCGCCGCCGTGAGGGCGGCCTCGACCGCGTCGATGCGCTCCTTGCAGACCTTGTACG
>CBHTTS010000213.1:0-9540 GCA_966095775.1 uncultured Variovorax sp. | reverse complement strand
TGACCTCGACCTTGGCCTTCTTGGCGAGCTCGTTCTCCTCGATGTACTTGTTGATCACGCGCGTCATCGCGGCGCGCAGGCCGGTCAGGTGGGTGCCGCCGTCACGCTGCGGGATGTTGTTGGTGAAGCACAGCACCTGCTCGTTGTAGCCGCTGTTCCACTGCATCGCGACCTCGACGCCGATGTGCGTGCCCGGGATGCCGCCGTAGGTGTCGGCCGGCTTCTCCCCCATCGCGTAGAACACGTTCGGGTGCAGGACGGTCTTGCCCTTGTTGATGAAGTCGACGAAGCCCTTGACGCCGCCGGCACCCGAGAAGTCGTCCTCCTTGCCGCTGCGCTCGTCCTTGAGGCGGATGCGCACGCCGTTGTTCAGGAAGCTCAGCTCGCGCAGCCGCTTGCTGAGGATCTCGTAGTGGAAGTCGTTGTTTTCCTTGAAGATCTCGGTGTCGGGCAGGAAGTGCACCTCGGTCCCGCGCTTGTCGGTGTCGCCGATGATCTTCATGGGCGAGACCTCGAAGCCGTCCACGGTCTCGAGCAGGCGGTCCTGCACCACGCCGCGGCTGAACTCCAGCTCGTGGATCTTGCCCTCGCGCCGCACCACCAGGCGCAGCATCACGCTCAGCGCGTTCACGCAGCTCACGCCCACGCCGTGCAGGCCGCCCGAGACCTTGTAGCTGTTCTGGTTGAACTTGCCGCCGGCGTGCAGCTCGGTCAGCGCGATCTCGGCCGCCGAGCGCTTCGGCTCGTGCTTGTCGTCCATCTTCACGCCGGTCGGGATGCCGCGGCCGTTGTCGGTCACCGAGATCGAGTTGTCGGAATGGATGGTCACGACGATGTCGTCGCAGTGGCCCGCGAGCGCCTCGTCGATCGAGTTGTCGACCACTTCGAACACCAGATGGTGCAGGCCCGTGCCGTCGGAGGTGTCGCCGATGTACATGCCGGGGCGCTTGCGCACCGCCTCTAGCCCTTCGAGGATCGTGATCGAGCCTTCGCCGTAGCTGTTGTCGGCGGGCTTGATCTCGATGGGCACCGCGCTCTCGATCTCCGGCGTGTAGACCGGCTCGGTGTGCGGCACTTCGGGCTTGTTCTCTTCTGCACTCATTCGGATTTCCTCAATCTCTCACGGCATTCACGAAATTTTCCGGGCTGTCGGAATCGGATTTTTCCGCCTCTTGAAAGCGCAAACCCGCGGAGGGCCGCGGGTTTGCGCCAGGCGCTGTCTTTGCTGTCGGTCAGATCCGCATCGGCATGACGACGTACTTGAACGTCGAGTTGTCGGGGATCGTCAGCAGCGCCGAACTGTTCGAGTCGGCCAGGTCCAGCTTGACCATGTCTTGGCTCATGTTGGCGAGCGCATCGATCAGGTAGGTCACGTTGAAGCCGATCTCGATGGTGTCGCCGCCGTAGTCGATGTCGAGCTCGTCCTGCGCCTCTTCCTGCTCGGCGTTGTTCGAGGCGATGCGCAGCGTGCCGGGCTCGATGTTCAGGCGCACGCCCTTGAACTTCTCGCTGGTCAGGATGGCGGTGCGCTGCAGGCTGGCCAGCAGCGGCGCGCGGCCCAGCGTGACCGAGTTCTTGTGGTTCTTGGGGATCACGCGGTTGTAGTCGGGGAACTTGCCCTCGACCAGCTTGGTGACGAACTCCATGCCGCCGAAGCCGAACTTGGCCTGGTTGTTGGCGAACTGCATCTCGATCGCGCCCTCGGCGTCGGACAGCAGGCGCTGCATCTCGAGCACGGTCTTGCGCGGCAGGATCACCTCCTGGCGCGGCACCTCGACGTCGAGCGTGGCGGAGGCGAACGCGAGGCGGTGGCCGTCGGTCGCCACCAGGCTCAGCTGCTTGCCCTCGGCCACGAACAGGATGCCGTTGAGGTAGTAGCGGATGTCGTGCACCGCCATCGCGAACGAGACCTGCGACAGCAGGTCCTTGAGCGTCTTCTGCGGCACGCTGAACACGGGGCCGAAGTTGGCGGCCTCCTGCACCAGCGGGAAGTCCTCGGCCGGCAGCGACTGCAGCGTGAAGCGGCTCTTGCCGCCCTTGAGCACCAGCTTGCTCGCGCTCGATTCGAGGCTCACGGTCTGGTCGGCCGGCATGGTGCGCAGGATGTCGATCAGCTTGCGCGCGCCGATGGTGGTCGTGAAGTTGCCTTCGTCGCCGCCGAGCTCGGCCGTGGTGCGGATCTGGATCTCGAGGTCGCTCGTGGTCAGCTGGATCTGGCCGCCGGTCTTGCGGATCAGCACGTTGGCGAGGATCGGCAGGGTATGGCGCCGTTCCACGATGCCCGCCACCGACTGCAGCGCGGCGAGAACTTTGTCCTGGGTAGCCTTCAAAACGATCATCTCTTCTTCCTCTTCTCTTTTATCTCTTCGAATCCGTTCGCTGGGCGCCATTCTCCGCTGTCGCGAGGCGCATTCCCGATGACATTCGCGACCGCTCAGCCCTTGAGCGTCTGCTCGAGCACGTGCAGCTGCTGGTTGAGCTCGGTGAGCTGCTGGCGCTCGCCCGAGATCTTGCGCACCGCATGCAGCACCGTGGTGTGATCGCGCCCGCCGAACAGCTCGCCGATCTCCGGCAGGCTCTTCTGGGTGAGCTCCTTGGCCAGGTACATCGCGATCTGCCGCGGCCGCGCGATGCTGGCCGGGCGCTTCTTGCTGTACATGTCGGCGACCTTGATCTTGTAGTAGTCGGCCACCGTCTTCTGGATGTTCTCGACCGAGATCTGCCGGTTCTGGATCGACAGCAGGTCGCGCAGCGCCTCACGCGCCAGGGCGATCGAGATCTCCTTCTGGTTGAAGCGCGAATAGGCCAGGATCTTGCGCAGCGCGCCTTCGAGCTCGCGCACGTTGGAGCGCACGTTCTTGGCCACGAAGAAGGCCACTTCCTCGGGCATCTCGGCGCCCTCGGCGCGCGCCTTGTTGATCAGGATCGCCACGCGCATCTCGAGCTCGGGCGGCTCGATCGCCACCGTGAGCCCCGAATCGAAGCGCGACACCAGCCGCTCGTGGATGTCGGCCAGGCCCTTCGGGTAGGTGTCGCTGGTCATCACGATGTGCGACTTCTTGGCCAGCAGCGCCTCGAAGGCATTGAAGAACTCTTCCTGCGTGCGGTCCTTGTTGGCGAAGAACTGCACATCGTCGATCAGCAGCAGGTCGAGCGAGTGGTAGCGCTCCTTGAACTCGTCGAAGGTCTTGCGCTGGTAGGCCTTGACCACATCCGAGACGAACTGTTCGGCATGGATGTAGAGAACTTTGGCGTCCGGCCGGTCGGCCAGCAGCCGGTTGCCCACGGCATGCATCAGGTGGGTCTTGCCCAGGCCGACGCCGCCATAGATGAACAGCGGGTTGTACAGGTGCCCGGGCATGCCGGCCACGTGCATCGCCGCGGCGCGCGCCATGCGGTTGGCCGTGCCCTCGACCAGGGTCTCGAAGGTCAGGCCCGAATTGAGGCGGTTCTTGAAGCCCGCGGCGGCCGGCTCCTCGCCCGGGCCGACCACGTCCCGCGGCACGTCGGTCTCGGCCATCACCGCCACCGGTGCAGCACGCACGGGCGCTTCACGCGGAGCAAGCGCTAACTCAACGGCCACGGGCTGGCCGTACATCTTCTCCGCCATCGCGGCGATCTTGCCCGCGTACTGCGCGCGGATCCAGTCGAGCTTGAAGCGGTTCGCGACGAACACCGTCATGCGCGAGAGGTCGTCCGCGACCTGCGCCGTCAGGGGTTTGATCCAGGTGTTGAATTGCTGTTCGGACAGCTCCTGGGCGAGCTGGTCGACGCAGGCCTGCCAGAGGCTCTCACCGATGCCGTCAGTCGACATGGGTGGGTGAAAAAGTGGTGCGTCCCTCGTCCATTTTTTGGTATATGTATTGTGGATATTCTCTGCTGCAAGGCGGCCTGCATTCTAACTTGTCAAAACCTTATCCACATCCCCGGGTGTGCAGAATAAAGCCCCGCAATCGCGCTCGAAGTTTGGTGGCGGAGCGAATGTTTGCGATAATTGCGGGTTTCCCTGAAAACCTCATTGCGTCTTTCGGGGAGCATTCGAACAGAGTCGAAAGACGCTCCCAGCGCCCGCATGCCCGAACCGGCCCTCCAGCCAGGCGGGAACAGCGCGGAAATCGGGGGAACCCGCAGGAAATCTCATCATGAAACGCACTTACCAAGCTTCGAAAGTCCGCCGCGCCCGCACCCACGGCTTCCTGGTCCGCATGAAGACCCGCGGCGGCCGCGCCGTCATCAACGCACGCCGCGCCAAGGGCCGCAAGCGCCTGGCCGTCTGACGGCTGCCGCTTCTTCGCCGTTGCCTGCTGCCGAACCGCCAGCGCCAGCTCCCGCAGCCAGCGCTTCGGGTGCTGACGGTGCGGCGCCCCTGCAGCGGCTCAAGACCCGCGCGCAATTCCAGGCCGTCCTCGCAGGTGCCACCGTGGCGCGCACCGCGCATTTCGCATTGCATCGCTGCGCGCTCGACGCCACGTCGGGCGCGCAGCCTTTGTTCGCCGCCGACGCCGTCTGGCTCGGGGCCATGGTGCCCAAGCGCTGGGCGCGCCGCGCGGTCACGCGCAATGCGATCAAGCGCCAGATCTACGCGGTGAGCGCGGCGCACGGCGCCGCCCTGCCCCGTGCGGCGCACGTGGTGCGGCTGCGCGCGGCCTTCGACCGCAAGGAATTCGTCAGCGCCACCTCGGACCGGCTCAAGGCCGCGGTCCGTGCCGAGCTCCAGCAGCTGCTGGCGCGCGCCGCGCGCGCGCCCTCGCCCGCGGCATCGCCATGAAGCGCGTGCTCATCGGCCTCGTCAAGGGCTACCGCCTGCTGCTGAGCCCCTGGCTCGGCCAGTCGTGCCGCTTCGCGCCGACCTGCTCCGTCTATTCGATCGAGGCGCTCGAGGTCCACGGCGCCCTCAAGGGCAGCTATCTCACGCTGCACCGCATCGCGCGCTGCCAGCCGTGGTGCCAGGGCGGGCACGATCCGGTCCCGCCGAAATCACAGCGTCGCACGGGTCGGTCAGATTCGCTTTTTTCGTCCCTTCTCTCCTCCGACAAGAAGTCTTCGTCATGAACGATATACGCCGCACGATCCTGTGGGTGATCTTTGGTTTCTCGCTGGTGCTGCTGTGGGACCAATGGCAGGTCTTCAACGGCAACAAGCCGACCTTCCTGCCCTCGACCAAGCCGGCCGCGGTGGCCGCCAGCACGCCCGCGGGCAGCGCCCCGGCCGCCGGCAGCAGCAGCGTGCCGGCCGCGTCGTCCGCGGGCGGCAGTGCGGGCGCCGTGCCCACGCAGGCCGCGGCCGCCGCGCCGCGCGAGCAGGTCAACGTGACCACCGACCTGTTCAAGGTCGCGATCGACAGCGAAGGCGCCACCGTCAACTACCTCGAGCTGCTGCAATACGACGAAGCCGACCGCACCAAGCACGTGGTGCTGTTCGACAACGCCTCGCCGGCCACGCGCTACGTGGCGCAGACCGGCCTGCTGAACCCGGCCGGCGCCGAGCGCTTCCCGAACCACCTGACGCCGATGAAGCCGAAGGCGGGCCCGCGCGAGATGGCCCAGGGCCAGGACACGCTCGAGGTCAGCTTCGAGAGCGAGCCCGCGGGCGGCCTCAAGTACGTCAAGACCTACGTGTTCCAGCGCGGCGACTACGCGATCCGCGTGCGCCACGAGATCGTCAACGTGAGCGACCAGCCGCGCGACGCCCAGCTCTATCTGCAGCTGCTGCGCCACGGCACGGTGGCCGGCAGCACCATGTTCGGCACCAACACCTTCACCGGCCCGGCCGCGTACACGAACGAGAAGAAGTTCCACAAGCTCGACTTCAAGGACATCGCCAAGGGCAAGGTCGAGCCGCCGCCGCCGGCCAACGACGGCTGGATCGCGATGGTGCAGCACTACTTCGTCTCGGCCTGGCTGCTCAAGGGCGACCCGGCGAGCGAGCAGCTCAAGCGCGAATTCCGCGTGAAGGACCTCGGCGACAACCTCTTCACCATCGCGATGGTGGCGAGCGTCCCGCAGATCGCGCCGGGCCAGACCCAGGTCGTGAACACCGCGCTGTTCGCCGGCCCCGAGGAGGAAAAGAAGCTCGAGGCGATCGCGCCGGGCCTGGACCTCGTGAAGGACTACGGCATCTTCGCGATCATCTCGAAGCCGCTCTACTGGCTGCTGAACCAGCTGCACGGCATCCTCGGCAACTGGGGCTGGGCGATCGTCGCGCTGGTGGTGCTGCTGAAGGCGGCCTTCTACTGGCTCAACGCCAAGGCCTACGCGAGCATGGCCAAGATGAAGGCCATCAATCCGCGCATCATGGAGATGCGTGAGCGGCTCAAGGACAAGCCGCAGGAAATGCAGCAGGAGATGATGCGGATCTACCGCGAGGAAAAGGTCAACCCGATGGGCGGCTGCTTCCCGATCCTGATCCAGATCCCGGTGTTCATCGCGCTCTACTGGGTGCTGCTGTCCTCCGTCGAGATGCGCCATGCGCCGTGGATCGGCTGGATCAAGGACCTTTCCGCGCCGGACCCCTGGTTCATCCTGCCGATCGTGATGACCGCGACCTCGCTGTTCCAGACCTGGCTCAACCCGACGCCGCCCGATCCGATGCAGGCCAAGCTGATGTGGATCATGCCGCTGGCGTTCAGCGTGATGTTCATCTTCTTCCCGGCCGGCCTGGTGCTGTACTGGATCACGAACAACGTGCTGTCGATCGCGCAGCAGTGGTTCATCAACAAGCGCCTCGGCGTGCTCGGCACCAAGTAGCCGCGCAGCGACCGAGCCATCCCCGAAGGGCCGCGCGAGCGGCCCTTTCTGCTGAAAGAATCCGCCCCATGCTCGCCCGAACCACCGACCCGATCGCCGCCATCGCCACCGCGCCGGGCCGCGGCGCGGTGGGCATCGTGCGCGTGTCGGGCGCGCGGCTCGCGCCGCTGGTCGACGCGATCTGCGGCCGCGCGCTGCGGCCGCGCGAGGCGACCTACCTGCCGTTCCGCGACGCCGACGGCAGCGCCATCGACCACGGGCTCGCGATCCACTTCCCGTCGCCGAACTCCTTCACCGGCGAGGACGTGCTCGAGCTGCAGGCGCACGGCGGCGCGGTCGTGCTGCAGCTGCTGCTCGCGCGCTGCCTGGCGGCGGCGGCCGAGCCCGACCCGGTCACGGGCCGCCCCCGCCTGCCGGGCCTGCGCGTGGCCGAGCCGGGCGAGTTCAGCCAGCGCGCCTTCCTCAACGGCAAGATCGACCTCGCGCAGGCCGAGGCCATCGCCGACCTGATCGACGCGAGCACCGAGGCCGCCGCGCGCAGTGCCGGGCGCTCGCTCTCGGGCGCGTTCTCGCGCGAGATCCATGCGCTGCGCGACGCGCTGATCCACCTGCGCATGCTGGTCGAGGCCACGCTCGATTTCCCCGAGGAGGAGATCGACTTCCTCCAGAAGGCCGACGCCGCCGGCCAGCTCGCCGCGCTGCAGCAGCAGCTGGCCGCGGTGCAGCAGCGCGCGCGCCAGGGGGCGCTGCTGCGCGAGGGCATCAAGGTGGTGATCGCCGGCCAGCCCAATGCGGGCAAGAGCTCGCTGCTCAACGCGCTCGCGGGCGCCGAGCTCGCGATCGTGAGCGCCGTGGCCGGCACCACGCGCGACGTGGTCTCGCAGACCATCCAGATCCACGGCGTGCCGCTGCACGTGGCCGACACCGCCGGGCTGCGCGAGAGCAGCGACGAGGTCGAGCAGATCGGGGTGGCGCGCGCCTGGGGGCAGATCGAGAGCGCCGACGCGGTGCTGTTCCTGCACGACCTGACGCGCGCCGCCCAGGCCGACTACACGGCGGCCGACGCCGAGATCCTCCGCGGCCTGCGCGAGAAGCTGCCCGCGGCCGTGCCGGTGCTCCATGTCTGGAACAAGCAGGACGCGGCGCCCGACGCCGGGGCCGCCGAGGGCCTGGTGCTCTCGGCCAAGACCGGCCGGGGCATCGAGGCGCTGCGCGACCAATTGCTCGCCATGGCCGGCTGGCAGGCCGTGCCCGAGGGCACCTACCTCGCGCGCGCGCGCCACGTGCAGGCGCTCGGCCGGGTCGGCGAGCACCTCGCGCTCGCGGCCGCGCACCTTGCCGCCCAGGCGCAGGCGCTCGACCTGCTGGCCGAGGAACTGCGCCTGGCGCAGAACGCGCTCAACGAGATCACCGGCGAATTCGGCGCGGACGATCTGCTCGGGGTCATCTTTTCGCGCTTCTGCATCGGTAAATAGAGACACCCGGCCGCCAAAACGTAAAGAGTTGTAGTCGAAACCCGCATGCTTCGCGGATACTCCCGGCAGAGATGCGGGGGTTGAGAAAAGCATGTCCATCCAGAACCTGAGCCGCGTGATCGCGGACAACAACAGCAACGACGCCTTTGCGCTCACGCTCAGCGTACAGCAATGGGAAACGCTGGCGGGCTACCTGCAGTCGATCGACACCAGCATCGGCGACGTGCTGATCGAGCAGGGCACGCACGACCGGTCGGTCTATTTCGTCGAGAGCGGCGCGATCAGCGTGCACCGCGTGAGCAGCAAGGAACAGATGAAGCTCGCCGTGCTCATGGCCGGCTCGGTCGTGGGCGAAGGCTCCTTCTTCTCGCGCGAGCCGCACCCGGCCAACGTGGTGGTCACGGGCGCGGGGCGCGTCTGGCGCCTCACGGCGATCCGCTTCGCCGAGATGTCGAACCGGCAGCCGAACCTCGCGCTCGAGATCGCGATGGGACTCGGCGCGGTGATCGCCAAGCGCATGGCGCACCGCTCCAAGCGCGTCGCGGTGACCTGAGGCGGCGAAGCCGCCGCCTTGCGGTCCGGGCCGGGCGGTTCCCCGCCGCCAGTTCCTCCAAGAAAAACATTTCCAGAAGTCTCTCGTCATGGCCTTGATCTGCCCGGTCTGCAGCGCGGAAAACCGCGAGGGCGCCCGTTTCTGCAAGCATTGCGGCGGCCGGCTCGCGCCCGCGGCGCCGGGCCCGATCCCGGCGCCGGGGCCCGACAGCCGCGCGGCGCGCGAATGGGCCGCCACGGCACCCGCGCAGCTGCGGGCGCCGACGATGCCCGGCGCGCTGTTCGAGGAGGGCGGTGCCCGCGTCGCCTTCGGCACCTCGTCGGCGTTCGCCGCGGCCGGCGCGGGCGAGCAGACCGTGATCCTCGAGCCCGGCGGTGCCCGGCGGCCCTCGCGCGAAGCGCGCGAGAAACGCGCCGCGAAGCGCGCGGCCTCGCAGCCGGCCGAGGCGAGGAAGCGCCGGCCGAAGGAGAAGCCGCTGCGCGCGCGCGTGCTGTGGCTCTGGCTGGCCCTGCTGGCCGTGGCGCTGGTGATGATGGTGGCCGGCTGGTACGGCTACGGCAAGGGCAAGCCGGCCGAACAGTCGCCGGTCGAACAGCCTGCCGCCGTGCCGCTGCCGCCGCCCGCGCCGCCGCTGGCCGCGTCCTCGGCGCCGGCCGCCGACATCCCGCCCGCGGCCGAGGTGCCGGCGCCTGCCGCAGCCGCGGAAGCCGAGGCCCCCGCGCCCGCACCCAAGCCGGCACCGTCGGCCAGGCCACGCAAGCCGGCG
>CBHTTS010000212.1:0-9542 GCA_966095775.1 uncultured Variovorax sp. | reverse complement strand
CCTCGACGGCCGCATGGTCGACGCGCCCGTGGTGCGCCAGGCCGAGCGCCTGCTCGCGCTGGCGCGGACCTGAGCTCCGTTTTTCCCGAAACCACCAGAAGGAGACAAGCAGATGACGACAGCGAAGAACCGGACATCGACCACAGCCTGGATCGCGGCCGCGGCGGGCGCCTGCCTGCTGGCATGGCAGCCGTCGCCGGCCGCGGCGCAGGCCGCCTGGCCCGACAAGCCCGTGACCCTGGTGGTGCCGTATTCGGCCGGCGGCCCGACCGACGTGGTGGCGCGCATGCTCGCGGTGCCCATGGGCCGCTCGCTCGGCCAGACCGTGGTGGTCGAGAACACGGTCGGCGCCGGCGGCACCATCGCGCCCGCGCGCGTGGCCAAGGCGGCGCCCAACGGCTACACCATCCTGATCCACCACATGGGCATGGCGACCGCGCCCGCGCTCTACAAGAAGCTGCCCTACGACCCGCTCAAGGACTTCGAGTACATCGGCCAGGTGATGGACGTGCCGATGACCCTGCTGTCGCGCAAGGACTTCCCGGCCGGCAGCTTCCGCGAGCTGCTGGCCCACGTGAAGGCGAACAAGGACAAGGTCACGCTCGCCAACGCGGGCGTGGGCGCGGTCTCGCAGCTGTGCGGGCTGCTGTTCATGAACCAGGTCGGCGTGCAGCTCACGACCGTGCCCTACAAAGGTGCGGGCCCGGCGCTCAACGACCTCATGGGCGGGCAGGTCGACCTGCTGTGCGACCAGACCACCCAGACCGCGCCGGTCATCAAGGACGGCCAGCGCGTCAAGGTCTTCGGCGTGACCACGCCCCGGCGCCTCGCGAGCCTGCCCGACATCCCAACACTTGATGAACAGGGCCTCAAGGGCTTCGACGTGAAGGTGTGGCACGGCATCTACGCGCCCAAGGGCACGCCGCCGGCCGCGCTCGAGAAGCTCAACGCGGCGCTGCGCACCGCCCTGCAGGACGAGACCGTGAAGCACCGCCTGGCCGAACTCAGCTCGGAGATCGTGCCGCCCGAGAAGCAGACGCCCGAGGGCCTGCGCACCCACCTCGCGGCCGAGCTCGACAAGTGGGGCAAGGTGATCCGCGCGGCGGGTATTCAGGCCGACTAGACGACGCTTGATACTTTCGATGTCCTTGGTGATCGTGGGTTATGCCGGAAGAAGCAAGCGCGGTGCCCTATCGTTGCAGCGGCGGCCGCGCCGTGACAGCTGGTTGCAAGCTTGGCTCAGTGTTTTCCTCAGAGTTCGGTGGCTTGAAACTCGCTAGAGTGAAGGCGGCCGTTCAGGCTTTTGCTTCGCACACATCAAGGAAATCTCATGAGCAAGAAAGTTGCATATGTCACCGGAGGCATGGGTGGCATCGGAACAGCCATCTGCCAGCGCCTCCACAAGGACGGCTTCAAGGTCATCGCGGGTTGCGGCCCGACCCGCGACTACAGCAAGTGGCTCGCCGAACAGAAGGCGCTGGGCTTCGAGTTCCACGCCTCGGTGGGCAACGTGGGCGACTGGAACTCGACCGTCGAGGCCTTCTCGAAGGCCAAGGCCGAGCACGGGCCGATCGACGTGCTGGTCAACAACGCGGGCATCACGCGCGACCGCATGTTCCTCAAGATGACGCCCGAGGACTGGAGCGCGGTGATCGAGACCAACCTCAACAGCATGTTCAACGTCACCAAGCAGGTGGTCGGCGACATGGTCGAGAAGGGCTGGGGCCGCATCATCAACATCAGCTCGGTCAACGGCGCCAAGGGCCAGGCCGGCCAGACCAACTACTCGGCGGCCAAGGCCGGCATGCACGGCTTCACCATGGCGCTGGCGCAGGAGCTGGCCAACAAGGGCGTGACGGTCAACACCGTGAGCCCGGGCTACATCGGCACCGACATGGTCAAGGCGATCCGCCAGGAAGTGCTCGACAAGATCGTCGCGACCATTCCGGTCAAGCGCCTCGGCGAGCCGAGCGAGATCGCCTCGATCATCTCGTGGCTCGCGACCGACGAGGGCGGCTACTCGACCGGCGCCGACTTCTCGGTCAACGGCGGCCTGCACATGCACTGACCTGAGCGCAGGTCCCCTGAAGACCCGCCTCGGCGGGTCTTTTTCGTTCCGATTCCGACGCGCTACCCACGCCACCTCCGGAGACAACAAGAACATGGCAGAGACATCCCTTGCACCGGCCGCCAGGCTTCCGTTCTACCGCCTGCTGTACGTGCAGGTGATCGCCGCGGTGGTCGTCGGCGTGCTGCTCGGCCATTTCTACCCAGAGGCCGGCGCGGCGATGAAGCCGCTCGGCGACGGCTTCATCAAGCTCGTCAAGATGATCATCGCGCCGATCATCTTCTGCACCGTGGTGGTCGGCATCGCGGGCATGGAGGACATGAAGAAGGTCGGCAGGACCGGCGGCCTGGCGCTGCTGTACTTCGAGGTCGTGAGCACCATCGCGCTGGTCTTCGGCCTGCTCGCGGTGGACCTGCTGCGCCCCGGCGCGGGCATGAACGTGAACGCGGCCGCGCTCGACGCGGCCTCGGTCGCCTCGTACACCGGGCCGGGGAAGATGGCGGGGCCGGTCGAGTTCCTGCTCGACGTGATCCCGACCACGGTGGTCGACGCCTTCGCCAAGGGCGAGATCCTGCAGGTGCTGCTGATCGCGGTGCTGTTCGGCTTCGCGCTGCACCGCTTCGGCGGCCGCGGCACGCTGGTGTTCGACGTGATCGAGAAGGGCTCGCAGGTGCTGTTCGGCGTGGTCGACTACATCATGAAGCTCGCGCCCATCGGCGTGTTCGGCGCCATGGCCTTCACCATCGGCAAGTACGGCGCCGACAGCCTGTTCTCGCTCGGCAAGCTCATCGGCGCCTTCTACCTGGCCTGCCTGCTGTTCATCTTCGGGGTGCTCGGGCTGATCGCGCGCCTCCACGGCTTCGGCATCTGGCGCTTCCTGCGCTACATCCGCGAGGAGCTGCTGATCGTGCTCGGCACCTCCTCGTCCGAGACGGTGCTGCCGCGCATGATGAAGAAGATGGAGGCGCTCGGCGCCAGCAAGGCCAGCGTGGGGCTGGTGCTGCCCGCGGGCTATTCGTTCAACCTCGACGGCACCTCGATCTACCTGACGATGGCGGCGGTGTTCATCGCGCAGGCGACCAACACGCCGATGACGCTGGGGCAGGAGATGACGCTGCTGGCCGTGCTGCTGCTGACCTCGAAGGCCGCGGCCGGCGTGACCGGCAGCGGCTTCATCGTGCTCGCGGCCACGCTGTCGGTGGTCGGCCACGTGCCCGTGGTCGGCCTGGCGCTGATCCTCGGCATCGACCGTTTCATGTCCGAGGCGCGCGCGCTGACCAACCTGATCGGCAACGGCGTCGCCACGCTTGTGGTCGCGCGCTGGACCAACGAGCTCGACACCGACCGGCTCGATGCCGAACTCCGCGGTCCGGGCGCGACGACCGCGCCGCCCGAGGGCCTCGAGGCCCCGGCCGCGGGCCGCGCCGCCGCCTCCTGAAAGCCCCGCCGCTGCGCCGGCGCGGCCTCCGGTGTGCACAATCGGCCGATGCCGCACAGCGTCTCCCTGATCAGCACCATCGCCGCCGGCCTCGGGCTCGCGCTCGTCCTGGGCTTCGTCGCGGCGCGGCTCAGGTTGCCGGCGCTCGTGGGCTACCTGCTCGCGGGCGTGATCATCGGCCCGTTCACGCCGGGCTTCGTGGCCGACGGGGCGATCGCGGCGCAGCTGGCCGAGATCGGCGTCATGCTGCTGATGTTCGGCGTCGGCCTGCATTTCTCGCTCGACGACCTGCTCGCGGTGCGGCGCATCGCGCTGCCCGGCGCCCTGGCGCAGATCACGGTGGCCACGCTGCTCGGCGGCGCGCTCGCGATCTGGTGGGGCTGGTCGTGGGGGGAGGCGCTGGTCTTCGGCCTCGCGCTGTCGGTGGCGAGCACGGTGGTGCTGCTGCGCGCGCTCGAGAGCCTGGGCATCCTCGATTCGTTCACGGGCCGCATCGCGGTGGGCTGGCTGGTGGTCGAGGACCTCGCGATGGTGCTCGTGCTGGTGCTGCTGCCGCCGCTCGCGGGGGCGCTCGGCGCCCGCGCGACCGATGCGGCGGCCGCGGCCGAGCCGGTCTGGCAGACGCTCGGGCTCACGCTGCTGCAGGTGGGCGGCTTCGTCGCGCTGATGCTGGTGGCGGGCCGGCGCGCCTTCCCGTGGATCCTGTGGCAGGTCACGCGCACCGGCTCGCGCGAGCTGTTCACGCTGTGCGTGATCGCGGCCGCGGTCAGCATCGCCTTCGCCTCGGCGGCGCTGTTCGGCGTCTCGTTCGCGCTCGGCGCCTTCTTCGCGGGCATGGTGATGCGCGAGTCGGAGTTCAGCCACCGCGCGGCGCAGGAATCGCTGCCGCTGCGCGACGCCTTCGCGGTGCTGTTCTTCGTCTCCGTGGGCATGCTGTTCGACCCCTCGGTGCTGCTCGAGCGGCCGCTGCAGGTGCTCGCGGTGGTGGCGGTGATCGTGCTCGGCAAGTCGATCGCGGCCTGCGCGCTGGTGCTCGCGATGCGCTATCCGCTCGGCACCGCGCTCACGGTGAGCGCGAGCCTGGCGCAGATCGGCGAGTTCTCGTTCATCCTCGCGGGCCTGGGGCTCTCGCTCGGGCTGATGCCGCCCGAGGGCCAGAGCCTGATCCTCGCGGGCGCGCTGATCTCGATCGCCACCAACCCGCTCTGGTTCAGCCTGATCGCGCCGCTGCAGGAATGGCTGCATGCGCGCTTCTCGCTGGTGCGCGGGCTGGAGGCGCGCGACCATCCGCTGGCCGAGCTGCCGATGAACACCGAGGCCCGCTTCCTCTCGAAGCAGGTGGTGCTCGTGGGCTACGGCCGCGTCGGCCGCCGCATCGCGGCCGAGCTCGCGGCGCACGACATTCCCTACGTGGTGGCGGAGCAGAACCGCGAGCTGGTCGGCCAGCTGCGCGCGCAGGGCGTGGCGGCGGTCTGGGGCGACGCGGCCGACCCCGCGGTGCTGATCCAGGCGCACGTGGCGCGTGCGCGCGTGCTCGTGGTCGCGGTGGCCGATGCGATGAACGTGCGCCAGATGATGGCGACCGCGCGCACCCTGAACCCCGCGATCCAGACCGTGGTGCGCAGCCACAACGAGGACGAGGCCCGGCTGCTCGCGCAGGAGACCGCCGCGACGGTCTTCCTCGGCGAGCAGGAGCTCGCCCAGGCGATGGCGCGCGACGTGGTGCGCCGTGCCGCGGCCGTCGCGGCCTGAGCCTGTCCCGGGCGACGATCCCCCAGGACCTTTGCCAGGCACCCGCGGAACCGGCTCCGCCAGTCCGCCGGGTGCGCCCCCCAGTGGGGGGAGGCGCCGCAGGCGCTTCGGGGGGCGTCTACAGATCTTCGATGACCAGCGTGCGGTAGCGCTGCGCGATGGAGTAGGGCACGGTGCGCACTTCCTCCATCAGGCGGTTGGCTTCCTCCTCGTTCCTGGTCTTCACGAGCAGGCCGGTGTGGCCTTCGCGCGCGAGCTTGGTGTAGGCGCGCACGGTCGCGGCATCGGTGCCGGCCGAGGGCAGCGGATCGTCGGATTCCTTGGCGGTCGGCGTGATCTCCGCGAGCACGGTCTCGGCGGGCAGCAGGTAGATCTCGTCGCCGCTCACGCCTTTCTCGATCAGGCGGTGGCCGATGCGGTTGGCGTCCTCGGCGTTCGGAAACATCACCATCGAGTAGCCCGTCGGGTAGAAGGCGCCGCCGATGGCTGCGCGCATGCGGGGTTCTAGGACGAAGTTCTTCATGGTGCGACCTCCTGGAAGTCAGTTCTTTGCGTTCCAGACTAGGCGCGGCCGAGGCCGCGGGCTGTAGGCCTGCCGCGCATATCGCCGCAGGCAGGGCGCGGGACCGCGGCCGCGGCTGCTGTACACTGCGCGCTCCATGTCGTGCCGCCTCCCGTCCTCCGCCGAATGCCGCGCCGCCTCGCAGGCCGCGCTGCCGTGCGCCGACCGGGCCAGGGTTGCACGAATGATTACCACCATTACCACCGCGGCTACCTGAGCGCGCGCAGGTGGCCGTTTCGGCAGCCACCTGGTGATCGCTCCTTCCCCCGAATGAATGAAACCCAGCTCTGGCAGCTGGGTTTCTTGTTTTTCATCCGGAGGTTTCCATGTACCGCGATCCCCTCGTCCCGTCCCTCGAGCCCTTGCCCGGCCTTCCCACGACCCTGCGCGCGCTGCGCGTGGGCATGATCGGCATCGGCACCGTCGGCACGGGCACCTTCCGCGTGCTGGCGCGCAACCAGGCCGAGATCGCGGCGCGCGCGGGGCGGCCGATCGAGCTCGTGATCGTCGCGGCGCGCAACCTCGCGCGCGCGGCCGCGGTGGTGGGCACCGAGGTCGCGCTGACCGACGACGCGATGCGGGTCGCCACGCACCCCGAGGTCGACGTGGTGGTGGAGGTGGCCGGCGGCACCGGCGCGGCGCGCGACTGGGTGCTGGCGGCGATCGCGCACGGCAAGCACGTGGTCACGGCCAACAAGGCGCTGCTCGCGGTGCACGGCGCGGAGATCTTCGCCGCCGCGCGGCGCCACGGCGTGGCCGTGGCCTACGAGGGCGCGGTGGCGGTGAGCATCCCCATCGTCAAGGCGTTGCGCGAAGGGCTCGCGGCCAACCGGATCGAGTGGGTGGCGGGCATCATCAACGGCACCACCAACTTCATCCTCAGCAAGATGCGCGACGAGGGCCTGGACTTCGCCGCCGCGCTCGCGCAGGCCCAGGCGCTCGGCTACGCGGAGGCCGACCCGGCCTTCGACGTCGAGGGCATCGACGCCGCGCACAAGCTCACGCTGCTCGCGGCGAACGCCTTCGGCAGCGCGGTGCGGCTCGACGACGTGGAGGTGCAGGGCATCAGCGCGCTGCAGCGCATCGATGTGGCCTGCGCCGAGCAGCTGGGCTACCGCGTCAAGCTGCTCGGCGTGGCGCGGCTCGGCGCGGGCGGCATGGCGCTGCGCGTGCAGCCCGCGCTGCTGCCGGCCTCGCAGCTGCTGGCGCAGGTGAACGGTTCGATGAACGGGATCGTGGTCAAGGGCGACGCGGCCGGCGTGACGATGTACTACGGCGCGGGCGCCGGTTCGGAGCAGACCGCTTCGGCCGTGATCGCCGACCTGGTCGACGTGGCGCGGCTCGAAGGCACTTCCGCGGCGCAGCGCGTGCCGCACCTGGGCTTCCATGCGCATGCGATGCGCGCGCTGCCGGTGCTGCCGCGCGCCGAGGTCTGCACCGCGCACTACCTGCGCGTGCCGCTGCATGCGGCCGAGGGGATCGAGTCCGTCTCGGGCTGGCTCGCGGCGCAGCGCGTGCCGGTGCGCGAGCTCGTGCTGGCGGCCCAGCCGGCGGCGGACGCGGTGCCGCAGCTGCTGGTGCTGACGGAGCCGATGGTGCAGCGCAGCTTCGACCTCGTGCTGCATGCGCTCGCAGCGCATCCGGCCGTGGCGGGCGCGCCCGTCACGCTGCGCGTCGAGGACCTGGGGGCCTGAGGCGAGCGGCGGCCGGCCGGCGCCTGCGATTGTTTCCCTGGCGTGAACGCCGCGGTTCCATTTGCCTAGGGTTTACACCAGGGTTGCGGGCGCACAATTCATCTCACGGAGCGGCCCCCCAGCCGATCCGGGTGAACAAGGCCCCCGAGCGCGGTGGCCGTCCCGCCCAAGGACGGCCACCCACCCAAGACCGGTTCGACGTCCCGCCAAACCATTGAACAAAGGAAATCGAAATGACCGTCTCCAAGCTCCTCTCCGCCGTTGCCGTCGCCCTCGTTGCCGCCACCGGTGCCGCCCATGCCGAAACCTATGAAGGCGTGCATCGCCTGACCAGCGCCGAAAGCCGCGCCGACGTCGCGAGCCAGGCCGTCGTGGCCGCCCGCAGCGCCGATCCGTATGCCGAAGGCGCCAACGCCCGCGTGGCGCAGGCCCCCGTGTCGCAACTCAGCCGCGACCAGGTCCGCGCCGAAGCCGTCGCGGCCGCCCATGGCCCCGATGCCTTCTCCGAAGCCGCGTCGTCGGGCACGACCTTCGTGGCAGCCGGCGCGGTCGACCGCGCCGCAGTGCGCGCCGCGGCCCGTGCGGCCGCTCACGGCGACGCGCTGCCGCTCTGAGCGCCCCGCGCCCGACCGGGCGCTTGTCGTCCACCGGGAAGCCGGCCCTGCATCGCGGGGCCGGCTTTTTTCATGGGCGCCGCCCGGATGCGGCGCATCCAAGGGTTAACGCCAATCAGGAATCGATGGCCGCGAGGGAATAAGGTACGCGCCCCGGCGCTCTTGTACGCATGTTCCTGCCATTCCTCGATGCCGAGGCCCGCTACAACCAGTGGGTGCGCGAGCACTACCGCTTCCTGCTGCGCAGCGCCTGGGCGCTCACGGGCTCGCGCGCGGTCGCCGAGGACGTGGTGCAGGACTGCTTCACCCTCGCCTGGAAGCACCGGGGCCAGCTGCGCGACGCCGCGCTGGCGCGCGCATGGCTCTTCCGGATCATGCGGCGCTGTGCGATGCGCCATCTCGTGCCGGGCACCGTGGCGCTCGAGCCCGACGCCGACGGCACCTGGCCGCACGAGCGTCCGGCCGACGACCGCCTCGACGACCGGCTCGACGTGGTGAAGGCGCTCGCGCGGCTGGCGCCGATCCATCGCGAAGTGCTGGTGCTGTTCTATTTCGACGACATGCCCACGGCGCAGATGGCCGAGGCGCTCGACATCGCGCCCGGCACGGTGCTGTCGCGGCTCGCCCGCGCCCGCGAGGCGCTCAAGGCCGCGATGGGCCTGGTGCCCGGCGCGGCCGAGGGCCCGCGCGCCAAGGTCCTGCCGCTGCGAAAGGTCTGACATGCCCGAGCGCGAACTTCCCCCCGACAGCGACTTCGACCTGCGCATGCGCGCCGAGCTGTCGCTGGCCTTCGATCCCGGCGAGCCGCCGGCCTCGCTGCTGCGGCCGCGCCCGGCGCTGTGGTCGCGGCGCGGTTTCCAGCGCGGCCTCGCGGCCTGCCTGCTGCTCGGCGGCGGCGCGGGTGCGGCGCTGGCGGTGCGCCCGCCCGCGCTGGTGCGCGCGGCGATCGAGCACGAGCGCGACGAGCGCACGCTGCGCGGCAGCTTCATGGATGCGCGCCAGCTGCTCGCGCGCATCGGCATCGCCGGCCCCGCGCTGCCCGGCTATCCGCAGCTCATGCGGCCCTGCGACATCGCCGGCCAGCTGGCCTACCACCTCACGACCTTCATCGAGAAGGGCGGCATGGTCACGGTCTTCGCCTTCGACCGGCCGGTGGCGCTGGGCGACGGCAGCGGCTGGTGGGACCGCGCCTACTGGCAGGTGGGGCACGCGCGCCACGGCCGTCCGCTCGTGCTCGTGGCGCAGCGGAAGAAGGCGCTCGCCGCGGGCGCGGCGGCGCTGCTCGGCGCCGCGCCGGCCCCGGGCTGAACGCCCGCGCACCGAAGCCACAACCCGATCACCCCAACGAAAGAGGAGACCCATGACGAGAACATCGAATCCACGCCCCGAAGCCGCCGCGCTTCCCAGGCGCCAT
>CBHTTS010000211.1:0-9554 GCA_966095775.1 uncultured Variovorax sp. | reverse complement strand
GCGCCGGCGTCGAGATCGGCGTGGCCTCGACCAAGGCCTTCACCACGCAGCTCGCCGGCCTGTTCCTGCTCACGCTCGCGCTCGCGCAGAGCAAGGGCCGCCTGAGCGAGGCCGAGGAGGCGCGCTACCTCAAGGAGATGCGCCACCTGCCCGTCGCGCTGCAGTCGGTGCTCGCGCTCGAGCCGCAGATCATCGGCTGGGCCGAGGACTTCGCGCGCAAGGACAACGCGCTCTTCCTCGGCCGCGGCCTGCACTACCCGATCGCGCTCGAGGGCGCGCTCAAGCTCAAGGAAGTCACCTACATCCACGCCGAGGCCTATGCCGCCGGCGAGCTCAAGCACGGCCCGCTCGCGCTCGTCACGAGCGAGATGCCGGTGGTGGCGGTGGCGCCCAACGACACCCTGCTGGAGAAGCTCAAGAGCAACCTGCAGGAAGTGCGCGCGCGCGGCGGCGTGCTCTACGTGCTCGCCGACGGCGACACCCAGATCAAGGGCAGCGAAGGCCTGCACGTGATCCGCATGCCCGAGCACTACGGCGCGCTGTCGCCGCTCTTGCATGTGGTGCCGCTGCAGCTGCTGGCCTACCACACGGCCTGCGCGCGCGGGACCGACGTGGACAAGCCGCGGAATCTGGCGAAGAGCGTGACGGTGGAGTGAGGCGGGCGGGGATTCGGAGCCAACTGTTCCGTGCCACTAATGTCTGAGACATGGCATCAAACTCTGAGGCGCCGAGCCCTGCCGAACGACCAGTATGCAGGGCGGACTTGACGGTCGGGGCTAGATTTCGGCTCTCGGCCAGAACCAGTCCTTCGATCCCTGCATGATGTCGAACTACAGCCACTTATGGGACGGTACCGAGCCAGGCTGGGTACTTTTGCGGGTCCGTCGCCAGACATCGACCATCGCGGTGCTGTTTGATGAGCCCGGAGCGACTCCTCTAGAAATCCAGGCACTACGCCGCGTGGTGCCTGAATTCACTGCACTGCCTGCTCAGCAAGCTGTCCTGCAGCTTCGCGGACGTCGGCGCATCGACCTCGGGGAAATGGAGTCCCGGGAAGCCCGAAGGCTGATTGAGAGGCTTCGGGACTGCGGCCTACGTGTGGAAGAGCAGGCGCTGGACCGCAGTGGTTACCTGCCGTTCAACGAAGTTTCGAAGATGGCACTGCTCATTGAAGATGAGATCGAAAGTAGAGCAGTGGCAGCCTAAGCTTTGTGGCAAGTAATCCCGGTCCGCCAGGTCGAGAGCTAACTCACTGCGGAAGGTTTGGCTACTCAAACGACCGGGACGAACGGCGGCTCTGGAGCAAGCCCGACTTCCACTTTGGGCCCTAAGCGGCTGTACGCTTTTCTCCAAAGCCGCCGTTCCCATGGCTGCGGCTTCTATTGCTCTGACCCCGCTAGGGGTGAGTCCTTCTTCTTCCGATACGTGCCAAGCCATTCATTCGCGGCGTCCTCGGCTCGTTTCTGACCAGCGCTATCGACAAGATATGAAATAGCTGTCACGTTGTGTGCTCCATCCTTGTGCCCAAACTCGCGCGCCAGTAGAAACCATTTCAAAGCCTCTACATCGTCGACCTGTATTCCCTTTCCTTGATGAAGCATCACGCCAAGGTTGTACATCGCGGTTGGCGATCCTCCATTCGCCCCCTTGCGCAGCCATTGGATGGACTCTTTAAAGTCTTGCGGAGTGCCTCGCCCAAACCTGTATGCTGCACCGAGATTCGCCTGCCCGGGTGTGTACCCTTGCTCTGCGGATCGCTTCAGCCAAGCGAAGCTCGCCTCCATGTTCTCGGGTGTTCCCAATCCCCCCTGAAGCATCAATCCGACAGCATTTTGCGCAGGCGCATCGCCGGCTTCTGCGAGGCGCATATAGATCGGAAATGCGTCGTTGTAGAAGCCGGCCTTTCTGAGCGTTTCCGCCTCTGCGAAGTCGTTCGCAAGCGCAGACGCGCCGACCCAAAAAACGAGGAGTGGCACGAGCATGTACCGCGTCAAACTGCACATAAGGCCCGCAGAGACCGCTCGTAGTTTCATGAATCGGTATTCAACGACTGCTATTGGCCGGCTACAGCCGCTCGATGGATCGAGCAAGCATTTCGGCTGCGTAGGCGGACATGTGACCGCATCCGTCGAAACCCGAGACCGGGGCAGACAACGTTCCGCTCACTGTCACGCGCTTACCGTGCCATCGCTTGAGTTGCTCTTCATTAAACCGAAGCGCTCCGTCACCGACGCTCAACCAAATGCTTGAAGGGCGGATCGGCCCTACTCGGCCCGGTTCGCGCCGCTCCACCTTCGGGAAGTGATCGATGGACGTGTCCTCGAACTCGAAGCAGAGGACCCCTTCAACCGTGATGTCCTGGCCAGCCACCTCTTGCAAAGCATCGATCGCGGAATTTACAGACAGGGTCGTGGTCATCGGTTTTGCTAGTGTTGCTGAACGTCCGGTCGTGGCCGGCTGGAGACGGTCGCCCCAAGGACTGCGCTACCTAGAGCTATCAGCATGCCAAGAGTCCGATTTCCACATGGTCAGACTCTTCCAGTGGGAATGAAAGATCGTGTTTCGGGCAAATCTCAAAACCGCTACGCAAAACATGAATGTCAACCAAACCATTGAGTTCGCCGCTCATGTCTGAGAAATCGAAAAACTTCAATTCAGTTTGATTAGGTAACGGCTCCTCGAAAGGCCGGATAGTGCACACGAATGCGGTTTCGTATTGCCGAATCGCGTCGGCGAGCGTCTTAGCCTCACACTGGATTGCGGCGCCTTTCACCCATCCAGCTTCCGTGAGCGCAAGCATGGAATTCTTGGGGCCTGAGATAGAGATTGATGGCACGGGACTGATTGTTTGCCGTAGAGCTGATATATGCGAAGGTCTGCTGTTGGCCGATAGTACCCCTCCGATCAGCGCTGCCGAACGACCGCAACCAGTCTGAAGCGGCGGTTCCCGTGTCTCAGGCATGACCTCCATGACCGCCGGCAGGGTGCCGATTCGGTGGGCCCCGTCTCAGGCTTTCGCAGCGAAAGACCTTCCCCGCGTCGCCCGGCCAGTCGTCTCAGACTTCATTGACCAGGAACACCAACGCCCGAATTGCCCCGTCTTTCCCCTTCTGTTCGCCCGATCCAGCGCCCGCCGCCCCGGAACAATTGGCGTAACAACGCCTCCCCGGGGAAAAACTTCCATGAGACACCTCAAGATCGGCACCCGTCTCGGTCTGGGCTTCACGCTGCTGCTGCTTCTGCTGCTCGCCATCGGCGCGATCGGCCTGCAGCAGATGGCACGGCTTTCGGACGAGATCCGCAGCGTCAACGACGTGGCCGGCGGAAAGCTCTATGCGCTCAACCAGGTCCGCTTCGCGATCGGCACGCGGGCCATCGCGGCGCGCAATCTCGCGCTGGTGACCGATACCCAGCTGCAGAAGAAGGACCTCGACCTCGTGCAGTCCTCGCAGCGCGAGATCGACCAGGGCGTGAAGGCGCTGGGCGAGCTCTTGAAGGACCCGCGCTCCGGCGCGGCCGAAGAAGAGCAGCGGCTGCTCGCGCAGCTGCAGGCGCTCGAGGCGCAGTACCTCGTGATCGCGGGCCGCGTGGTGTCGCTCGCGACCGGCGGCAAGACCGAGGAGGCGGTGCGTGCGCTGACGCAGGAGTGCATGCCGCTGCTGACGCGCGTGATCGCGCATGTCGGCACCTTCGAGACGGCGCTCAAGGCGGGCGCCGACCGCACTGCGGCCGAGGCCCTCCAGGCCTACCAGACGGCGCGCTGGCTGATGCTGGTGCTCAGCGGCTTTTCGCTCGCGCTGGGCATTGCGATCGCGCTGTGGCTCACGCGCTCGATCACGCGGCCGCTCAACGAGGCGGTGCGGGTCGCGCAGTCGGTCGCGGCCGGCAACCTCGGCACGCAGGTGCGGTCCACCAGCCGCGACGAGGCCGGCTTGCTGATGCAGGCGCTGCACGAGATGAACACCAGCCTCGCGCGGCTGGTCGGCGAGGTCCACCGCGGCGCGGCGAGCATCGGCGAAGCCTCGACGCAGATCTCGGCCGGCAACCGCGACCTGTCGTCGCGCACCGAGCACCAGGCGAGCTCGCTCGAGCAGACGGCGGCCTCGATCGAGGAACTCACCTCCACGGTCCGGCAGAACGCCGAGAACGCGCGCCAGGCCAACCAGCTCGCGGTGTCCGCCTCGTCGGTGGCCGCCGAGGGCGGCACGATCGTGGGCCAGGTGGTCGACACCATGGCGGCGATCAACGGCTCGTCGAAGAAGATCGTCGACATCATCGGCGTGATCGACGGCATCGCGTTCCAGACCAACATCCTCGCGCTCAATGCGGCGGTCGAGGCCGCGCGCGCGGGCGAGCAGGGCCGCGGCTTCGCGGTCGTGGCCTCGGAAGTCCGAAGCCTGGCGCAGCGCTCGGCCGCGGCGGCCAAGGAGATCAAGGACTTGATCGGCGATTCGGTGGGCCGCGTGGAGGAGGGCAGCGCCCTCGTCGACCAGGCCGGCCGGACCATGCAGGAGATCGTCGCGAGCGTGAAGCGCGTCACCGAGATCATCGGCGAGATCACGGTCGCGAGCCGGGAGCAGACCGACGGCATCGAGCAGGTCAACCAGGCGATCGCGCAGATCGACCAGGTGACGCAGCAGAATGCCGCGCTGGTTCAGCAGGCGAGCGCCGCCGCGGGCGCGCTGCAGGCGCAGGCCGGCAGCCTCTCGCAGGCCGTGAGCGTGTTCAAGCTCTGACGGCGCGGCGGGCGCCGCCCCCGCTTCAGAGCCCGCCCGTGGCGCGGATCGTGGTCGCGGTCAGGTAGGAGGCCGCGGGCGTCAGCGCCCAGACGATCGCCTCGGCGATCTCCTCGGGCTCGGCGAGCCGGCCGAGCGGGATCTTCGGCGCGATGCGCGCGGGCCGGCCCGGTTCGCCGGCCTTGGCGTGGATCTCGGTCAGCGTCGAGCCCGGCGCCACGGCACAGACGCGGATGCCCTGCGCGGCCACTTCGCGGCCGAGCCCGACGGTGAAGGTCTCGACCGCGGCCTTGCTCGCGGCGTAGTGCACGTACTCGCCGGGGCTGCCGGTGGTCGAGGCCACCGACGACACGTTGACGATCACCTCGAGCGCGCCGTGCCGGCCGTGGCGCGCCAGCGCCTCGCGCGCGCAGAGGAAGGTGCCGAGCACGTTGATCTCGAGGATGCGCCGCAGGTTGTCGGTGGCGGCGTGCTCGAAGCGGCCGATCGGGCCGGTGACGCCGGCGTTGTTGACCAGCGCCGCGACCGGGCCGAGATCGGCCTCGGTCCGGTCGAAGATCGCGCGCACCGCAGCCTCGTCCGAGACGTCGCCGCCCACGGTCGCGGCGCGGCCGCCCGCAGTGCGGATGCGCTCGGCCACCGACTCTGCAGCGGCCGCATCGCTCGCGTAGTTGATGGCGACCGCGAAGCCGGCCCTGGCGGCGGCGATGGCCGCGGCCGCGCCGATGCCGCGGCTCGCGCCCGTGATGAGGACGACCTTGGGCGCCCCGCTGTTTCCCGTCATCTGCAACTCCGTTCTGACTGGCTGCCCCCTGGCAGCCCGTGCAGTATGGCGGCCCGGCCGCCGCGGGCCGGTCGGGATTTTCCAGCGGGCTCGGCGCGCTCAGCCGGCCATGCTGCGGCAGGCCGCGGCGCAGTTCCGGCACGCCTCGGCGCAGGCCTGGCAATGCCCGTGCGCGTGCTTGGCGCATTCGGCGCCGCAGGCTTCGCAGATGTCGGCACACAGCGCGCAGATCGCCCGGGCCGACGCGCTGCCGCGCGCCATTGCCGCGGCGGCGAACTGGCAGGCGGCCGCGCAGTCCATGTCGAGCGCGATGCAGCGCGCCATCGCGCCGACGTCGTCTTCCTTCAGACAGGCGGCGGCGCAGTGGCTGCACGCCATGGTGCAGCGGTTGCAGGCTTCGATGCAGGCGGCAAAGGTGTCGTGGGCCATGGTTTCTCCTTGCGTGAATCCACGAAACGCTCCTCCTCCGGGCCGCCGTGCGTGTAGGCGCGGCGCGCATGCGCGCGTGGGCGCGGCCGGGCATGCGCGCGTGGGCGCGGCCGGGATGCTGCGGCGCCCGTCCGATGGGATGCTGTCCGACGAGCCCTGGAGGTCTGAACTTGCGCCGCCGCCCGATGCGGTGCCGATGCTGGGGGCCTGTCTTCAAGGAGCAAGCGACATGCTGGCAATGAACTACCGCGGCCCGTACCGCATCCGCGCGGTGCACAAGCAGGAGCCCGAGATCGAGCATCCCGGCGACGCGATCGTGCGGGTCACGCGCTCGTGCATCTGCGGGTCGGACCTGCACCTCTACCACGGGCTGGTGCCCGACACGCGCATCGGTTCGACCTTCGGCCACGAGTTCACCGGCGTGGTGGAGGCGGTCGGTCCCGCGGTGCAGCACCTGAAGCCGGGCGACCACGTGCTCGTGCCCTTCAACATCTTCTGCGGCAGCTGCTACTTCTGCCAGAAGGAGCTCTACAGCAACTGCCACGCCACCAATCCCGAGGCCACGGCGGTGGGCGGCATCTTCGGCTACTCGCACACCGCGGGCGGCTACGACGGCGGCCAGGCCGAGTACGTGCGCGTGCCGATGGCCGACGTCGGCCCGACGGTGATCCCCGCCGACATGCACCTCGACGACGCGGTGCTGCTGACCGACGCGCTGCCCACCGGCTACCAGGCCGCAGAGATGGGCAGCATCCGCGAGGGCGACACGGTGGTGGTCTTCGGCGCGGGCCCGATCGGCATCTTCGCGGCCAAGTCGGCGTGGCTGCTCGGCGCGGGCCGGGTGATCGTGGTCGACCACCTCGAATACCGGCTCGACTTCGTGCGCTCCTATGCGCAGTGCGAGACCATCGACTTCAAGCGCGTCGGCGACATGGCGATCCACATCAAGAACATGACCGACGGCCTCGGCGCCGACGTGTGCATCGACTGCGTGGGCTGCGAGGCCGCGGGCAACTTCGCGCAGACGCTGCTCGGCGTCAAGCTCAAGCTGCAGGGCGGCGCGGCCACGGTGCTGCACTGGTGCATCAATTCGGTCCGCAAGGGCGGCACGGTCTCGATCGTGGGCGTCTACGGGCCGACCTTCAACGCCGTCCCGATCGGCAACGCGGTCAACAAGGGGCTCACGCTGCGCATGAACCAGGCCAGCGTGAAGCGCCACCTGCCGCGCCTCATCGAGCACATCCAGGCCGGGCGCATCGAGCCGCGGCGCGTGATCACGCACCACGTCGACCTTGCGGACGTCGCCGACGCGTACCACCTGTTCTCGAGCAAGCTCGACAACTGCATCAAGACGGTGCTGATGCCGCCGGGCGCGCCGCACGCGGCGACCAGCGCCGCATCGGCCGCCATGCCCTGACCGAACCGGAGCGCGCCATGACTACGCCATTCGAACCGCCCAGCGACGCCGACCGCCAGGCGTCCCGCTCGCGCCATGCCCACATCGTGGGATGGGGCGCCGACCTCGACCGCGCGATGCGCCCCGCGGTGCCCCGGGAGCGCACGCCGCCGCGGCTGCCGCATCCGGTCGAGCCGCCCGATCAGCAGCATGCCGACGTCGAGGTGCTGCATTCCACCGAGCGGCCCGGCATCACGCCGATCTTCGGCAGCACGCTGCCGCCCTCAGGCCTGAGCGGGCGGCTGCGCCGCGCCGCCTTCCGCCATTCCGAGAACGACCTGCGCCACTGGATGCTGCTGCTGCTGGCCGACCGCGTGCAGATGGGCGAGGCGCTGTGCGGCGACCTGGCGCGCGGCCACGTGCCGAACCTCTATGCCGAGATGGGCGGCCGCGCCGAACTGCGCCACAACCCGATGGGCGCGGCGCGCAAGGCTGCCATCGGCGTCGCGGCCGTCGCGCTGCTGTGCATGGTGCTCAAGCCCCGCAAGCGGGCCCGCCGACTGCGCGGATGAGCCGGCGCGCGTCGTCCGCGGCGCGCGGCCGCCGGGGCGCCGGCGTCGACCGGGTGCTGCGCGAGGTGTTCGGCCACCGGCGCCTGCGGCCCGGCCAGCGCCGCGTGATCGAACGCGTGGTGGCCGGCGGCTCGACGCTCGCCGTCATGCCCACGGGCGCGGGCAAGTCGCTCTGCTACCAGGTGCCGGCGGTGCTGGCCGAAGGGCGCACCGTGGTGGTCTCGCCGCTGATCGCGCTCATGAAGGACCAGTGCGAAAAGCTCGATGCCCTCGGCGTGCCCGCCGTGCAGCTCAACAGCCAGTGCAGCGCCGACGAGCTCGCCGCCGCCGAGCAGGCGCTCGCCGACGGCAGCGCGCGCGTGGTCTTCAGCACGCCCGAGCGGCTGGCCGATGCGGACTTCCTGGCGCTGCTGCGGCGGCATCCGGTCTCGCTGCTGGTCGTCGACGAGGCGCACTGCATCTCGCAATGGGGACACGACTTCCGGCCGGCCTTCCTCGAGATCGGCGCGGCGGTGCGCGCGCTCGGCCGGCCGGTGGTGCTCGCGCTCACGGCCACGGCCAACGACGAGGTGGCGACCGAGATCCGCGACAGGCTCGGCATCCCGCGCGAAGGGCTGGTCCACACGGGCGCCTACCGGGCGAACCTGCACTATGCCGTCGATCCGCTCGTGCGCGAGGAGGACAAGCTGCAGCGCGCGCTCGGGCTGGTGGCGCAGTTCGAGGGCAGCGGCATCGTCTATGCCGCGACCGTGAAGGCGGCCGAGGCCGTGGCCGCCGCCCTCGCCGAACGCGGCGAATCGGTGGGCCTCTACCACGGCCGCCGCCGCGCGGCCGAGCGGCGCGCGGCGCAGGACGGCTTCATGGCCGGCAGCCACCGCGTGATGGTCGCAACCAACGCCTTCGGCATGGGCATCGACAAGCCCGACATCCGCTTCGTCGTGCACTACCAGATGCCCTCCAGCCTCGACGCCTACTACCAGGAGTCGGGCCGCGCCGGGCGCGACGGCGCACGCGCCGACTGCGTGCTGCTGTACCTGCGCCGCGACAAGGCGGTGCAGCAGTTCTTTCTCGCGGGCTGGCTGCCCGAGCTGGCCGAACTGCGCACGCTGCAGCAGGTGATGACCGATGCGCCCGGTACCCGCTGGCCGCTCGCCGAGCTGCAGCAGCGCGCGAGCCTGCCGCGCGGCAAGCTGCGCGTGCTGCTCGGCCTGCTCAAGCAGGCGCGCTGCGTCGCGCAGGACGCCGAGGGCCTGCTGCGCTGGCACGCGGCCGACGCGCTCGACGCGGCGGCGCTCGAGGCGCTGGTCGCGGCGGACCGCGAACGGCGCGAGCAGCAGCGCGACGCGCTCGAACGCATGAACCTCTACGCGAGCAGCGGCCAGTGCCGCTGGCAGCTGCTGCTGGCCGCGCTCGACGGCGAGGACGAGCTCGCGCAGCGCTGCGGCGGCTGCGACAACTGCCAGCGCCTCGCGCAGCACGAGCGCGAGCAGCAGGCCGCGCGCGCGCAGGGGTGAGAATCGCAGCATGCATCCATCCGCACGCATCCCCTTCCCGCACGCCCGCCGCGGCCTGCTGCTCGCCGCGGCCGCCGCCGCGCTGCTCGCCGGCTGCGCCGCCGAGCCGCCGGCACCGAGGAC
>CBHTTS010000210.1:0-9565 GCA_966095775.1 uncultured Variovorax sp. | reverse complement strand
CGCTGACCTCTTGCATGCCATGCAAGCGCTCTCCCAGCTGAGCTATACCCCCGTTTTGACATTCGGGTTCTTCTTTTCAGAATTACCGTGTGTCGGTGTCGAGCCTCAAATTATAGAACGATTTTTAGGCCGTTTTCAAACGCTCGACAACTTTTTCTTTGGCGAAGATCGCGAGCACTGCATCGAGCGAAGGCGTCTGGGGCGTTCCCATCACGAGCACGCGCACCGGCATGGCCAATGCGGGCATCTTCAGCGAGTGCGCGGCCAGCGTTTCCTTGATGGCCGCCGCGATCGCCGCCTTGTCCCACGTGGCGAGCGCTGCGAGTTTATCCGCAAGCGTGGCGATCGCGGGCTTCACCGCGTCGGTGACGTGCTGTGCGCGGTCGGCCGCGCCCGGCGTCACGTCGGCATAGAAGGCCGCAGCCCAGTCGGCGAGCGCGACGGTGGTCTCGCAGCGGTCCTTGAACAGCGCGCAGATCGCGGCGAGCCGGTCGTCGGCCTCGATGCCGCGCTTCTTCTGGAGCTGCGCGGCCACGAGCGGCGCGAGCTCGGCGTCGGGCTTGGCCTTGATGTACTGCGCGTTGACCCACGCGAGCTTGGCCGCGTCCCACTGGGCCGGGCTCTTCGACAGATGCGAGCCGTCGAACCAGCCCACCATCTGCTCGCGCGTGAACAGCTCGTCGTCGCCGTGGCTCCAGCCGAGGCGCGCCAGGTAGTTGAGCATGGCCTCGGGCAGGTAGCCGTTGTCCTCGTAGGCGGTCACGCTCACGGCGCCGCGGCGCTTCGAGAGCTTCTGTCCGTCGTCGCCGAGGATCACCGGCACATGGCCGAACTGCGGCAGCGGCGCGCCGAGCGCGCGGAAGATGTTGATCTGCCACGGCGTGTTGTTGATGTGCTCGTCGCCGCGGAACACGTGCGTGATGTTCATGTCCCAGTCGTCGACCACGACCGCGAAGTTGTAGGTCGGCACACCGTCGGGCCGCAGGATGATCAGGTCGTCGATCTCGCGGTTGTTGATCGTGATCTCGCCCTTGACGAGGTCGTTCCACGTCACGTCGCCCTCGGGCGGATTGCAGAAGCGCACCACCGGCGGCACGCCCTCGGGCACGGGCGGCAGCACCTTGCCGGGCTCGGGCCGCCAGCGGCGGTCGTAGAGCGTCTTCTCGCCGCGCGCGCGCTGGGCCTCGCGCATCTCCTCGAGCTCGGCCGGCGTGCAGTAGCAGTAGTAGGCCGTGCCGGCCTCGAGCATCTGCGCGATGACTTCGCGATAGCGCGCGAGGCGCTGCATCTGGTAGATCGGGCCTTCGTCGTAGTCGAGGCCGAGCCAGTGCATCGACGCGAGGATCTGGTCGGTGGAGTCCTGCGTCGAGCGCGCCACGTCGGTGTCCTCGATGCGCAGCACGAACTCGCCGCCGTGGTGGCGCGCATAGGCCCACGAATAGAGCGCGGTGCGGGCCGTGCCCAGGTGCAGGAAGCCGGTGGGAGAAGGGGCGATGCGGGTGCGAACTTTGCCGGTCATGAAGGCTGTGTCGATTCAGGAATTCAGGGTGCCGAGGCCGCGCTGCAGGTCGGCCGTGATGTCGTCGATGTACTCGAGGCCGACCGCGAGGCGGATCAGCCCCTGGCTGATGCCGGCCGCCTGGCGCTGCACCTCGGTCAAGCGGCCGTGCGAGGTCGTGCCGGGGTGCGTGATGATGGTCTTGGTGTCGCCGAGGTTGGTGGCGATGCTCACCACGCGCGTGCTGTTGATCACGTGGAAGGCGTTGGCGCGCGCCGCCTCGGGCGTGTCGCCGACCACGTCGAACGACACCACCGCCCCGCCCTGCCCGGACTGCTGGCGCATCGCGAGCTCGTGCTGCGGATGCGAGGCAAGGCCGGGGTAGTAGACGCGCGCGACGCCCGGCTGCTGCTGGAGCCACTGCGCGACCGCGAGCGCGTTCGCGCACTGCGCCTTCATGCGGATGCCGAGCGTCTCCATGCCCTTGAGCACGACCCAGGCGTTGAACGGCGAAAGCGCCATGCCGGCGGTGCGCACGATCGGGCCGAACACGTCGACGACGAGCTTCGACGGGCCGCAGATCGCGCCCGCCATCACGCGGCCCTGGCCGTCGAGGTACTTGGTGCCCGAATGGATGATCAGGTCCGCGCCGAGCTCGGCCGGCCGCTGCAGGATCGGCGTGCAGAAGCAGTTGTCGACCGCGAGCAGCGCGCCCGCGCCGTGGGCCAGGTCGGCCAACGCGCGGATGTCGCAGACCTCGGTCAGCGGATTGGTCGGCGTCTCGGCGAAGAAGAGCCTGGTGTTGGGCTTGAGCGCCGCACGCCACTCGGCCACGTCGGTCTGCGAGACGAAGGTGGTCTCGACGCCGAACTTGGCGAACTCCTTGCCGAACAGGTTCAGCGTCGAGCCGAACACCGAGCGCGAGCAGATCACGTGGTCGCCGGCCTTGAGCAGGCCCATGCACATCATCAGGATCGCGCCCATGCCGGTGGAGGCGCCGATCGCGCCCTCGGTGCCTTCGAGCGCGGCAAGGCGCTGCTCGAAGCTCGCGACCGTGGGGTTCGAGGTGCGCGAATAGGTGAAGCCCGGCTCGGTCCCCGCGAAGCGGCGCGCCGAGGTCTCGGCGTCGGGCTGCACGAAGCCGCTGGTCAGGAACAGCGCTTCGGAATGCTCGCCGTGCTGGCTCGGCGCGAGGCCGGTGCGCAGCGCGAGCGTGTCGGGATGCAGGCCCGGCGGCAGGGTGCGTTCATCGCTCAATTCGGCTCTCCGCTCACTCGCTGAGGTTGGGCAGCGCGAGGCGCGAGGAGTCTTCCTCGGTCTCCTCGATGCGCGGACGGTTGCCGTTCATGCGCGTGATGGCGTCGGTGTCGATGTCGCCGGTCACGTAGACGCCGTCGAAGCACGAGGCATCGAAGCCGTCGAGCGGAAGCGCGTGGACGTCGGCGGCGCCCGGCGCGGCCTTCATGACGGCGCGCTTCATCGCATCGACATCCTGGTAGATCAGCGCGTCGCAGCCGATCAGCTCGCGCACTTCCTCGATCGTGCGGTCGTGGGCCACGAGCTCGTCCTTGGTCGGCATGTCGATGCCGTAGACGTTCGGGTAGCGCACCGGCGGCGCGGCGCTCGCGAGGTAGACCTTGCGCGCGCCCGCATCGCGCGCCATCTGCACGATCTCGCGGCTGGTGGTGCCGCGCACGATGGAGTCGTCGACCAGCAGCACGTTGCGGCCCTTGAACTCGCTCGCGATCACGTTGAGCTTCTGGCGCACCGATTTCTTGCGCACGCCCTGGCCCGGCATGATGAAGGTGCGGCCCACGTAGCGGTTCTTCACGAAGCCCTCGCGGTACGGAATGCCCAGCAGGTGCGCGAGCTGGGTGGCGCTCGGCCGGCTCGACTCGGGGATCGGGATGATCACGTCGATCTGGTTCGGCGGCACGGTCGAGACCACGCGCTTGGCGAGCGTCTCGCCCAGGTTCAGGCGCGCCTGGTAGACCGAGATGCCGTCGAGCACCGAGTCGGGCCGCGCGAGGTAGACGAACTCGAAGATGCAGGGATTGAGCGTGGGCGACTCGGCGCACTGCATCGAGCGCACGTTGCCCTGCAGGTCGATGAACACCGCCTCGCCGGGGGCGATGTTGCGCTCGAAGGTATGGCCCGATCCCTCGAGCGCCACCGATTCGCTCGCCACCATGATGGTGCCGTCGGCGCTGCGGCCCATGCACAGCGGCCGGATGCCGTAGGGGTCGCGGAAGGCCAGCAGCCCGTGGCCCGCGATCAGCGAGACCACGGCGTACGAGCCGCGCAGCCGCTTGTGCACGTTCTTGACCGCGGCGAACACCTCGGCCGGGTTCAGCGGCACGCCGCGCGAGGAACGCTCGAGCTCGTGCGCGAGCACGTTGAGCAGCACCTCGGAGTCGCTCTCGGTGTTGGTGTGGCGGTGGTCGGTGGAGAACAGCTCGGCGCGCAGCGCATGCGCATTGGTCAGGTTGCCGTTGTGCACCAGCACGATGCCGAAGGGCGCGTTCACGTAGAAGGGCTGGGCCTCTTCCTCGCTGAAGGCATTGCCGGCGGTGGGATAGCGGACCTGCCCCAGGCCCACGCTGCCCGGCAGGGCGCGCATGTTGCGCGTGCGGAACACGTCGCGCACCATGCCCTTGGCCTTGTGCATGAAGAACTTGCGTTCCAGCAGGGTGACGATGCCGGCCGCGTCCTGGCCGCGATGCTGCAGCAGCAGCAAGGCGTCGTAGAGCAGCTGGTTGACGGGTGCGTTGCTGACAACGCCGACGATTCCACACATGACCGATTCCTCTCAGGGCAGGTAGCTTGCCAACTTTTCAGGCAGCGCGGGCTTGAGGCCCTGCAATGCCGCATCGAGAACAATGGCGCTCTGCGATTCGCGCCACCAGGCGCTGTCGCTCAGCGCCAGCAAATGAACAACCACGGCGAGCACCAGCAGCGCCACCACGCCGCGCGCCGCGCCGAAGGCCCCGCCCAGCACCCGGTCCACCGGGCGCAGTCCGACGGCCGCGATCAGCTTGCGCGTCAGCGCCGCCACGAGCCCGACGCCGAACACCACCGCCACGAACACCAGCACGAACGCGAGCGGATAGCGCCAGGTCGCCTGCGGCTCGCCGAACGGCAGCCATGCCGCCACGTCCGCCGCAAGCCACTGGGCCGCGACGAACGCCACCACCCAGCCGGCCAGCGAAATCACTTCGAACACCAGGCCCCGCACGAGGCCGAACAACATCGACACGACGACGAACGTGACGGCGATCCAGTCAAGCAGGGCCACGGCAGCTCGCGACCGCCATTACAACGTGAGGACAGCGGCCGGCAAAGACAAGCCCTTGACGCGTTCCGCCGCCCGGTCGGCCTCGGCACGCGAGCCGAAGGGACCGACGCGCACGCGCGTGCGCTCGCCGGCCGAGGTCTTGGCCACGCTCACATAGGTCTTGAGGCCGGCCTTCTCGAGCTTCTGCCGCACCTCGCGCGCCTTGTCGGCATCGGCGAAGGCGCCGACCTGCACCACGAAGCGGCCGGCGTCCTCGGCGGCCGCGGCGGGCTTGGCGGTGGCGGCGGTCGTGACGGGCTTGCCCTCGAGCAGCGCGCGCGCGCGGTTGCCGTCGTCGGACGAGGCCGGCTTCGCGGGCTTCGGTTCCGGCTTTGGTTCGGGTTTCGGCTCGGGCTTGGGTTCGGGTTTCGGCTCGGGCTTGGGCTCCGGTTTGGGTTCGGGCTTCGGCTCGGGCTTGGGTTCGGGGCGGGTGGCCGCAGGCGGCGCGGCGGGCGCCGGCTTGCTCGGATCGATCTCGGTGCCGTCCGCGGTTTCGGTGATCATGCCGCCGGCCGAGGACGACGAGGCCACGCGCGAGCCGCCGTCGCCCGTGCCGCCGCTGTTGCTGCTGGCCGCGGGCGCCGGCGCCGCGGGCACCGGCAGCGGCTTGACCTTGTTGCGGTCGGGAATCTCGATCGGGATGTCGACCGCGACCGGGCGCGGCTGGGTATCGAACAGCAGCGGGAACCCGATCACGCCCAGCAGCACCAGGACCGCCGCGCCCACGAGCCGGTGGCGCGCACGGCGACGCATGGATTCGACACTTTCCGCCGGCACCGCAGCCGGAGCGCTGCGTCCCTCGTTGCCTTGTGGGCCGCGCGTGCGGAACTTGAAAAACGCCATGAAGTTCGATCCCTGAGGAATGCAGCGGGGTGGGGCCAGGTGGTGCGGACGGTTCGGCGTTTCAACCGCCGGGCAGCAGGTGTTTGGCTTGCAGCCGCGGGGTGCCGTTTTCGAGCACGCCACCCACGGTGAAGAACGATCCGAAGACCACGATTCTATCAGCGGGGTCCGCCTGCCCGATGGCCGCGCGCAGGGCCTCCATGGGGGCGGAATGCACGCTGCCCGAGGCGTCGGCGCGCGTGTTCTGCGCCTGCCAGCGCGCGAGCAGATCGTCGGCCTTCGCGGCGCGCGGCGTCGGCAGGTCGGTGAAGTACCAGCGGTCGATCACTGGCCCGATGCGCGCGAGGATGGGCGCGAGGTCCTTGTCGGCCATGATGCCGAACACGCCGTGCGTGGTCGGGTAGAAGCCCATCGCGTCGAGGTTCTCGGCCAGCGCCGCGACCGCATGCGCGTTGTGCGCCACGTCGAGCACCAGCGCCGGCTCGCCCGGCACGATCTGGAAGCGGCCCGGCAGTTCGACCATCGCGAGCCCGGTGCGCACGGCCTGCGCGGTGATCGGCAGCTGCGGGCGCAGCGCCTCGAGCGCCGCGAGCACGCCCGCGGCATTGAGCAGCTGGTTGGCGCCGCGCAGCGCCGGATAGGCCAGCCCGCTGTAGCGCCGGCCGCGGCCGCTCCAGCCCCATTGCTGCTTGTCGCCCGCGACGTTGAAGTCGTGCCCGAAGCGCCAGAGGTCGGCGCCGATCGCGCCCGCGTGGTCGATCACGCTCTGGGGCGGCACCGGATCGCTCACGATCGCGGGCTTGCCCGCGCGCATGATGCCGGCCTTCTCGAACCCGATGCTTTCGCGGTCGGGCCCGAGGTATTCCATGTGGTCCAGGTCGATGCTGGTGATGATCGCGCAGTCGGTGTCGATGATGTTGACCGCGTCGAGCCGGCCGCCGAGCCCCACCTCGAGGATCGCCACGTCGGGCTTCTCCTCGATCATGCAGCGCAGGATGCCGAGCGTGGTGAATTCGAAGTAGGTCAGCGCCATCTCGCCGCGCGCGGCTTCGACGGCTTCGAAGTTTGCTATCAGTTTGGAAGCATCGACGGCTTCGCCCGCGAGCCGCAGCCGTTCCTCGAAGCGCACCAGGTGGGGCGAGGTGAAGACCGCGGTGCGGTAGCCGGCCTGCGTGAGGATCGATTCGAGCATGGCGCAGGTCGAGCCCTTGCCGTTGGTGCCGGCCACGGTGATGACCGGGCAGTCGAAGCGCAGGCCCATGCGGGCCGCCATCTCCCGGGCGCGGTCGAGGCCGAGCTCGATGTTCTTCGGATGGAGTTGCTCGGCACGCGCGAGCCAGTCGTCGAGGGTTTGCATGGAGCCCGGCATTGTCGCCGAGGCGCGGGCCGGGGCATCATCGCGGCCATGACAACCCTTTACGGCATCCCCAACTGCGACACCGTCAAGCGCGCCCGCGCCTGGCTGGCCGACCACGGCATCGCCTACACCTTCCACGACTTCAAGAAGCAGGGCGTGCCCGCCGCCGAGCTCGACCGCTGGCTGCAAACACCCGGCTGGGAGGCGCTCGTCAACCGCCGCGGCACCACCTGGCGCGGGCTCGACGAGGCCACGCGCAACGCGGTGGTCGACGCCGCCTCGGCGCGCGCCGTGCTGCTCGCCAACCCCAGCCTGATCAAGCGGCCCGTCGTCGACTGGGGCCCGAAAAAGGGCGTGACGACCGGGTTCGACGCCGACGCCTGGGCTGTGAACGCCGTGTAAACCCCGGAACCGCCGCCGTTCGCCCGGCCTCCAACCCGATTCCGAAGGAGAGAACAGCATGAACAGACACTTCGTCCGAAGCTTCGCGGGGCTCTCGGCCGCCGGACTGCTGGCCGCAGGCGCCGGCCTCGCGCAGGCGCAGCAGCCGCAGCAGGTGGTCCAGGCCCGGGTGATCTCGGCCACCCCGGTCCGCGAGACCACCGGCAGCGACGTCAGCTATAACGTCACTTACGAATACAACGGGCGCCAATACACCACCCGGATGAACGGCCGGCCCGGCGCCACGATCCCGGTCCAGGCCGGCGCCTACGGCGTGACCACCTCGCCGGTCGCGCCGCAGCCGCAGCTGCAGGCCTACCCGGTCGAGGCCGCCGACGACCGCGACGAGCCGGCCTACGCGCAGAACCCGTCCTATTCCCCGTACCAGCAGCCCGGCGACGGGCGCTGGGACAACGTCGTGCCCGAGCCCGGCGTGGTGGTGTCGAACGCGCCGGCGCCGGGGCCGGCGCCGGTGGTCGTGCGGCCCGCTCCCGTCGACGCCGCGCCGGTCTATGCGCCGCCCGTCTACGTGCAGCCAGCCTACCCGTATCCCTACGCCCAGCCCTACGCCTATCCGCCGGTCGGGATCTCGCTGAACCTCGGCTATTCGCGCGGCTGGGGCGGCTACCGCGGCGGCTGGCACCACCGGCACTGGCGCTGAGGCGGCCGGGCGGCGCCGGGCAAGCCCTAAAATCGGGGACTTTCCAACCCCCGGGGGCCAGCCGCGCGAGCGGCGCGCCCTCGACCCGAGCCGACCGCCCGCGCGCCGGCGCCATCCAATGACGACGACTACCGACACCCTCAACAGCGCCGCAGTGGCCACCAAGGCCAATGTGTATTTCGACGGCAAGTGCGTGAGCCACAGCCTCACGCTCGCGGACGGCACCAAGAAATCGGTCGGCGTGATCCTGCCGGCCACCCTCACCTTCAACACCGGCGCGCCCGAGATCATGGAAGGCACGGCCGGCAGCTGCGAATACCAGCTCGCGGGCTCCGACGAGTGGATCGCCTCGGGCCCCGGCCAGAAGTTCAGCGTGCCCGGCAACTCGAGCTTCAAGATCCGCGTGACCGGCGAACCCTACAGCTACATCTGCCACTTCGGCTGAACCGAGACGGACACGCACCTATGTCGACCATTCTTCAGAACGTTCCCGCCGGCCAGAAGGTCGGCATCGCCTTCTCGGGCGGCCTCGACACCAGCGCCGCGCTGCACTGGATGAAGCTCAAGGGCGCAGTCCCCTACGCCTACACCGCCAACCTCGGCCAGCCCGACGAGCCCGACTACGACGAGATCCCGCGCAAGGCCATGCTCTACGGCGCCGAGAACGCGCGCCTGATCGACTGCCGCGCGCAGCTCGCCAACGAGGGCATCGCCGCACTGCAGGCCGGCGCCTTCCACGTGACCACCGCGGGCGTCACCTACTTCAACACCACGCCGCTGGGCCGCGCGGTGACGGGCACCATGCTGGTGTCGGCCATGAAGGAGGACGACGTCCACATCTGGGGCGACGGCAGCACCTACAAGGGCAACGACATCGAGCGCTTCTACCGCTACGGCCTGCTCACCAACCCGGCGCTGAAGGTCTACAAGCCCTGGCTGGACCAGAAGTTCATCGACGAACTCGGCGGCCGCGCGGAGATGAGCGCCTTCATGAGCAAGGCCGGCTTCGCCTACAAGATGTCGGCCGAGAAGGCGTACAGCACCGACAGCAACATGCTGGGCGCGACGCACGAGGCCAAGGACCTGGAGCACCTGAACTCCGGCATCCGCATCGTCAACCCGATCATGGGCGTGGCCTTCTGGAAGGACGAGGTCGCGGTCAAGGCCGAGGAAGTGCGCGTGCGCTTCGAGGAAGGCCAGCCGGTCGCGCTGAACGGCAAGAGCTTCGACGACCCGGTCGAGCTGATCCTGGAAGCCAACCGCATCGGCGGCCGCCACGGCCTGGGCATGAGCGACCAGATCGAGAACCGCATCATCGAGGCCAAGAGCCGCGGCATCTACGAGGCGCCCGGCCTCGCGCTGCTGTTCATCGCCTACGAGCGCCTCGTGACCGGCATCCACAACGAGGACACGATCGAGCAGTACCGCGAC
>CBHTTS010000209.1:0-9608 GCA_966095775.1 uncultured Variovorax sp. | reverse complement strand
AGTTCTCGGAGGAGCCCTTCCTCGGCGTCTCGCTCGACGGCCGGCTGCTGTGCTATTACCTGCTCTTCGTCATGGCGGTGGTGCTGGTGCTCGCGCTGCTGCGCATCGTGAATTCGCCGTTCGGCCGCGTGCTGCAGGCGATCCGCGAGAACGAGTTCCGCGCCGAGGCCATCGGCTACCGCGTGGTGGTCTACCGCACCACGGCCGCGGTGCTGTCGGCGCTGTTCGCCACGCTCGCGGGCGCGATGCTCGCGATCTGGCTGCGCTACAACGGGCCCGACACCTCGCTGAGCTTCGAGATCATGATCGACGTGCTGCTGATCGTGGTGATCGGCGGCATGGGCACGATCTACGGGGCGGCCATCGGCGCGGTGCTGTTCGTCGTCGCGCAGAGCTACCTGCAGGACCTGCTGCGCATGGGCAGCGAGGCCGCGAGCGCACTGCCGTGGCTGGCCGCGCTGCTGTCGCCGGACCGGTGGCTGCTGTGGCTGGGCCTGCTGTTCGTGCTGTCCGTCTACTACTTCCCGAGCGGCATCGTGGGCAAGCTCCGGGCGAGGGCCGCGCGATGAGCCCGCGTTCGAACTATACGCAGCTCGCGGGCCTGGAGGTCCATTGGCTGGAGTGGGGCGAGGCCGGCGCGCCCGCGGTGATCGCCTGGCACGGGCTCGCGCGCACCTGCCGCGACATGGACGAGCTCGCGCAGCACCTCTGCGCGCGCGGCTTCCGCGTGATCTGCCCCGACACCATCGGCCGCGGCCTGAGCCAGTGGAGCGCGCGGCCCGACGAGGAGTACCGGCTCTCGTTCTACGCGCGCCTCGCGGCCGCGCTGTGCGACGCGCTGGCGCTCGAGCGCGTGCACTGGGTCGGCACGTCGATGGGCGGCGCGATCGGAACGGTCTGCGCCTCGGGCCTGTTCGAGCCGCGCATGAAGGCGCGCATCGCGAGCCTGGTGCTCAACGACAACGCGCCCGAACTCGCGCAGCCCGCGATCGAGCGCATCCGCGCCTACGCCGGCGAGCCGCCGACCTTCGCCACCGTGGTCGAGCTCGAGGCCTTCTTCCGCACCGTCTACAAGCCCTACGGCTGGCTCAGCGACGCGCAGTGGCGGCGGCTGACCGAAAGCTCCACGCGCCGCCTGGGCGACGGCCGCGTCACGCCGCACTACGACCCGGCGATGGTCCGGCAGTTCACCGCGCACGACAACGACTACCTGATCTGGCCGCACTACGACGCGATCGAGGTGCCGGTGCTGTGCCTGCGCGGCGCCGAGTCGGACCTGGTGCTGCCCGAGGTCACCGAGCGCATGCACCGGCGCGGCCCGGGCGCCGCGGGCCTGCTGAAGGTGGTCGAGATCGAGGGCTGCGGCCACGCGCCCGCGCTCAACGTGCCCGCACAACTGGACCTGGTCGAAGGGTTTATCCGCGCCGCCATCCGCTGATCGGAGGGCGGCGGGAGAATCGCCGCCATTCCAACCACGAGGATTGCACACCATGGCGCTTTCGATGTACGACCTGTCCATTCCGGTCTTTTCGCGCGGGCTCGGCCAGCTCACCCATGTGCTCGAGAAGAGCCTGGCGCACGCGAAGGCCCACGACGTCGATCCGCAGACGCTGGTCGACGCGCGCCTCGCGCCCGACATGCTCACGCTCGCGGGCCAGATCCAGCGCGCGAGCGATGCGTCCAAGCTCGGCGCGGCGCGCATCGCCGGCATCACGGCACCGAGCTTCGCCGACGAGGAGAAGACCTACGACGAGCTGCTGGCGCGCGTGGCGAAGACCGCGGCCTACCTCGCGACCATCGACCGCGCGCTGATCGACGGGCACGAGGACCGTCCCGTGACCATCAAGGCGCGCGAGGGCGAGGCGCACTTCACGGCCGCACGCTACCTGCTGCAGTTCGCGCTGCCGAATTTCTTCTTCCACGTGACCACCGCCTACGACGTGCTGCGCCACAAGGGCATGCCGATCGGCAAGATGGACTATCTCGGCAAGTTCTGAGCCGGCGACGCGAGGATGCGCTGCACCGCGGCCTTGCCCGCGGGCGTGAGCAGCGGGTCCAGCTCGGCGTAGGGCACTTCGATCTCGATCTCGCAGCCGTCGCCGTAGGCGGGCTGCGAGAAGCGCATGCCGTTGGTCTCGAGCGTGAGGTCGTAGCCGGCGCCGTGCTCGTAGTTCCTGCTGCAGGCGGGGTCGGCCTTCGATGCGTCGATCTTCGCGTGGCGGAACAGGAAGCGGCGCATCGCGGGCGTGAGCGTGCCGCTGCCGGTTCCTTCATGCGCCGATGCCTGGCTCGGGGGCCGGGCGCCGAACCAGCTCCACGGATCGACCTGGCGGCCGGTCTGCAGGTCCCAGGTGCGGTGGAACCACGAGATGCCGCGCCGGCCGGTGCCGGCGGTCCAGCGATAGCTGCGGATGCTGAGCCACTGCGAACCCCAATAGACGGGCTCGGTGATGTTCTCGTCCTCGGCCGGCGCGCCGACGCGGCCGAGGAACGCGCGGCGCGTGTCGAAGTAGGCCTTGACCGCCTCGGGGCCGGTGTCGAGGTCGCGGCGCAGCTCGCGGTTGATGGCCGCGAGCGTCGGTTCGGGGCCCGAGAGCTCGACCGTCGCCTGGCCCGCGAAGCGCACCGGCCGGAAGCTGCGGCCCGGGGCGAATTCCTTGCTGGGGCCGGTCTCGGTCTTCGGCGGCGTCTCGAGCAGGCCCGCGTAGCCGTCGCCGCCGCAGGCCGTGTCGCCGCCCGTGGCGTCGGCGAGGTCGAGCCGGATCGGCAGCGCGGCCGGCTTGCCCTTGACGCGCTTCCAGGTGCCCGCGAGCGTCGTGCCCTTGGGCGCTTCGAGCGACCAGACGCCCGTGTCGCCGGCCTCGTGCCAGAAGTCGTCCTTGTCGCGGCGGGTCAGCTGGATCGGCGTCCGGTACCGCTTGTAGAAATAGCTGCCGCTCGGAAACTCCGCGTTGAAGCAGGCGACGATCGCCTGGGTGCCCAGCGTGCCTTCCCACACGCCCTTGGGCACGGGCGCGGCCCGGCTCGCGAGCGGCAGCAGCAACAGGCTGCCGAGGCAGAGCGCGAGGGCGCGCCTCATGCCCGCGCGCCGGTCGTGGGCCAGCCCGCGAGATGGCGCTCGGCCATGTCGGCGAGCGCCTTGATCCAGGCCGGGCTGTCGTTGAGGCAGGGGATGTAGCTGAAGGCTTCGCCGCCCGCGTGCAGGAACGCTTCGCGGCCTTCCATGGCGATCTCCTCGAGCGTCTCGAGGCAGTCGGCCGGAAAGCCCGGGCAGATCACGTCGACGCGCTTCACGCCGCGCGCGCCGAGCTCGCGCAAGGTCGGCTCGGTGTAGGGCTCGAGCCATTTCGCCTTGCCGAAGCGCGACTGGAAGCTCACGCGGTACTGCGCGTCCGCGAGGCCGAGCCGGGCCGCGAGCAGGCGCGCGGTCTCGAGACATTGCGACTGGTAGGGATCGCCGAGCGCGATGTTGCGCGCCGGGATGCCGTGGAAACTCATCAGCAGCACCTCGCCGCGGCCGTCGGTCTTCCAGTGCCGTTCGATGCCGAGCGCGAGCGCCTCGATGTAGCCCGGATCGTCGTGGTACTGGTTGACGAAGCGGAACTCCGGGATGCGGCGCTGGCGCCGGCTCCAGTCGGCGATCGCGTCGAGCACGCTCGCGGTGGTGGTGGCCGAATACTGCGGATAGGCCTGCAGCACGAGCACGCGGGTCACGCCCTCGGCCTGCAGCGCGTCGAGCCGCGACGCGATCGAGGGGTTGGCATAGCGCATCGCCTCGCGCACCGCGACGCGGTGGCCGCGCTCGCCGAGCCAGCCCGCGAGCAGCGTGGCCTGCTTCTGCGTCCACACCTTGAGCGGCGAGCCTTCGGGCATCCAGATGCTCGCGTACTTGGCGGCCGACTTGGCGGGCCGCGTGCGCAGGATGATGCCGTGCAGGATCGGCGCCCAGACGAGCTTCGGGATCTCGACCACGCGCGGATCGCCGAGGAATTCGGCGAGGTAGGCGCGCACCGGCCCGGTTTCGGGGGCGTCGGGCGTGCCGAGGTTGCACCAGAGGACGGCGGTGCGGCCGGGGATGGAAGCGGGGTTCCCAGGGTCTTGAGGCATGCGATATTCTCGGGCATGTCTTCCGCCTCCTCGGCGCTCGCGACCGTCGAACCGCTCGACGTCCGGCGCATTTCCGCGATCACGCTCGACCTCGACGACACGCTCTGGCCGATCTGGCCGACCATCGAGCGCGCGGAGGAAGTGCTGCAGCAATGGCTGCTGCGCGAGGCGCCCAAGACCGCTTCGCTGCTGCTCACGCCCGGCGTGCTGCGCCAGCTGCGCGAGGCCACGGCCAAGGAGCGTTCGGACCTCGCGCACGACCTCAGCGCGCTGCGCCGCGAGTCGATCCGCGCCGCGTTGCGGCATGCGGGCGAGGACCCGGCGCTCGCCGATCCGGCCTTCGAGGTCTTCTTCGCCGAGCGCCAGCGCGTGACGCTCTACGACGACGCGCTGCCCGCGCTCAAGTGGCTCAGCGAGCGCTATCCGCTCGTGGCCGTCTCGAACGGCAACGCGGACATCCACCAGACCGGCGTGGGGCGGTGGTTCCGCACCGCCTTCAACGCGCGCGCCTTCGGCAGCGGCAAGCCGCATGCGCCGATCTTCCGCGCCGCCGCCGCCTCGGTCGGCCTGCTGCCGAAGGACGTGCTGCACGTGGGCGACGATGCCGAGCTCGACGTGGTGGGCGCGCTCAACGCGGGCATGCAGGCCGCGTGGCTGGTGCGCGACGAGCGCCCGTGGGTGCATGGCGCGAAGCCGCAGCTGATCGTGCCGAACCTGCACGCGCTCTGCGTGGCCCTGGGGGCCTGACGAGCGCTTTTTTTCAGTCGAGTCCGAACCGCGCGCGCAGCGCGGCGCAGAACTCGGCCGTGCCGCCGAGCGAGAAGCTCACCGTGTCGAGGTCCGGCGCCTCGCGCGTCTGCTGCAGGTCGAAGTCCCAGGCGGCGCCTTCGTCGAGCGCGCCGCGCGCGTCGGGAAAGGCCGCTTCGGCCCAGGCCAGCACCTGCGCCACTTCGGCCAGCACCTCGGCGGTCTTCGCGGGCACGGTGGTGGCCATGGCGTCGAAGTTGCCGTGGCCTTCGGTGTCTTCGCTGTAGTCGAAATCGAGGTATCGCAGGTCGGTCATGGGGCGTCCTCGGCTTTCAGGGCGCGGGCGGCGGCCAGGCCGCTCAGCACCGCGCCTTCGAGCGTGGCGGGGTAGGGGCCTTCGACGTAGTCGCCGCAGGCCTGGAGGCCCGGCGCGATCGCCGTCGGCGGACGTGCGAGGCCGGGCAGGCAGGCGAAGGTGGCGCGCTTCTCGACCACCGTCTGCACGACCTCGAGCCCGCGCTGGCGCAGCTGGCCGGCGGCCTGCGCGAGCGCCTGGCGCTCGAGCGTCTCGCGCGGCGTCTCGTTCGCGCTCACGACCATCGCGAGCAGGCCCGCGGGACCGCCGAGCTGGCCGCGGTCGAACACGAACTGCGCGGGCGCGCTGGCCGGGTCGCTGCGCAGCGCGAGCATCGGCGCCGCGAGCGGCGTCGCGCCGCGCAGGTAGACGGTGGCGATCGCCTCGAAGCGCAGCGCCTCGGTGGCGGCGCACCACGCGTCGGCCGCCACGCCCGCGGCGCGCACGAGCCGCGCCGCGTCCCAGGGGGCGCAGGCCAGCACCACGCGATCGAAGCCTTCGCCGTCGACCTGCCAGGCAGAGCCGTCGGACACGATCGCGCGCACGCGCGTGCCGATGCGAAGCGCCGCGCCGCGCGCGGCGAGCCAGGCCAGCGCCGCGTCGGGCAGCAGCGCGCCGAGGTCGATGCGCGGCAACAGCAGGTCGGCGCCGCCCCGGCCGCTGAAGAGCGCATCGCGCAGCACGCGCAGGAACACCTCGCCGCTCGACTGGTCGACCGGCGTGTTGAGCGCCGAGACGCAGAGCGGCTCGATCAGCTCGCGCATCACGCGCGGCGTGAGGCCGGTGCAGAGGCCGGCGACCGTCGCGCCCGGTTCGCAGCGGAAACCCGCGAGCCGCCATCGCGTCGCGGTGTGCAGCAGCGCGGCCTTGTCGCGCCAGCCCCAGCCGCGCGCCGTGGCGATGCCGGCCAGCAGGTCGAAGGGCGGCGGCAGCGCCGGCAGCGCGAGCCCGCCGCCGTCGGCGAAGCGCAAGGTCAGCGGCATGCGGTGCAGCGTGCGGTCGGGATCGACGCCGAGGTCGCGCATCAGCGCGAGCGTGGCGGCATAGGCGCCGATCAGGATGTGCTGGCCGTTGTCGAGCGCCATGCCGTGCATGTGGTCGACACGCCGTGCGCGGCCGCCGGCGGTCGGGGCCGCCTCGAACAAGGTGACGGCATGGCCGAGGCGCACGGCCTCGACCGCGCAGGCCAGGCCGGCCCAGCCGGCGCCGATGATGGCGGTGTTCATCGATGGAAATCGCGCGCGAGCAGGACGCGGTCCTCGTAGGGGTACAGATCGTCGTGGGGTTTCGTGCAATTGACGAAGCACCTGTGCGTGAGCAACTCGATGCGCTCGACCCTGGTCAGGCCGTCCTGGCAATCTGCAAGCTGGCGGTCGTTCAGATCGCATTCCCCGTCGGCATTGAAGAGCAGCGTTTCTCCAACGATGTAGTCGCGCCTGAATTGCGTCCTCCATTGCGAATTGGAGCCCCAGCCGTCGGACCGGTCCGCCCGGGGGCGAAACTTTCGCCGATGTGCCCAGTAGAGGGTCGACGAGACCGCGGTTTCCGGTTGCAGCGCTCCGGGGACGCAAGACACGGCAACCCCGGCGCGAGAGAACATCATCGGCCCGAGCATCAGGGCGGGCCAATCGGTGCGCTCGATGTCGATCCAGTCCTTGCGAGGCCGCGTGTTGTCGGCATCGACGATCTCGACGATTTCGTGGAAGAAGGGCGAATAGGCCGTCTCCTCGACAATGCGGAAGCCCATTCCACTCATGAAGGCCAGATAGTCCTCCAGACTCAGTGACGGTCCCTCCCATGCATCGTACGTTCCTGTTTGAAATGCCATCAACAGGGTCTCATTGATCCGTGAGAGCGCATAGAGCCGCCACGAATCCTCCGCAGGAATCGGCCTCGGTGAAGTCTCGCGCGCGAACGTGGTCAGCCATTCGCGCTCGCCTTCCATCCATGGGCGCAGCAGCTCTTGGAAGAGGTTTGCTTTCGGGTCGGCCTCCTGGATTGCCCAGTACAGGCCGACATCCGAAAGCTGCGAAACATCCATGCGGCCGCTTCCTAGATGCGCCCCAGCGCCTGCACCTTCCACGCCAGCCAGAACTTGCGCACCGGCGTCAGGCTCACGCGCTGGTTGAGCACCTGGAACTGGTCGCGTTCGATCTCGCGCAGCAGCGTGCGGTAGATGCTGGCCATCATCAGGCCGGGCTTCTGCGCGCGCCGGTCGGCGGCGGGCAGCAGGGCGAAGGCTTCGTCGTAGGCGGCGTGGGCGCGCTCGGCCTGGAACTTCATCAGCGCGACGAAGCGCTCCGAGTGCACGCGGTTGAGGATCTCGTGCGCCTTGACGTCGAACTTCTGCAGCTCGTTGACGGGCAGGTAGATGCGCCCGCGCATCGCGTCCTCGCCCACGTCGCGGATGATGTTGGTGAGCTGCAGCGCGAGGCCGAGCCGGTGCGCGTAGGCGGTGGTCGCGGGGTCGCTCTGGCCGAAGATGCGCGCCGCGACTTCGCCGACCACGCCGGCCACGAGGTGGCAGTAGCGCGCCAGGCCGGGGAAGTCGAGGTAGCGGGTCTGGTCGAGGTCCATCTGGCAGCCGTCGATGACCTCGTTGAGCCGTGCCGCCTCGATGCCGTAGGCGGCGGCATGCGGCATCAGCGCCTGCATCACGGGGTGGCGCGGCGTGCCGGCGAAGGACTGCGCGACCTCGGTGCGCCACCAGGCGAGCTTGGTGGCCGCCACGCCGGCGTCGCTGACCTCGTCGACCACGTCGTCGATCTCGCGGCAGAAGGCGTAGAAGGCCGTGATCGCGGCGCGCCGCGGCTTGGGAAGGAACAGGAACGCGTAGTAGAAGCTGCTGCCCGAGGCGGCGGCCTTGTCCTGGACGTACTGCTCGGGATTCATCGGTGGGGCGCTTTCATGGGCGGCCATTGTCTCCGCATCCGGAGCGCGCGCCAGGCGAGCAGGGGCGCATCGGACTTGCCGATCTTCGGGCGCTGCGAAAAGGTGTCGAAGCCCAGGTCCTCGATCTTGTCGAGGATGCGCAGGCCGCCCTGCACGACGAAGCGCAGTTCCCAGCCCGCGCGGCCCGGCAGCCGGTGGACCAGCGGCGCGCCCTGCATCATGAGTTCGCGCGCCCAGGCGCTCTCGACCGCGACGAGGTTGATGGCCTCCTGCGGCGGCGGCGCGTCGGCCAGCGGCCGGAAGACCTTGAAATGCTCGCGCGAGAGGCCGCGGCGCGCGCAGTCGGCGAGCGGGAAGTAGAAGCGCCCGCGCGGCAGGTCCACGCCCGGGTCCTGCCAGAAGTTGACGAGCTGCAGCGCGCTGCAGATCGCATCGCTCTGCGCCAGCGACTCGGCGTCGTCCACGCCGTAGAGGTGCAGCAGCAGGCGGCCCACGGGATTGGCCGAGCGGCGGCAGTAGTCGAGCAGCTCGGCGCGGTCGCCGTAGCTGCCGCCGTCGCGGGTCTTCTCGATGTCCTGCACGAAGGCGCTCAGCAGGTCGGCGAGCAGCGCCTCGGGCAGCGCGAACTCGGCCATGCTGCGCGCGAGCGGGCCGAACACCTGCGGCCAGCGGCCGTCGCCGGCGACGACGCCGCGCGCGGCGGCGGCGAGTGCCTCGCGGTAGGCATGCAGGTCGGCGAGCCGTTCGTCGGGCGCAGCATCGCCTTCGTCGGCGATGTCGTCGGCCGTGCGTGCGAAGTGGTAGATCGCGGCGATGGGTGCGCGCAGATGCGGCGGGCACAGCCAGGAGGCCACGGGGAAATTCTCGTAATGCGCGGGAGGCGCGGCGGTATGGGGAGCTTCGGACACGCGGCGATTGTCCGCGAGCCGGCGACCGGACCCGGGCGCTGGCACGATCCCGCACATGGCGATTGACAGCGCCTCAGGTTTTCCCCTAGATTACTAACCGGTGGGTCAGTAATGACCCGGATCGACCTCTTCCTGGGTGCCTCATGACCGCCTCCTCCGGCCTTTCTCCCCTTGCGCGCAGCGCCGCCTGGCTGCTGCTTCCCGCCCTGTTCCTGGCCGGCTGCTCGCAGTCGAAACCGGCCGAGGAGCCGGTGCGGGCGGTCAAGCTCGTGACCGTGGGCACGAGCGACTTCGACGCCCAGCCCGAGTTCTCGGCCGAGGTGCGGGCGCGCGTGGAGTCGCGCCTGGGCTTCCGCGTGGCGGGCAAGATCGTCAGGCGCCAGGCCGAGCTCGGCCAGCACGTGCAGGCCGGGCAGGCACTGGCCCAGCTCGATCCGCAGGACTACCGGCTCGCGGCCGACGCGGCGCGCGCCCAGCTCGCGGCGGCGCAGACCAACCGCGACCTGGCGGCGGCCGACCTCAAGCGCTACCGCGAACTGCGCGAGCAGAACTTCATCAGCGGCGCCGAGCTCGAGCGCCGCGAGTCGACCTGGCAGGCC
>CBHTTS010000208.1:0-9746 GCA_966095775.1 uncultured Variovorax sp. | reverse complement strand
CCGCCCGGGCGCCGTCCGGGGCGGCCCAAAAACCACCCGCCGCGCCACCCGCACCCCGGGCGCCCCGCCCCCCCGCGACGAGGCGCGCGACGTCATTCCGAACCCGCTCGGCGACGGTCGCGGACCGCGCGGCGGCCGCGGCGGCAACCGCGGCGCCGGCGCGGGCGGCAATGCGGCGCCTCAAGGGCGTCGCGGTGGCGGGCGCGGCGGCCGCCAGGGCGAGGGCCGCGCGCAGGGCGGCGCGAGCCAGCCCGATCCGATGAAGACCTCGCTCGGCTACATCGGCGCGGACAGCTTCTCGCGCCAGCGCAAGGAACAGCGCCAGGGTTCGGGCCGCCGCGGCGGCGGCGGCCCGGGCGGCGGTTTCGGCGGGCAGGGCGGAAGCCGCCGCCGCGGACGCTGAAAGCCGCCCGACCGGCGCAGCCTTTCGCGGGGTTTTCACCAGCCCCGGGGGGCGCGCCGGTTAAAATCAGAGGCTTTGTCGACGAATCGCGCAACAAGTCTGTTGCGCGTGTGACAAATCACTTCAAAATCAAAGCTCAGGAAGCACTTCAATGGCTATCGAACGTACCCTTTCCATCATCAAGCCCGACGCCGTCGCGAAGAACGTCATCGGCAAGATCGTTTCCCGCTTCGAAGCTGCGGGCCTCAAGATCGTCGCCGCCAAGCTGGTGCATCTGTCGCGCAACGAAGCCGAGCAGTTCTACGCGGTCCACAAGGAGCGTCCCTTCTTCAAGGACCTGGTCGAGTTCATGATCTCGGGCCCCGTGTTCGTGCAAGTGCTCGAAGGCGAGAACGCGATCGCGAAGAACCGCGACCTGATGGGCGCCACCGACCCCAAGAAGGCCGCCCCGGGCACCATCCGCGCCGACTTCGCCGACAGCATCGACGCCAACGCCGTGCACGGCTCGGACGCGCCCGAAACGGCCGCCAACGAAGTGGCGTTCTTCTTCGCCGGCCTCAACGTCTACGCACGCTGAAGCCGCACGCCGGCTGATTTCATGACCACGGCCAACCTGCTCGAATTCGATCTCGAGGGGCTGGCTGCGTTCTGCGAAAAGCTCGGCGAGAAACGCTTCCGCGCCACGCAGCTGTTCCGCTGGATCCACCAGCGTGGCGCCAGCGACTTCGCCCAGATGACCGATCTGGCGAAGTCGCTGCGCGAGAAACTCGCGACCACCGCGCGCGTCGAGGCCCTGCCGGTCCTCACGCAGCACGAATCCAAGGACGGCACGATCAAGTGGCTGTTCGACGTCGGCGACGGCAATGCCGTCGAAGCCGTCTTCATTCCCGAGGACGACCGCGGCACCCTGTGCGTGTCGTCCCAGGCCGGCTGTGCGGTCGGATGCCGCTTCTGCTCCACGGGGCACCAGGGCTTCAGCCGCAACCTCGGCACCGGCGAGATCGTCGCCCAGCTGTGGTTTGCCGAACACTTCCTGCGCAGGCACCTGAAGCGCGACGAGCGGGTCATCTCCAACGTCGTGATGATGGGCATGGGCGAGCCGCTGCAGAACTACGCCGCGCTCGTGCCGGCGCTGCGCACCATGCTCGACGACAACGCCTACGGCCTGTCGCGCCGGCGCGTCACGGTGTCGACCTCGGGCGTGGTGCCGATGATCGACCGTCTCGGCGCCGACTGCCCGGTGGCGCTCGCGGTGTCGCTGCATGCGCCGAACGACCCGCTGCGCGACGACCTGGTGCCGCTGAACCGCAAGTACCCGATCGCCGAACTGATCGAGGCCTGCAAGCGCTACCTGGCGCATGCGCCGCGCGACTTCATCACCTTCGAATACTGCATGCTCGATGGCGTCAACGACCAGCCCGAGCATGCCCGCCAACTCGTGGAGCTGGTGCGCGCGCACGGCATCTCGTGCAAGTTCAACCTGATCCCGTTCAACCCCTTCCCGGCCTCGGGCCTGGTGCGCTCGCCGCAGGCGCGCGTGCTGGCCTTCGCCAAGACGCTCAGCGAGGCCGGCCTCGTGACCACGGTGCGCAAGACGCGCGGCGACGACATCGATGCCGCCTGCGGGCAGCTCGCCGGCGACGTCAAGGACCGCACGCGCGCGGCCGAGCGCATGGCGCAGCGCCGCGCGGCCGAGCGGCCCGTGGTGATCCATCCCGTTCGCAAGACCGCATCCCAGGAGCATTGACCCCATGAGCATGGCCTTTTCGACGACGACCGTGAACGCACCGCGGCTGTTTGCCGCCAGCTTTGCCGGGGTCGCGATGGCGTTGCTGCTCGGGGGCTGCGTCAGCACCCGCACCACCACCACCAGCCTGGCCGACACCAGCTCGGCCGCAGGCACCCCGGTCGCGGCGGCCGAGTCCGATGAGGCGAACCGGCAGCGCCGCGCGCGCCTGCGCCTCGAGCTGGCCGCCGGCTACTTCGAGCACGGCCAGACCAACGTGGCGCTCGACGAGATCCGGCAGGCGCTGGCCGCCGACCCGAACAACGCCGACGCCTACAACCTGCGCGGCCTGGTCTACATGCGGCAGGAGGACGCGGGCCTGGCGGAAGACAGCTTCCGCCGCGCGATCGCGCTGAATCCGCGCGACGGCAATGCCCGCCACAACTACGGCTGGCTGCTGTGTCAGCAGAAGCGCTTCGGCGACGCGACGCAGCAGTTCAACGACGCGCTCGCGGCGCCGGGCTACACCGAGCGCTCGAAGACGCTGATGACGCGCGGCGTGTGCCAGCTGCGCGCCGGCCAGCGCGCCGAGGCGGAGCGCAGCCTCACGCAGGCCTACGAGATCGACGCCGGCAATCCGGTGGTCGGCTACAACCTCGCCTCGCTGCTCGCGCAGCGCGAGGAATGGTCGCGCGCGCAGTTCTACATCCGCCGCGTCAACAACAGCCCCGCGGCGAGCGCCGAGACGCTGTGGCTCGGCATCAAGATCGAGCGGCGGCTCAACAACCGCGAAGCCATGGCCCAGCTGGGCGGACAACTGCAGAACCGCTTCCCGCAATCGAGGGAGGCCATCGCGTACGAGCGCGGGAATTTCAATGACTGAACGGGTTTCGGAGTTCGGCACTTCGGCGGTGCTGCCACTCGAGGAGGGCGACATCGCCAACAAGACGGCCGGCGACCTGCTGCGCGAGGCGCGCGAGGCGCACGGGCTGCACATCGAGATGGTGGCCGCGGCCCTCAAGGTGCCGCCGCAGAAGCTCATCGCGCTCGAGGCCGACGACATTGCGGCGCTGCCCGATCCGGTGTTCGCGCGCGCGCTCGCGAGCAGCGTCTGCCGCGCATTGCGCATCGACCCGGGACCGGTGCTCGCCAAGCTGCCAGGCGCCCAGCGCGCGGCGCTGGCCGAGTCGGACCGCACGCTCAAGGGCGGCGTGGTCTCGGGCAAGCCGCGCTGGAGCGGCAGCCGTGCCGGCGGCCTGCCGTCGCGGGCGCTGCTCACGGTGGTGGGGCTGCTGCTCGTGGGCGCGGCCGTACTGTTCTGGCTGCCGCAGTCGGTGTTCGACCAGATCGGCGCCTCGGTGTCGCGCTGGACCTCCCAGGGCGGCGAGGCCGAGAGCGCGTCCGCGCCGGCGGCCGCTCCGGCGCCGGGCCAGCCGGCGATGGTGGTGGAGAACACGGCGGTATCGCCCGCCGCGCCCGCTTCTTCGGCCGCCGCCGCGGGTGCCGCGGCCGCCGGCGCGCAGCCGGTGCCTGGCGCGAACACGGCCGCGGTCGCGGCCACCTCGTCCTCGCCCGCCGCCGCGCCGGCCCAGCCGCTGGTGTTCGTCGCGCGCGAGGAATGCTGGATCACGGTCACCGAAGCCGGCGGCAAGGTGCTGCTCAAGCGCAGCCTACAGGCCGGCGAGACGGTGGGCCTTTCGGGCACGCTGCCGCTGTCGGTGGTGGTGGGGCGCGCGACCGCGGTCGACGTGCAGGTGCACGGCAAGCCCTTCGACCTGAAGGCTTTCACGCGCGGCGGCAGCGTGGCGCGTTTCCTGGTGACTTCGCCATGAGCACGACCGACTGCAGCCCCCAACCCATCGCCGCCGCGGCCCCCCTGGCGCGGCGCTCGCGCCAGGCCCGCGTGGTCTGGGGCCCGCGCGTCGTCACCGTGGGCGGCGACGCGCCGGTGCGCGTGCAGTCGATGACCAACACCGACACCGTCGACGCGATCGGCACCGCGATCCAGGTCAAGGAACTGGCCCAGGCCGGCTCGGAGATGGTGCGCATCACCGTCAACACGCCCGAGGCCGCCGCGCAGGTGCCCTACATCCGCGAGCAGCTCGACCGCATGGGCGTCGACGTGCCGCTGGTGGGCGACTTCCACTACAACGGCCACCGGCTGCTGACCGACTATCCGGCCTGCGCCGAGGCGCTCAGCAAGTACCGCATCAACCCCGGCAACGTGGGCAAGGGCGACAAGAAGGATCGGCAGTTCGGCCAGATGATCGACGCGGCGATGCGCTGGAACAAGCCCGTGCGCATCGGCGTCAACTGGGGCAGCCTCGACCAGGAGCTGCTCGCGAGCCTGATGGACGCCAACAGCCGGCGCGCCGCGCCCTGGGACGCGAAGCAGGTCATGTACGAGGCGCTGATCACCTCGGCGATCGAGTCGGCGAAGCTCGCCGAATCGATGGGCATGCCCGGCCACCAGGTCATCCTCTCGTGCAAGGTCAGCGGCGTGCAGGACCTGATCTCGGTCTACCGCGAGCTGGCGCGTCGCTGCGACTATCCGCTGCACCTGGGCCTGACCGAGGCCGGCATGGGCACCAAGGGCACCGTGGCCTCGGCCGCGGCGCTGTCGATCCTGCTGCAGGAGGGCATCGGCGACACCATCCGCGTGTCGCTCACGCCGCAGCCGGGCGAGTCGCGCACGCAGGAGGTGGTGATCGCCTCCGAGATCCTGCAGGCGCTGGGCCTGCGCGTGTTCGTGCCGAGCGTCACGGCCTGCCCGGGTTGCGGCCGCACCACGAGCACCACCTTCCAGGAGCTCGCCAAGCAGATCGACGACTACCTGCGCATGCAGATGCCGGTCTGGCGCAAGAAGTACCCCGGCGTCGAGACGCTCAAGGTGGCCGTGATGGGCTGCATCGTCAACGGCCCCGGCGAAAGCAAGCATGCCGACATCGGCATCAGCCTGCCCGGCACGGGCGAGGCGCCGGCGGCGCCGGTCTTCATCGACGGCGAGAAGGCGCTCACGCTGCGCGGCGACAATATCGCCGGCGAGTTCCATCAGCTCGTCGAAAACTACATCGAAAAGCGCTTCGGCCAGCCGCAGGCTGCCGACGTCGCCTGACCGCTTCTTCCCATGGCTGACAAGATCAATGCCGTCAAAGGCATGAACGACATATTGCCGGCGAGCGTGCCGCGCACCGACCGGCTGCCCGATTCGGCGCTGTGGTCCTGGTTCGAGCAGAAGGTGCGGCAGCTGCTCGCCCGCTACGGCTACCACTACATCGTGACGCCCGTGGTCGAGCCGACGGCGCTGTTCGTGCGCGGACTCGGCGAGGTGACCGACATCGTCGAGAAGGAGATGTACTCCTTCACGGACTCGATGAACGGCGACAAGCTCACGCTGCGCCCCGAGGCCACCGCGGGCATCGTGCGCGCGATGGTCGAGCACAACGCGCTCTACAACGGCCCGCTGCGGCTGTGGACCATGGGGCCGATGTTCCGCCACGAACGGCCGCAGAAGGGCCGCTACCGCCAATTCCACCAGCTCGATGTCGAGGCGCTCGGCTTTCCGGGCCCCGACGTGGACGCCGAGCTGATCCTCATGGTGCGGGCGCTGTGGCGCGAGCTCGGGCTGGTCGAAGGCGAGCACGTGCGACTGGAGATCAACAGCCTCGGCCAGCCGGCCGAGCGCCAGGCGCACCGCGAGGCGCTGATCCGCCATTTCGAGGCGCATGCCGAGGTGCTGGACGCGGACGCGAAGCGGCGCCTGCACAGCAACCCGCTGCGCATCCTCGACACCAAGAACCCCGAGATGCAGGCCATCGTCGAGGCGGCACCCCAGCTGATGGATTTCCTCGGCGAGGAATCGCGCGCGCACTTCGACGCGGTGCGCGCCGTGCTCGACGCCGCGGGCCTGGCCTACCGCGTGAACCCGCGCCTGGTGCGCGGCATGGACTACTACAACCTCACGGTGTTCGAGTGGGTGACCGACCAGCTCGGCTCGCAGGGCACCGTCTGCGGCGGCGGGCGCTACGACGGGCTCATCGGGCAGATGGGCGGCAAGCCGGCGCCGGCCGTGGGCTTCGGCCTCGGCATCGAGCGGCTGCTGCTGCTGATCCAGGAGCTCGGCCTGCCGGTGCCGTCGGCGGCGCCCGCGGCCTATGCGGTCGTGCCCTCGGCCGCGGTGCTGCCCCGGGTGATGGCGGTGCTCGAGCAGCTGCGCGCCGCGGGCGTCAGCGTGCTGCAGCATGCCGGCGGCGGCAGCATGAAGGCGCAGTTCAAGAAGGCCGACGCCAGCGGCGCGCGCTACGCGCTGATCTTCGGCGAGGACGAGCTGTCGCGCGGCGAGGTCACCGTCAAGCCGCTGCGCGACGGCGGCGGCGAACAGGTGGCCCGGCCGCTCGCCGACGCGGCCGCCTGGGCCGCCACCCTACAATCCCCGGCTCCCAACACCTGACAGCGCATGGCAACCCATCTCGACCTCGAAGAACAGGAACAGCTCGACCAGCTCAAGCATTTCTGGAACACCTACGGCACCCTGATCACCTGGGTCGTGCTGATCGCGGCCGGCGCCTTCGTGGCCTGGAACGGCTGGCTGTACTACCAGCGCAGCCAGGCGGCCCAGGCCTCGGCGCTCTACGACGAGCTCGAGCGCAGCACGCAGGCCGGCGACGCCGAGCGGGTGCAGCGCGTGCTCGGCGACATGAAGGAGCGCTTCGCGCGCACCGCCTATGCGCAGCAGGCCGGCCTGCTCGCGGCCAAGGCGCTCTACGAGAAGGGCAAGGCCGAGGAATCGCACGCGGCGCTGGGCTGGGTGGCGCAGAACGCGATCGACCCGGGCTACCAGGCGGTCGCCAAGCTGCGGCTCGCGGCCGAGCTGCTCGACGGCAAGTCCTACGACGAGGCGCTCAAGCAGCTCTCGGGCGAGGTGCCGAAGGAATTCGAGCCGCTGGTCGCCGACCGCAAGGGCGACATCTACATGGCGCAGGGCAAGCGCGCCGAGGCGCAGGCCGAGTACCGCAAGGCCTGGACCGGCCTGGGGCCGACCTCGGACTACCGGCGCCTGGTCGAATTCAAGCTCAACGCCGCCGGCGTCGATCCGAAAAGCCTGGCGCCCGTGATCACGGTCACGCCCGCCGCCCCCAAAACCTCCTGATCGCACTATGAATTTCAAGCGTTTCATGTCTGAGTCGCGCGCCCTGCGTGTCGGTTCAGCTATTGTTTTGGTAGCGATGCTGGCTGCGTGCTCGGGCACCAGCAAGCCCAAGCCGGCCGAGCTGCCGCCGAACCCCTCGCTGTTCGGCGTGCGCCAGGCCTGGAACGTGCGCATCCCGGCCGTGGGCTTCCCGCTCGCGGTCGACGTGAGCGGCGACACCGTGACGGTGGCGAGCAGCGACGGCACCGTGGTCGCGATCGATGCGCGCGCGGGCCGCGAGACCTGGCGCGGCAAGGTCGGCGCCCCGCTGGCCGCCGGCGTCGGCAGCGACGGCTCGCTGGCCGCGGTGGTCACGGCCGACAACGAACTGGTCGCGATCGAGGGCGGCAAGGTGCTCTGGAAGCAGCGCCTGACGGCGCAGGCCTTCACCGCGCCGCTCGTGGCCGGCCGCCGCGTCTTCGTGCAGACCGCCGACCGCAGCGTCAGCGCCTGGGACGGCCAGAGCGGCCGCCGCCTCTGGCTGCAGCAGCGCACGGCCGAGAACCTGGTGCTGCGCAAGTCGGGCGTGCTGATCGCCGTCGGCGACACGCTGATCTCGGGCATCGGCGGCCGCCTGGTCGGCCTCAACCCGGCCAACGGCATCTCGCGCTGGGAAGCGCCGATCGCGGCCCCGCGCGGCACCAACGACGTGGAGCGCCTGGTCGACCTGACCGGCAGCGTGAGCCGCGTCGGCGATGTCGTCTGCGCGCGCGCCTACTACGCCAACGTCGGCTGCGTCGACGCCTCGCGCGGCCAGCTGCTCTGGAGCAAGCCGGCCGTGGGCGCCGAGGGCGTGAGCGGCGACGAAGGCTTCGTCTACGGCACCGAGGCCGACGGCAGCGTCACGGCCTGGCGCCGCGCCGACGGCGAGCGCGCCTGGCAGTCGACCCGCTTCAAGAACCGCGTGCTGACCGGGCCGCTGGCCGTGGGCCGATCGCTCGTGATCGGCGAGAGCACCGGCACGCTGCACTTCGTCTCGCGCGAAGACGGCGCGCTGCTCAACCGCCTGACGCCCGACGGCTCGGCCATCGCCGTGACGCCGGTGCTCGCCGGCAACACCGTGGTCGTGGTCACGGCCAACGGCGGCGTGTTCGGCTACCGCCCCGAATGATCCCGTGAGAGGCCCGACCATGAAATCCGTGCCGCAGAAAGGCCGGCCATGAAGCCGGTCGTGGCCCTGGTCGGGCGTCCGAACGTCGGCAAATCGACCCTCTTCAACCGCCTCACGCAGACGCGCGACGCCATCGTCGCCGACTTCGCGGGCCTCACGCGCGACCGCCACTACGGCAACGGGCGCCTGGGCCGGCACGAATTCATCGTCATCGACACCGGCGGCTTCGAGCCCGACGCGGGCAGCGGCATCTTCAGGGAGATGGCCAAGCAGACGCGCCAGGCCGTGGCCGAGGCCGACGTGGTGGTCTTCGTGGTCGATGCGCGCGAGGGCCTCTCGGCGCAGGACCACGACATCGCCGGCGAGCTGCGCCGGCTGGGCAAGCCCACCGTGCTCGTGGCCAACAAGGCCGAGGGCATGCGCGACGGCGCCAGGCTGGTCGACTTCTACGAGCTGGGCCTCGGCGAGGTCCATGCGATCTCGGCCGCGCACGGCCAGGGCATCCGCAGCCTGGTCGAGCTGGCGCTCGAGCCGCTGAACCTGCCCGAGCCCGACGAGGACGAGGAGGGCGACGAGGCCGCGCTCAACAAGCCGATCAAGCTCGCGGTGGCGGGCCGGCCGAACGTCGGCAAGTCGACCCTGATCAACACCTGGCTCGGCGAGGAGCGCCTCGTGGCCTTCGACATGCCCGGGACCACGCGCGACGCGATCAGCGTGCCGTTCGAGCGCAACGGCCAGCGCTTCGAGCTCATCGACACGGCCGGGCTGCGCCGCAAGGGCAGGGTGTTCGAGGCGATCGAGAAGTTCTCGGTGGTCAAGACGCTGCAGGCCATCGAGTCGGCCAACGTCGTGCTGCTGCTGCTCGACGCCACGCAGGGCGTCACCGACCAGGACGCGCACATCGCCGGCTACATCCTCGAGAGCGGCCGCGCGGTGGTGATCGCGATCAACAAGTGGGACGCGGTCGACAGCTACCAGCGCGAGCAGATCCAGCGCCAGATCGAGACCCGGCTGGCCTTCCTGAAGTTCGCCGCGCTGCACTTCATCTCGGCCATCAAGCGCCAGGGATTGGGGCCGTTGTGGCAGGCCATTGCGCAGGCGCACAAGTCGGCCACCCGCAAGATGTCGACGCCGGTGCTCACGCGGCTGCTGCAGGAGGCGGTGCAGTTCCAGGCGCCGAAGAAGTCGGGCATGTACCGGCCCAAGATGCGCTATGCGCACCAGGGCGGCATGAACCCGCCGGTGATCGTCATCCACGGCAATTCGCTGGAGCACGTGACCGAGGCCTACAAGCGCTTCCTCGAGGGCCGCTTCCGCA
>CBHTTS010000207.1:0-9791 GCA_966095775.1 uncultured Variovorax sp. | reverse complement strand
CGTGGGTGCGCCGTCTGCCCCCACCCCGGCCCTCCCCCAGAGGGGGAGGGGGCAAGGGAGACCGCAGCAGCCTCAGGGTTGTATTTTCGAGAAGACGGCGCTCATGGTTTACAAATAAGCCCGATGCGCCTCCGTCTCCCCGCCGCCCTGCTCGCCGCCCCCCTCCTCTTCACCGCCTGCGCCACCTCCGCGCCGCCACCGCCCGCGGGCGCCGACGCCCGCATCGAATCGCTGATCGCGCGCATGACGGTGGAGGAAAAGGTCGGCCAGCTGAGCCTCTACGGCCCCGCCGACACCAACATCCCGGGCAACCCGGCCGCGAACCAGCGCAATGCGCAGCTCGAGGTCGACGAGGTGCGCGCGGGGCGCGTCACCGGCCTGTTCAACAACGAAGGGCTCGCGCGCAAGCGCCAGCTGCAGCAGGTGGCGGTGCGCGAGTCGCGGCTCGGCATTCCGCTCCTCTACGGCGCCGACGTGATCCACGGCTTCCGCACCATCTTCCCGATGCCGCTGGCCGAGACCGCGAGCTGGGAGCCCGAGCTCGCCGAACGCACCGCGCGCGCGGCGGCGGTCGAGGCCAGCGCCGACGGCTTCCGATGGACCTTCGCGCCGATGCTCGACATCGCGCGCGATGCGCGCTGGGGCCGCGGCATCGAGGGCATCGGCGAGGACCCGTACCTCGGCAGCCTGTTCGCCGCGGCGCGCGTGCGCGGCTTCCAGGGGCCGGACCTCTCGCGCGGCGATGCGCTGCTCGCCACGCCCAAGCACTTCGCGGCCTACGGCGCGGCCGAGGGCGGGCTCGACTACAACACCACCGACATCTCGGAGCGCACGCTGCGCGAGGTCTACCTGCCGCCGTTCAAGGCCGCGGTGGACGCGGGGGCGCTGTCGATGATGAGCGCCTTCAACGAGATCTCCGGCATCCCCTCGATCGCCAACCCGGCGCTGCTGACCGAGGTGCTGCACCGCGAATGGAGGTTCCAGGGCTTCGTGGTCTCGGACTACACCGCCGACGAGGAACTGATCGCGCACGGCTATGCCGCCGACGGCCGCGAGGCGGCGAAGCAGGCCTTTCTCGCGGGCACCGACATGAGCATGCAGAGCGGCCTCTACATGCGCGAGCTGCCCGGGCTCGTGGCCTCGGGCGAGGTGCCGATGGCGCGGCTCGACGACGCGGTGCGCCGCGTGCTGCGCGTGAAGCAGAGGCTCGGCCTGTTCGACGACCCGTTCCGCGGCCTCGACGGCAAGCCCGCGGCCGAGCGCCCCTCGGACCCCGCGACGCTGGCGCTCGCGCGCGAGAGCGCGCGCCGCTCGATCGTGCTGCTGAAGAACGAGGGCAACCTGCTGCCGCTGCCGAAGACCGGCCGCAAGGTCGCGCTCGTGGGCCCCTTCGCCTCGGGCACGCGCGACCTGCTCGGCGCCTGGAGCCTGTTCCCGGGCCAGAGCGCGCCCGTGGGCATCGACGAGGGGCTGCGCGCCGCGCTCGGCGACCCGGCCGCCCTCACGGTGGTGCGCGGCACGGACATCGATTCGCCGCTGCCCGGCGGCATCGAGGCCGCGGTGGCCGCGGCGCGCCAGGCCGACGTGGTGGTGCTCGCGGTCGGCGAGAGCGAGCGCATGTCGGGCGAATCGCGCTCGCGCACCGACATCGGCCTGCCGCAGGCGCAGCAGGACCTCGCCGAAGCCGTGGCCGCCACCGGCAAGCCGGTGGTCGTGCTGCTGAGCAACGGCCGCGCCATGGCGCTGCGGGGCGCGGTGCGCCATGCGCAGGCGATCCTCGTGACCTGGTTCCTCGGCGTGCAGACCGGCCACGCGATCGCCGACGTGGTGTTCGGCGACTTCAACCCCTCGGCCCGGCTGCCCGTGAGCTTCCCGCAGACCGCGGGCCAGGTGCCCTACTACTACGCGCACAAGCGCACCGGCCGGCCGCTGCCCGACAACGATCCGCAGATGGCCTTCCGCACGCGCTACATCGACGCCACCAACGAGGCCCTCTATCCCTTCGGCTGGGGCATGGGCTACGCGCCGGTGCGCTACGACGAGGTGGCGCTGGACAGCGAGCGCCTGCGCCCGGGCGGCGCGATCACGGTGCGCGCCCGGCTCGCCAACACCGGCACGCGCGAGGCCGAGGAAGTGGTGCAGCTCTACGTCGCGAAGCGCGCCGCCAGCGTGACGCGGCCGGTGCGCGAGCTCAAGGCCTTCCGCAAGGTGCGCATCGCCGCGGGCGCCACGGCCGAGGTCGACTTCCGGCTCGCGGCGGACGAGCTGCGCTTCCTCGGGCGCGACATGAAGCCCACGGCGGAACCCGGAGAGTTCGACCTGTGGGTGGCGCCATCGGCCGCGAGCGGAATCCGCAAGCGCTTCGTGCTCACGCGGGATTGAAGGCCGGCGGCGCCGCGTCGCCAGTGGAAACCTAGCGCCGGGTCTTCCTGGCGGGCTTCTTCGCCACGCCCTGGCGCACGGCGCGTTGCCGCACGGTCGAGCCCGAGCCCCTGGGCGGAGCCGGCGGCGCCACCTCGTGCTGGCTCGCGCGCAGCGTGAAATCGCAGGTCTTCACCGCCAGCTCGACGATGCGCGCCAGCGCCGGGCTGGCGTTGTCGCGCCGGTAGACGGCGCTGTAGACCAGCGGCGGCGGCATCGGGTCGCTCCTGACGATGCGCAGCAGGCCGCTGCGGATGTCCGGCCGCACGTAGTCGAGCGCCTGCTGGCTGATGCCGAAACCGCTGATCGTGAGCTCGCGCAGCACCGTGGTGCTGTTCGTGAGCATGACCTTGCCGAAGCGGAAGCCCTGTTCCGCGCGCCAGGCCTCGTAGAACCTGTTCTTCGAGGCGCCGGCGGGCTGCTCGATCACCGGGTAGTCGGCGAACTCGTGCGGCTTCAATGCGCGGTTGGGAATGGCAAGGCGCGGGCTCGCGATCCAGGCCTGTTCGACCTGCCCCACCTTCACCGATTCGAAGGCCTGCCCCCAGAAGATGCCGGGCATGATGGTCAGGTCGAGCTTGTTGGACTCCAGCCGCTCGAAGAGCGTGAGCCCCGCGTCCACCACCGGTTCGAGCGTCACCTCCGGATGCAGCTTCTGCAGCAGCTGGATCAGGCGCGTGAGCCAGGTCATCGCGATCAGCTCCGTCACGCCCACCTTGAAAGTGCCGCGCAGCGTCTTGTCGAAGCTGATGTCGTGCTGGATGCGCTGCCACAGGCGCAGGGCCTCTTCCGCCAGCGGCAGCAGCTCCCGGCCCGCGTGCGCCAGCTCGAGCCCATGCGAGGTGCGGTGCAGCAAGGGGCCGCCGAGCGAATCCTCGAGTTCGGCCAGCCGCTTGGAGATGGCCGACTGCGTGGTGTGCAGCTTCACCGCCGCGGCGCTGAAGCTCTGGAGCTTGGCGCTGAAGAGAAAGGCCTCCAGCTGCTTGAAGGTGAAGTTCATACCCATGGAATCTACGCCCATGGGCCGCCAGGAAAAAAAGGAATACCGCGCCGGTCCGATTTCTCGTTTGTCCCGCGGGGCGCGCACTTTGATACTGCGCGCATGCTTCACATCGCACCACGACTGAACCGGATCAAGCCGTCTCCCAGCTCCATGGCCGGCCAGCGGGCCCGCGAGCTGCGCGCGGCCGGCCGCGACATCCTCGGCCTGACCGCCGGCGAGCCCGACTTCGAGACGCCCGGCCACATCAGGGAGGCGGCCATCCGCGCCATGGCCGCCGGCCAGACGCGCTACACCGACGTGGGCGGCACGCCGGCGCTGAAGGAGGCCATCGCCGGCAAGTTCCTGGCGGAGAACGGCCTGGCCTACGCGCCGGGCGAGATCATCGTCGGCACCGGGGCCAAGCAGGTGATCTTCAACGCGCTCATGTGCACCGTGGCCGCCGGCGACGAGGTCATCGTGCCGGCGCCGTACTGGGTGTCCTACCCCGACATCGCGCTGCTGGCGGGCGGGGTTCCGATCTTCGTCGACTGCCCCGCCGCGTCGGGCTTCAAGCTCCAGCCCGCCGACCTCGAGCAGGCCATCACCCCCAGGACGCGCTGGCTGATGCTCAACTCGCCGAACAACCCGAGCGGCGCCACCTACACGCACGCCGAGCTCCAGGCACTGGCAGCGGTGCTGCGGCGCCACCCGCACGTCTGGGTGCTGACCGACGACATCTACGAGCACCTGATCTACGGCGACGCCGAATTCGCCACCATGGCGAAGGCGGCCCCCGAGCTCAAGGACCGAACGCTGACGGTGAACGGCGTCTCGAAGGCCTACGCGATGACCGGCTGGCGCATCGGCTATGGCGCGGGGCCCTCGGCGCTGATCCAGGCGATGGTCAAGCTCCAGTCGCAGAGCACCTCCGGCCCCAACTCGATCGCGCAGGCGGCCGCCGTCGCGGCGCTCACGGGGCCGCAGGACACCATCGCCGCCAACCGGCGCGAGTACCAGAGGCGTCGCGACACGGTGGTCGCGGCGCTCAACGCCATCGACGGCATCCGCTGCGAGGTGCCCGACGGTGCCTTCTACGTCTTCGTCTCGTGCAGCGCGCTCTTCGGGCTGCGCGACCGCAAGGGCACCGTGATCGAGAACAGCGACGACTGGGTGATGCACCTGCTCGACGCGCAGAACCTCGCCGCGCTCCAGGGCAGCGCCTACGGCGTGCCCACCCATTTCCGCCTCTCCTTCGCCGCCGGCACCGAACAGCTGCTGGAAGGCTGCCGGCGCATCGCGCTGGCACGCGAGGAGCTCTCGGGTCGAGCCATCAACCAGGAACCGCTATGAAACTCCGCTCCCTTCCGAAGCTGCTGCCGGCGCTCGCTGCGGGCACCGTCTGGCTCGCGGCCGCCCACGCATGGGCCGCCGACGCCTTCCCGTCCAAGCCGGTGAAGATCCTCGTCGGCTTCTCGCCGGGCGGCTCCAACGACATGGTGGCGCGCCTGATCGCGCCCAAGCTGGCCGAAGGCCTGGGGCAGCAGGTGCTGATCGACAACCGGCCCGGCGCGGGCGGCAACATCGCCGCCTCGGCCATGCTCGCCGCGCCCGCGGACGGCCACACGCTGCTGATGTGCACCACGGGGACGCTGTCGATCCAGCCGCACGTGCTCGCGAGCCGGCCCTTCGATTCCGAGAAGGACATCGTGCCGGTCACGCAGATCGTCAACGCGCCCTACATGCTGCTGGTCAATTCCGGCCTGCCGGTGAAGAGCGTGAAGGAGCTCATCGCCTACGCGAAGCAGAAGCCCGGCGAGATCAACTTCGCTTCCTCGGGCACCGCCACCGGCGGGCACCTCGCGGGCGAGATGCTCAAGAGCCGCGCGGGCATCGACATCGTGCACGTGGCCTACAAGGGCACCGGCCAGGCCATGACGGACCTCGTCGCGGGCCAGGTCTCGATGATCTTCGACCAGCCCGTGAGCTCGATGCAGTACGCGCGCTCCGGCAAGCTGCGTGCGCTGGCGGTGGCCAGCCCGCGCCGGCTGGCGGCCTTTCCGGACATCCCGACCGTGGCCGAAGCCGGCGTGCCCGACTTCGACCCCGTGACCTGGGCCGGCATCTGCGCGGCGAAGAACACGCCGCCGGCCGCCGTCGAGCGCATCCAGCGCGAAGTCGCCAAGGTGCTCGCGATGCCCGAGATCGCCAAGCGGCTCGCGGCCGACGGCCTGGAACCCGTGGGCAGCACGCCCGAGCAGTTCCGCGCGTTCCTGGCGGCGGACAAGCGCAAGTGGGGCCGCGTGGTGAAGGACGCGGACGTCAAGGCCGAATGAGCGGAAGGCGGACCATGCACCAGCGACCCGACATCGTGCGCGACAGCGTCGAGATCGACGAGATGGGTTTCCCGGTCTTCTCGGTGGGCACGAATCCCAACGGGCCAAGGCCAGACGGCGGCCAAGTGGCTGGACGCCGCCCTGCGCAAGGCGGGCGTGCTCGAGGAAGGCGAGAAGTTGTAGGCCCTTGCACGGCCCTTCGTGCCGGGAACGACGCGGCCGGCGTCGCCCGGCGCCGGCGCACGCCGCCTCAGCCGATGGCGGCCAGCGCGGCGCGCAGCCCCAGCAGGTAGCTCTCGGCGCCGAAGCCGCAGATCTGGCCCCTGGCGATCCCGGCGAACACGGAGTGGTGGCGAAACGGCTCGCGCGCGTGGATGTTCGACATGTGGATCTCGACCACCGGCACCGTGAGGATGGCGAGCGCGTCGCGGATGCCGTAGCTGTAGTGCGTCCAGGCGCCCGCGTTGATGAGCACCGCGTCCACCCCGTCCTCGAAGGCCCGGTGGATGCGCTCGCACATGGCGCCTTCGCTGTTGGTCTGGAAGCTGGCGACTTCCGCGCCCAGCTCCCGGCCGAGCGCGCGCAGCCGCTCGTCGATCTCGGCCAGCGTCACGGTGCCGTACTGCGCCGGGTCGCGCTTGCCGAACATGTCGTGGTTGATGCCGTGCAGCATCAGGATCGTCTTCATGCCCATGGGTGCCTGCTCCTTTGTTTCAATGCGACGGTTCGCGTGGGTGGGTGAACGGGTCAGGCCAGGCGCGTGTCGACCATCGATCCGCTGCGGGCCGCCTGGACGATGGCCTCGGTGATGCGCAGGTTCTGCAGCCCGTCGCGGGCGCTGACCACCGGCCGCGCGCCCTCGCGGATGACCGCGCCGAAGTGCTCCATCTGCCGTGCCAGCGGGTCCTCGCGCGTGGTCGGGGCGGTGCCGGTGTCGAAGGGCTTCCACCACGACCTGTCCTCCGGCCTTCCGTAGGTCTTCAGGCGCATGGTGGGCACCGAGAGCGAGCCCGAGGTGCCCGCGATCACGTAGCAGTCCTCGTCGGCGTAGCTCGGATAGGCCTTGTTCTCCTGCGAGGTCTGCTCCCAGCTGCGCGCGCACGCGGCGGTGTCGGAGAGCATGAAGGTGCCGAGCGCCCCGCTCGCGAAGCGCAGGTTGACGGCCACCGTGTCCTCCACCGCGAACCCGCGCGTCGCGTTCGACGCGAAGGCCTGCACGGCCACGATCTCGCCGCACAGCATGCGCAGGTTGTGCACCTCGTGGATCATGTTGAGCAGGATCGGCCCGCCTCCCGGCGCGCGGCGCCACGGCGCGTCGGCGAAGTAGCTGTCGGGCTTGAAGAACACGGCGCTGCCCATCACCGCCACCAGCGGCCCGAGGCGGCCTTCGTCGATCACGCGCCTGGCGCTCGCCATGATCGGGCTGTGCGCACGGTGATGGCCGATCAGCAGCCTGGCCTTCGCCGCGTCGGCCGCGCGCACCAGCTGCTCGGCCTCGGCCACCGTGGGCGCGATGGGCTTCTCGAGCAGCGCCGGCACGCCTTCGGCGATGCAGGCCAGCGCATGCGCCACGTGCAGCTGGTTCGGCGTCGCGAGCACGACGCCGTCTGGGCGCCCCTTCTCGAAAAGCTCCTCGAGCGACTTGTAGAGCGGCACGCCCGCGCGGGCCGCCACCGCCTCGGCCGCGGGCGCGGGATCGACGACGGCCGAGAGCGCGCAGGTGGGGCTGCGCTGCGCGACGTCCATGTGGGCCTGGCCGATGTAGCCCGCGCCGGCCACGGCGACGCGGATCTTCCCGGCGTCGCCGGGGCGGGAATGGGAGGGGTGGAAGCTGGCCAATGTCGTCTCCGTCTGCCTGTCTGCGAATGGCCCGGAGACTACTTATTCCTGCGGTTTTTATAATCGACGGAATCGTGCTTGCACAAATCACGCAACGTGAACAATAGACCGAGCCTCGACGACCTGCATGTGTTCTGCACCGTGGCCCGGCGCGCGAGCTTCGTGGCCACGGCCACGGAGCTGGGCGTGTCGCAGGCCTTCGTGAGCAAGCGGATCGGCATCCTCGAGAAGCAGCTCGGCGTGCGCCTGTTCCACCGCACCACGCGGCGCGTGCACATCAGCGAGGACGGCGAGCGCATCTACGCGACCGCCCGCAGGATCCTGGAGGACGTCGGCGGCATGACCGAGGCGGCCAGCAGCGCGCGGGGCGAGCCCGGCGGCCAGCTGCGCATCAGCACCAGCCTGCGGCTCGGGCGCAACCATGTGTCGCATGTGCTGTCGCTGCTGCAGCGCAGCCATCCCCGGCTCGACATCTGGCTCGAACTGGTGGACAGGCGCGTGGACCTGGTCGGGGAAGGCTTCGACATCGACATCCGCGTCGGCGAGCCCACGCAGCCGCAGCTGATCGCGCACCGCATCGTCGAGAGCAGCCGCATCCTCTGCGCGGCGCCGGGCTATCTCGCGCGGCGCGGGCATCCGAAGTCGCTGGCCGACCTCGCGCAGCACGACTGCCTGGTCTTCCGCGACCGCGAGCAGGCCTTCGGCGTGTGGCGCCTGCAGGGCCCGGGCGGCATGGAGACGGTGAAGGTGACGGGCCGCTTCGGATCGAACCACAGCGACGTGGTGCGCAACTGGGGCATCGACGGAAACGGCATCCTGCTGCTGTCGGTCTGGGACATCGCCCCGCAGCTGAAGGACGGCGCGCTGGTGCGCGTCTTGCCCGCCTACCGCGAGCCGGCGGACGTCTGGGCGATGAGCAGCCACCGGTCGCAGGACTCGGCCAAGGTCCGCATCTGCATCGAGTTCATGAAGCGGCACCTGCGCACGGGGCCCTTCGCGCTGCAGGCCGCGCTGACCGGTGCGGCGTAGCGCGGGTTCCGGGCCGGGCCACGGCTTCGGCCTGGATCACGGCGCGGTCGGCGGTCGAGGTGAAGCGCTGCGCACCGGCGCTGGCGGCTTCGCTGTACTCGTTGCCGGCGCGGGCGGCGGCCACGGCCTGCGGCGCGACTTCGGAACGCGAGATGCCGGAGTTCACGGTGTGCACGCGTTGCCGGAGCTTCGTGCTGGCCGGAGAGTGAGCGAGGCCGCGCGCTCGCCTCAACCGGGCGCGGCGTCCGGCCTTGCATCGCGCAGCCAGCGCCACAACGTGGAACGGCTCACGCCGAGCTCGCGCGCGGCCCGGAGGCGGCTGCCGCCGTGCGCAGCGAGCACCTGCGCGAGGCGCTCGCGCGGCGGCCGCGCGGCCGCGTCGGCCGCCGCGGGCGCGGCATCGGCGAAGAGCTCGGGGCATTCGTGCGGCAGTTCGTCGTACCGCAGCGCCTCGATGCCTTCGAACTGCGAGACGAACACCGCGAACCGCTCGCAGAAGTTCTCGAGCTCGCGCACGTTGCCGGGCCAGTCGTAGGCCGCGAGCCGCGGCAGGAGCGGCGCGAGCGCGCGCCGGGCGTCGAAGCCGACGCCGAGCCGCCGCAAGCACTGGGCGAACAGCGTCTCGGCGAGCAGCGCCACGTCCTCGCGCCGCTCGCGCAGCGGCGGCAGCGCCAGGCGCAGCGTGTTGATGCGGTAGTAGAGGTCCTGGCGGAAGCGGCGCTCGCGCACCATGCGGTCGAGCGGCTGGTGCGTGGCCGCGACCACGCGCACGTCGACCGGAATCGGCGCGGTCGCGCCCAGCCGCGTGATCTCGCGCTCCTGCAACACGCGCAGCAGCCGCGTCTGCAGGTGCAGCGGCATATCGCCGATCTCGTCGAGGAACAGCGTGCCGGTGTGCGCGGTCTCGAACAGGCCGCGCTTGCCCCCACGGCGCGAGCCGGTGAAGGCGCCCTCCTCGTAGCCGAAGAGCTCGCTCTCGAGCAGCGCCTCGGGGAAGGCCGCGCAGTTGATCGCGACGAAGGGCCTGCCCGCACGCGCGCTCTCGTTGTGGATCGCCTGCGCGAACAGTTCCTTGCCGACGCCGCTCTCGCCTGCGATCAGGACGGTGAGGTCGTTGGGGGCGGCGCCCGTGCGCGCCGGGCACCCCCGCCGGGCGTCGGGGCTCCCGCCCGCCGGGGTGGCGGCGC